>CAZVLO010000047.1:6183-22721 GCA_964628265.1 uncultured Papillibacter sp.
CCCGTCCTTGAGCCAGTCGGGGGCCATCTCCGGAGCGATCACGCTCACGGCGGCCGTCGCCAGCGCCAGCTCCGCCGGTAGAGATTTTTGCGGCGGAGCCGTCTCCCATCGCGGATCCGGAGGCTTCTCCGCGTCCCGCGGGATCATCCACGACCGCCCGTATTTATGCGCCGAGGGTATCCGCCCCACGGCCAGAAGCCGCTGGACCTGCCGGAGGGAAACACCCCATTTTTTTGATGCCTCAGAAACAGATATGTATTCCATCACCGGACCGCCCTGTTATTTCATATTATGACATATTATAGTCGTTTGAGCGACATATTTCAATATATCATAACAAAAAGAGCAGAGTACCTGACGATACTCTGCCCGATGCTGTTTATTGACTTAGAAGAGGTTGACGCTGGCGATGAGACCTGCGAAAACGATGGCAACCATGGAAAGAAGCTTGATGAGGATATTGATGGACGGGCCGGCTGTGTCTTTGAACGGGTCGCCGACGGTGTCACCCACGACAGTGGCTTTATGCTGATCGGAACCCTTGCCGCCGTGCTTGCCCGACTCAATGTATTTCTTGGCGTTATCCCAGGCGCCTCCGGAGTTTGCCATGAAAATGGCCAGAATGAAGCCGGCGGCGGTTGACCCGCAGAGCAGTCCGATGACGCCAGAACCGCCCAGCAGAATGCCGACAGCGATGGGGGATACGATTGCCAGCAGGGTTGGGACAATCATTTCCTTGAGGCTTGCTTTGGAGCAGATGTCAACGCATTTGGCATAGTCCGCCTCTGCTTTTCCTTGCATCAAGCCCGTAATTTCACGGAACTGCCTTCTGACCTCAATCACAACACTATGGGCCGCGCGGCCGACGGCGTTCATGGTCAGCGCGGAGAATACGAAGGGCAGGCAGACGCCGATAAAGACGCCCACAAGAACCTTCGGGTCCATCAGGGAAAGGCTGTATTTTCCGCCGGTGGCGTCCATTCTTTCAACGAAGTTGGCAATGAGGGCCAGCGCAGTCAGAGCCGCGGAACCGATGGCAAAGCCCTTGCCGGTAGCGGCGGTCGTATTGCCGAGTGAGTCGAGGGCATCCGTACGCTGGCGGACTTCTTCCGGAAGATTCGCCATTTGCGCGATGCCTCCGGCGTTGTCGGCCACAGGGCCGTAGGCGTCGGTGGAAAGGGTGATGCCTAGGGTGGAGAGCATACCGACAGCAGCCAGGGAGATGCCATACAGACCCAGCTGCACATTACCGGGGTTGCCGATCGTGGAGCAGAAATAAGCGACAATTATGGCTGCGCCGACAATAATCACCGGCAGGGCGGTGGAAAGCATTCCCAAACCGACACCGTTGATGATGATGGTTGCCGAGCCGGTCTCGGAAGATGCAGCCAGCCTTTGTGTTGGCTTATAGGTATCTGATGTAAAATATTCGGTAAAGAAGCCGATCAGGACACCGGAGAAGAGGCCAGCGATGATGGCAAGCCATACGCCGTAAAATTCAATGCCCAGAACAAGCCATACGGCAAAGAAGGAAATGACGGCGACCGATATGGCGGAGAAGTTGGTGCCGCGCCGCAGGGCATTCAAAAGGGCTTTCTGGTCGGCGTTTTCTTTCGTTTTTACCAGGAAGGTGCCGATGATGGAGCAGATGACGCCGACAGCCGCCATAATGAGAGGTATCGCTACGGCGTTGGCGCGGTCGACCGACGCGATTTGGTTGAAGGCGAGTACGCCCAGAGCGCAGGTGCTGACGATGGAGCCGACATAAGACTCGTAGAGGTCGGCGCCCATACCAGCCACATCGCCGACGTTATCACCGACGTTATCAGCGATAACGGCGGGATTGCGGGGGTCGTCCTCAGGGATGCCGGCTTCGACCTTGCCCACAAGATCAGCGCCCACATCGGCACCCTTTGTAAAGATGCCGCCGCCCACACGGGCGAAGAGCGCCATCGAGGAAGCACCCATGCCGAAGGTAATCATCGCCGATGTAATGGTTTCAAGCGATTCATTGAAGACCAGCTTTAATAGAGCGTACCACAGTGATATATCAAAAAGAGCAAGGCCGACAACCGTAAAGCCCATGACGGTACCTGCGGAAAAGGCAATGCGCAGGCCGCGGTTGAGACCCTCCTGCGCGGCAGCCGCGGTACGGCAGTTGGCCCGGGTTGCGATGCGCATGCCGATGAAGCCCGACAGAGCGGAGAAAAAGCCGCCTGTAATAAACGCGAACGGCACATACCATGTCAGCAAGTCAAATGCCGCCATGACGCAAAGTATGACGAACAAGATGATGAAGAAGATGCTGACGGTCTTGTATTGCCGCCTGAGGAACGCAGAGGCGCCCGTTCGAATTGCTCTCGAGATTTTCTGCATCAATTCGTTACCCTCGGGGAAGGCAAGTACCTTTTTGCTTTGGATCAGAACGAATATCAGGGCGATAACGCTCGCTGCAAAGCTAACCCAGTAGAGGTTTTCCATGATTTTCACATCACTCCTAAATTTATCCTCATGTTAGTATCCGTAACACAACCCATATTTTAAACCAAGCATACAAAAAAAGCAAAAGAAAAATGAAAATAATGACCAAAAAAGAGCGAAAATATTTTAAAAAATGCACAAAACGTATGTAACGTTTGTGACATTTAAGACGGCTGATTCGTTGAATTAGACAATTCGTGCTCCGCGAGGAGATATGAATTAAAGCGAAAAGATGAACCCGTGTTTTATGGGTTTAATTTATAAAGATGATATCAGGCCGCAGAGCCGACAGCAGCGGCTGAATGTCGCGGCTTGTCAGCAGCCTGGATTGCCCCAGAGTATCAAAGCATACCGACACTTTTTTTGTAAACAGATTGTTGTTCAGGTTTTCATCAATTTCAAAGCTGGCCTGATATTTCGCCAGTATTTGAAAGACCGTCATCAGACCGATCCCGCTGCCGCCGTCATTCATATGCGTCGTTGTCCTCTCCAGTCCGAGACCGGCGATTGTTTCCGCTGTAAAAGGCTCGCCGCTGTCAAAGACATCAATGCGGTAAAAACCGTCGCAAATGCCGACGGATACTAAGATATTCTTTATTTCCCGCTGTTTGGATGCGATAATCGCATTATCGATCAAATCCGCCAGCAAAGTGTTCAAGTCTGATTCAGAAATGATGTTCCCGATCAGATATTTGACACTGGCCGAGACGGTCAGGTCGAAACCGATTTCTTCCGCCTTCGCCTTTTGCAGCATGTACGCCATCAGGGAATCGACCGATAAAACGTCTGTCGGCGGAAGGCTTTTGCTCATGGCTTCATAGCTTTTGACGATCCCCGCCCGTTCCCGTGAGATCGCTTCTAAACTCTCCGCCAGTTCCCGGGCTTTACGCTTCAGCGGTTCGTCTCCGTCCTCCCCGGCGGACATCAGATACTCCCGGACAGCCAGCTCCATAGCGGGGATCAGCTTATTGTCCTTATGGATGATTTTTGACAGCTCCTCGTTGTGCCGCGTCAGCCGCCCAATCTCTTCATCCTTCTCCAGTATGGTTTTCTGCAGCGCCTCCATTTCCCGCGCTTTGACATCCTCGATATATTTCTTCGTCAGCCTGCTCCGCCACCAAAAGATGACGGTGATGCCGCAGATCAGGCCGCAAATAAATGGAATAGTATAAACAATCTCGTATTGCTGACCCATGTTGAGAGAAGAACCCGCCAGCAGCAAGGTTATACTGAGATACATGCCGATGTCGCTGGAGCTGTTCTTCATTAAGGATGGCATACCGTTTTTCAAACGCCTAGTTTTAAACAATATATATATAAATAACGACTCTACTAAACTTACAGCAATGATATCGTAAAGAAATATTTCTGTTCCATGCCTTAAAATGAATACTTTAATAGCAGAGACCAGAGCAGCCGCGAAGAAAAATGCCAAGTAGGCAATACCGAAGGATATGACAGAAACGTTAAAGACCAGAGTTAATCGTTCTTTAAAAATTAGCTTGACAAAAACAGACGATATCAAAACGACGATAAAGATACTCAACGGTCCGGTATACGTTCCCAGTAAGTATATGCATGGCGTAAACAGCAAAGAAAACGGCAGAAAACAAAAAAAATGTTTTTTTGTTAAAGTGATACGCAGCAGCTTTATATAGATATAAAAGCTGCATGCCAATATGACGTAGGTCTTTATAAATGACATCAGCATATCAGTTCAACCTTCTTTACATAAAGTAAGAATATCAAACAAAAAAACAAAACGAGAACTAACAGAGTCTTCTGAGAGGAACCCCTAGACTGAAAATGTCAAATAAATAAAAAGGGGGGACGCTGAATGTGGAATGAATTTATGTATTTTTTTCTAAACTTAATCAGAGGCGGCTTGTTTAGTACTCCGTCTTGATCTTGTTAGCGTAATAATAAATAAATTCCGTCAGGGTCGGCACGCCTTTGTCTGAGCTGATCCTGGCGGTATAATTTTGCAGCAGATCGTCGATGTCTGTGGTGCGCCAGGCCTTATTGATGGCGTTTTGCATGGCGCGCTCCACGCTGGATTCGGTCTTGCCGTATTTCTGGCCGATGACAGTGCACAGGTTCTGCATGGGCTGCCTGATGATCAGCCCGATGGCGTCGATGAGATACTGATAACCGACGGCCTTCGGGCTGATGCCCACATTATTGAGCTCCGAGGTTATCCGCAGTATGATTCGTCTGTTTCTCTGTTCGGGAGATTCTGTTGTGGCGTGATCCTTTGACGCGGCCTGGTGCCTGCTGTGTATAATCGGTTTCATCATCTGCAAAAAGTCGACGACGTTTTTTATGGAATAATCCGTCTGGTGCTTCGACATGATGAAGTCGGCGCCCAGCTGGCGTGCCGTCTCGTAGGTCAAAAAGCTGGTATTGTTGGTGGTTATCAGTACATACGGGTACTTGTCGGGCAACAAATGCTTCAGCTCCTGCAGAACAAGCAGCCCGTTACCGCTGCCGTGATGAAGCTCCAGATCCAGTATGATGGCGTCCGGCAGGCAGTCTTTAATATACTCGATTGCTTTTGAGGAGTTATTCGTAACGCCCACCAGGCAGATATCATCCAACTCGTCAACATAATCAATAAAGCTCCTGCAGGCGGCCTGATCGTCTTCGACCAGCAGAATCGACAGTTGCTTCTCCATTACGCTTCTCCAGTCAAATAACAATTTTTATCATAATATTACAATTTTCAACAAAAAGCAACATAAACCAACACAAAGCGTCGCGTAAAGTAATATGGCATATGATGGTAGGTTGGTTAAACTACATATACGCCGCATTTATTTGGATGTGAATAAACGTTGGTGAAAGCTTGGGTGATTATTGTTGAAGATTGACAGGGATAACGGGGATCACCGGGACGAATTGATAAAAAAGAAAAAAACCGAAACACAGGCAGGGTTGTGCGCTGCGGTCATCATCCGCGACATAATAGCCGTTATCAACGAACAGGCGGCGCTTGTCTCGGAGGGGCGGACGCTGGTGGCTGAAATCGATGATTTGCCGGTAAAGCAGCAGGTCGGCGTTATTATCAATATGCTGAATACGGAGCTTGAAAGCTCCACAGACCGCCTTGAAGATTTGATCGCCTGTTTCAGCGGCGCGTAAAAATAAGACAAAAAACGGACTGTCCTGGACAGTCCGTTTTTTGGGCTCTGAAGAATACACGCTCATAGCCGGCTGGCATTCATTATGCACCGGCGATATTTTTGCCGAATTCAAAGGCGCGCTGCTTTGCGTCCTCATCGGGATTCCACAGGTTTTTGAAGCTCTCGCCAATGACTGTAAAACCGGCGCTCTTCAGAAGTTCATTGATCTCGCCGACAGATTCACCGCTCCAGCCATAGCACCCGAAGGCCGCGGCTTTTTTGTTTTTAAATTTCATTTCCTTCATCAGATGGATAAACCCGGCGACTGAATGGAGGATGCTTCTGTTTATTGTCGGCGACCCGACGACGATTGTTTTTGACTTGAAAACTTCTGTGATGACGTCGTTTTCGTCAGCTTTGGAAATGTTGAAGACCTTGACAGTGGCGTTTGGGTCGGCCGACCGGAGGCCTTCCCCGATCTTCTCGGCAAGGGTCCGGGTACCGTTCCACATGGTGTCGTAGATGACCGTGATCTGGTTTTCCTGGTAATCATTCGCCCACTGTGCATATTTTTCAACAATCTGCATGGGATTATCCCGCCAGATGACGCCGTGGCTTGTGGCCAGCATATCGATCGGCAGATGAAGCGCGATGATCTCTTCCAGCTTCTTGCGCAGTATTTGGCTGAAGGGTGTCAGGATGTTGGCATAATATTTCATCGCTTCATTCATCAAATCACACTGGTCAACCAGATCGTTATAAAGACTGTTTGTCGCCAGATGCTGGCCGAAGGCGTCATTGGAGAACAGGATGTTATCATTTGTGAGGTATGTCGCCATACTGTCCGGCCAGTGCAGCATCTGCATCTCGACGAAGACCAGCTCTTTGCCGTTGCCAATATCCAGTTTGTCCCCGGTTTTGACCACCTGGAAATTCCAGTCGCCATGATATTGTCCCTTCAAAGACTTGACCGCATTTGCCGTGCAGTAAATCGGTGTGTTGGGAATCCGCTTCATCAGCGCAGGCAGCGACCCGCTGTGATCCACCTCGCCGTGGTTGGCAATGATGTAATCGATTGTGTTAAGGTCAATTTCACCGGCCAGATTATCAACAAACTCATCAGCGAACGGTGCCCAAACCGTATCGATCAAAACGGTTTTTTCTTCCTGGACAAGATATGAATTATATGTTGATCCGTTATGTGTGGAGTACTCATTTCCGTGGAAGGTCTGCAGTTCCCAGTCTACCTTCCCAACCCAGCTGACATTGCCCTTCAAAGCTTTTTTCAAAGTCTTCACCCTTTCGTCGTTCGTAGTATAACCAATGCTCACAAGAAAAATAAAATGTAAATAATTATATCATAACCGTCAAAGGCTGTCATCTGTAAAAAAGCCGGCATCGAGCCGGCCTTGTCTCTTCTTGACTTCCGGAAAATTATAATTTATAATGATTTAAAAGAGCCGTCATAGCTATTTATGTATGGAGGCCTTTTGTTTTTTACGTTATGGCGTAACAAATGAAGGCCTTCTATTTTGTAAATAAAAGTTGGAATAAAAAAGGAGGAACCGATATGCCTAAGACGATCTATATTACCGAAGCGGATAAAGCAAAACTCAAAGAAATCATCGATGCAGAGCTGAAGAGCACTCACGCGCTAGATAAATCCATGAAAAAGCTGGACGAAGAGATTGATAACGCAAATGTTGTCGATTCTCAACAGATTCCCCAGAATGTGATTACTATGAATTCCCGGGCAGTGCTGCATCTTAATCAGGAGGATATCGATGTTTCTCTCGTTTATCCGGAAGACGCTGATTGGAGCGCCAACAAGCTGTCTGTGCTGTCACCGATCGGTACGGCGATACTTGGATATAAAGAAGGCGATTACGTCGAATGGGAGGTTCCTTCAGGCAAAACTCAGATACATATAAAGAAAGTCACATACCAGCCTGAAGCATCCGGCGATTATCACCTATAAGGACACAAGTAACGCCTCCCGGTTTGACAGAGCCGGGAGGTCCGCATTTTTGGAGGCAAGATCATGGGATTTATCAATGCGCTGAGAAAACTGACCAGGCCTTACGATGAGGACGATGAATTCACCGGCTTCGCACCTCAGTCATACGGCAGCCGGAGGTCCGGGAAAGTGGAGGAAATGAGGAATTCCACCGCCGGCTTTGAAGGAGGGCGCAATGACGGAAAGGTCGTCAGCATATTTGCGACCGCACGTTTACAGGTGGTTATTTTCAAACCGAACCGTTTTGACGCCGCAGCTGAAATCGCAGACCATTTAAAGGAGCAGCGGACAGTTGTATTGAATCTCGAGCAGCTTGATACGGCAACCGCCCGGCGCATTATCGATTTTGTCAGCGGCGCATGTTATGGGCAGGAAGGCAGCATCAAAAAAATTGCGGAAAGGTCATATATCGTCACGCCGTATAATGTTTCTTTGATCGGCGACATTTCAAGCGAGCTTAAAAGCCAAAGTCTGTACTACTAGTCAAGCATGGCTCTTTAGCGCTGACCGGGATGAAAACAATGACCCCTGAACCTTAGTTTTTAAAGGTTCAGGGGCTGTTTCTTTTTGGAGCAGGATACGGGAATCGAACCCGCGTGTTCAGCTTGGGAAGCTGACATTCTACCATTGAACTAATCCTGCAAGGCAAGCACTATTGTAACATATGTTCAGATAAATGCAAGGGGAAATCTGTGCAAACCTGCTGTCGATTTGGCGCTATGAGGTAAGACGAAGGGACGACGGCGCGATGTGGGCATCGCGCCCTACAAAATCTGCTGCGAACGCCTCGCGCATGACCGCATCCAGACATATTTGTCGGGCTTGTATCATATCTCTGATATCAAGGAGGGATATGTCTATGAAAAAAATCATTGCGATTTTATTGACATTGCTGATTATTTGCGGAGTATCCGCGCCGGCTTATGCTGAGGACATCGTACCGGTGTTTCTGGAGGAGGACGACAACGAGACGGTGGACGCGGCGATATTTGATGAGGGGACACCTGCTGCTGTGCTGTCGGAGCTGCAGATTTCAGCGCCGTCGGCTATATTGATGGAAAAAGAGACAGGAAAGGTAATCTATGAAAAGAAAGCTGATGATAAGCTGGAACCCGCCAGCGTAACGAAAGTCATGACGCTCCTCCTGATTGTCGAAGCTTTGGAATCCGGGAAAATTACCCTGGAGGATATGGTAACCACCAGCGCTTACGCGGCGTCAATGGGGGGCTCGCAGATCTATCTGGAGGAAGGCGAGCAGATGAGCGTGCGTGATATGCTCAAGTCGGTGGTCGTGGCGTCGGCCAACGACTGCGCTGTGGCGCTGGCTGAGCTTATCTCCGGCTCGGAATCCGTCTTCGTTGCGAAAATGAACGACCGTGCCCGGGAGCTAGGGATGACAAACACGAATTTCTCAAACTGTTCCGGGCTTCTGGACGACAGGAATCACGTCTCAACAGCCCGGGATATCGCCGTCATGTCAAGAGAGCTCATCCGCCACGACGTCATCAAGGAATTCACGAAAATCTGGATGGACACCGTCCGAAACGGTGAGTTCGGCCTCAGCAACACAAATAAGCTTATTTACTATTACAAGGGTGCAACGGGGCTTAAAACCGGCTTTACGAGCCGGTCCATGTACTGCCTGTCGGCAACGGCAGAGCGGGACGGTGTGGAGTATATCGCCGTCGTCCTGCACTGCGATACGTCGGCCAACCGGTTTGAGAGCTCTAAGACGCTTTTAAGCTATGCTTTTGCCAATTATGCGCTTATTTCCGTAAACCCGGACAGCGCGCTGCTGCCGGTCAGGGTGGAGCTGGGTAAAACGCCCTATGTCCAACCGGTGATTCAGGGAACCGACAAGCTTTTGGTTGAGAAGGACGCGGCGCCGTCGGTTACCAAGGACGTTCAGGTGGTCGACAGAATATCCGCACCTTTGAATGCGGGCGACAAACTCGGGACCCTCATCGTCAAAAGCGGAGATAATGTGCTGGGCGAATATCCCATCGTCGCAGGTGACAGCGTCGGAAGGCTGAGCTGGGGAGATGTTTTCTCAAGATTTTTAAAGATATTATTCTTAGGAGGGTTGTAATATTACGTATGTTGGGATAAAATACTAATGACAATGACTTGCGCGGAGGTAATGCTTATGATCAAGGTCGACCTGACAGGGGTAATGACGTCTTTTGATGAGCGTGAGCTTACATCCGGGGAGGGCAGAAAGCAGCTGGACGGTCTGCTTAGCGGGCGTGTCGGCTGGGAGGGCTCCGGCTGGCTCCGTTTACCGGAGCGTTACGGTGACAGTGTCTCAAGCAATATCAAAGAAGCGGCAGGCCGAATCGCCGGCGATTCGGAGGCGCTCGTTGTTATCGGTATCGGCGGCTCTTATCTTGGAGCCCGGGCCGCACTCGATTTCATCAAGTCGCCCAATTACAACCTGCTCATTAAGAAAACGCCGGATATATATTTCGTCGGCAATAACCTGTCCGGAGATTATCTGGAACAGGTTATCGCTTTAATCGGCGGGCGGGATTTTTCAGTCAATTACATTTCAAAGTCCGGTTCCACGATCGAGCCGTCCATCGCCTTTCGGGTTTTCAAAGGCCTATTGACGGCAAAATACGGCGCCGAAGGCGCCAAAAAGCGGATATATATCACGACGGACCCTGAAAAAGGTAAGCTCAGGGAGCTGACAGACAGGGAGGGATACACATCGTTTTCCATTCCCGGGGATGTGGGAGGACGTTACAGCGTGCTCACCGCCGTCGGACTGCTGCCGGCAGCGGCTGCCGGAATCAATATAGACGATATGATGGCAGGCGCCCGGGAGGTTATGGAGAAGAGCACGGAAGACGTGCTGCTTTACGCGGCAATACGGCAGGCTCTGTACGGGCGGGGGAAGAAGATCGAGCTTCTGGCCTGTTTTGAGCCCTGCTTTCATTATATGGGCGAATGGTGGAAGCAGCTGTTCGGCGAAAGTGAGGGGAAGGGCGGCAAGGGCATATTCCCGGCGTATTCGGACTATACGACAGACCTGCATTCACTGGGTCAGTATATCCAGGAGGGTGAACGGACGATTTTCGAGACGTTTGTGACCATCGATAAACCCCGCTCGAAGCTTCGCATCCCCACGGACGGTGATATTGACGACGGGCTCCATACGCTCGCCGGGCGGGAACTCCTGACGGTCAACAGCGCGGCGTCAAAAGCGGTGAAAAAGGCCCATATTGACGGCGGCATTCCCGTCATCGAGCTGTACGTACCGGAGGCATCCGCCCGCAGCTTTGGCGCGCTGGTGCAGTTTTTTGAGATGTCGTGCGCCGTATCCGCACTCCTGATGCAGGTCAATCCCTTTGACCAGCCCGGCGTCGAGGCGTATAAAAAGAACCTCTGCGCTATCCTTGGGCTGGAGAAGTAAAGAACGGATTTTGTCGAATCACCTGATTTTATGGTTGATAGAGCCATGGAAAACTGTTAAAATAAAAAAAAGCGAAAGAGGTGTTTTATGGTTAAGATCATCATGGGTTTAAAGGGCTCCGGCAAAACAAAGCAGCTTATCGATCTCGTCAATACGGCAGTCAAGGAAGAAGACGGCGAAGTCATCTGCGTTGAGAAGGGTCAGAAGCTCCGTTACGAAATTCCCCGTTCCGTCCGTTTGATCGAGGCTTCCGACTATAGCTTCAGCAGCTACGAGTTCCTGAAAGGGTTCATCAGCGGCCTGTATGCAGCCAATTATGACATAACCCACATTTTTATCGACAGTGCTTTGAAAATTATCGATCAGCCGGTCGACCACAAAACCGAAGATTTTCTCGATTGGTGTGAGTCCTTCTCCGAGCGTGAAAACGTTAAGTTCACCATCACCATCAGCGCCGACGCAACGCTGGCAACAGACGGGATTAAAAAGTACTTTTAAACTGAATAAAGCAAGGCGTCATGGCTTGGCCATGGCGCCTTTTTTGCCATCAGCGATCCATCCTGTCAGTCATCCAATGCAGCACATCCTGCCAGACATCCTCTTTGTTTGTCTCATTCAAGACCTCATGGCGAGCCCCTTCATACAGTTTGAGCGTAACGTCGTACATGCCGGCGTCCCTGAAGAGTTTATTCACTTTTATTACGCCGACGCCGTAGTCGCCCACGGGATCCTCGGTGCCGGAGATGAGGAGGACGGGGAGGTTCTTCCGCATTTTTGCGATATTCTTCTTACTGCCGATATATTTCAGACCGTGCAGCATGTCGGCGAACAGGCCGACAGACGGGACAAAGCCGCATACGGTGTCTGCCATGTACTTTTCGACAATATCATGGTCCCGTGTCAACCAGTCGGAGGGCGTGCGGCAGTTGGGGATGCGCCTGTTGTATACGCCGAAGCACAGATGGTTAAGATGCGCGCTTTTATGCCTCGGTCCGAACAGCAGCCGTTCAGCGCCCGCCACAATGAGCCCGGCGTTCAGGAGGGCAGACGCCTGCTGCCCCGTCCCGCTGAGAATACAACCTGTCAGAAGGTTTTGATATCGGATGAGAAACGTCCTGGCCATAAAGCTGCTCATGGAGTGTCCCAACAGGAAATACGGCAGCCCGGGATATTTGGAGCTGGTGTTTTCCCAGAGGAGATGCATATCACGGACAGCCAGGTCCCAGCCGTCCTTTTTGGCGATGAAGCCGATATCCGGCTCATCGGACGCCGACTTGCCGTGTCCAAGTATGCTGTTACCCACAACGGCAAAACCGTTGTTTGCCATGAACCGGGCGAATGTATCAAACCGTCCGATGTGCTCCATAATGCCATGTGAGAGCTGCAGGACGACCTTGACGTTTTTGTCGTCGGGCAGCCACTGGCAGACATGGAGCCTGCTTTTTTTATCTGTGGAGTCCATATACCATTCTGTGAGCCACGACATGGAAAGGCAGCTCCTTTTGTGTTATACTGTGATTTATCATACATGCTTAAAACAATTTCGCTGCCAGTGAGACGGAGGGTGCAGATGCGGACAAATTACCAGAAGGTGCTCGACGGAGTACTCAGCGGGATCAATAATACCGGGAAAACCCCTAGCCTGCTCCTGCATAGCTGCTGCGGGCCCTGCTCCAGTTATGTTTTGGAGTATCTGTCGGCTTATTTTGATATCACCGTGCTATATTATAATCCGAACATCTGGCCAGCCGAGGAGTTTTTTAAGCGCGCTGATACCCAGCGGCAGCTTGTTTCGGGGATGGCATTCAGGAACCCTGTCCGGCTTGTTGTCGCCGATTACCGGCCGGAGGAATTCGACGTGGCTGCCAAAGGCCTTGAATCGGCACCCGAAGGGGGCGCGAGATGCTATAAGTGCTTTGAGCTGCGGCTGGCGGAGGCTGCGCGGTATGCCAAAGAGCATGGATTTGAATGGTTCACAACGACGCTGTCCGTCAGCCCCCATAAGGACGCCGGGGTGCTGAACTGTATCGGCAGGGAACTTGAGATGAAAACCGGCGTCAATTACCTGTACGCCGATTTCAAGAAACGAAACGGCTACAAGTGGTCAATTGAACTCTCAAAGGAATACGGCCTGTATCGCCAGGAGTACTGCGGCTGCCGGTATTCGCTAGCTGCCGGCCGCGGCGGCTAAAGCGATATGGAAGCCCGGCGAAATAATTACAAGTGTTTGTTGTATTTGACAGACGAACTGCTATAATAACGGAAGTATGAAATTTCCGATTATGTTGAGGAAGAATATGTCAACGAGGAAAATCGCATTTGCCGCCGTTGTTGCAGCAGTGTATGCAGCGCTGACAATGATGAATCCCTGGAGCTTTGGGCCGGTGCAGTTTCGCATCTCAGAGGTGCTTTGTATTATGCCCTTTTTCTTTCCCTTTTCCGTCTGGGGACTTTTTATCGGGTGCGTCATCTCCAACCTGATCAGCGCATACGGCGTTTTGGATGTTGTATTTGGTTCGCTGGCAACGCTCCTTGCCGCGCTGTGTACAATGCAGCTCGGGCGTTTTAGCCGGGAAAGTTCTGCGGTCAAGGTGCTGGCCTGCCTTCCGCCCGTCATATTTAACGGCGCCATAGTGGGTGCCGTCATTGCCTACGGCATCACAAGCGCCCCCGGCGCGGCGGAATCCTTCTGGCCGACGTATGCTGTCGTCGGTTTACAGGTCGGACTTGGTGAGCTGGCCGTTTTATACGGATTAGGGCTCCCAGCGTTGATTTTGCTGCCTAAAACGGGGCTATTCAAAGCAATTACATCGCTCTGCTCGCATAGATAAAAGGAGGCATAATCCATGAAAGTCACAAAAGCCGTCATCCCGGCCGCAGGGCTCGGCACGCGCATGCTGCCCGCGACAAAAACGATACCGAAAGAAATGCTGCCGATGGTGGACAAGCCGGTCATCCAGTACATAATCGAGGAGGCCGTAGCCTCCGGTATTGAGGACATTCTGATTGTCACAAACCGGGCGAAGTCCGCCATGGACGATTATTTCGATTATCACCCCGAGCTGGAGGAGCAGCTTTTACGAAGCGGCAAGACGAAGGAAGCGGAAGCTGTCCGTATGTCGGCAGACCTGGCGAACATTTTTTATGTGCGTCAGAAGGAGACAAAAGGCCTGGGTCACGCCATCTGGCGCGCCAAGCGCTTTGTCGGGGATGAGCCGTTTGCGGTGCTGCTGGGCGACGATATCATGATGGCGAAAACGCCCGTGACGAAGCAGCTTGTCGACGCCGCGGAGAAGTACGGCGCCAGCGCCGTGGGGACACAGCTTGTCGCCGACGATGCGATTTCAAGATACTCCTCGTTGAAAATTCAGTCTCTGCCCCATGAGGATCGGATTTTTCGCGTGTCCGACATGAACGAAAAACCCACACCGGAGGAGAAATTTTCGAATTATGCCATCCTGGGCCGCTATGTCCTGACCGGTGAGATCTTCGATATCCTGGAAAACACGCCGCCCGGCTACGGCGGAGAAATTCAACTCACCGACGGCTTGAGGACACTGTGCAAACAGTCACCCATGGTCGCCGTCGATTTCGAGGGCCGCCGCTACGACACCGGCAACCTAAAGGGCTTTTTGGAGGCCACTATCGATTTTGCCCTCGTTGACGACGAGATCGGCCCCTGGCTCCGGGGGTTCATCACGGATAAAGCGAAGGGCCTGTAAATATTGAAAATACAAAGATACGCCATATATTGAATGAAAGTTCAATATATGGCGTATCCTTTTCCTGTAACTTTTCATATACATTTGCCGTCAAAGGAACCAAAGGAGTGATCATCATAAAGAAAAGTATTGTGTTGATATGCGGCGTTGTCCTGTTATGCTCGCTTGCTGCCTGTGGGGGGAGTGGGGTAAAACCACAGGCGCTGAAGCTGTCGGAATATTCCGGCGCGGACTTCGACGCTTCGGGGGATGTGGCGATCGAAACGGAATACGAGGTCTACGGCAGTGACGCGCCTTGGGTTTCGTATACCGTAACGAATCATACATCGGAGGAGCAGGTATACGGAGTGGATTATACGGTCGAGGTTTTACAGGGAGAAAAATGGTATCAGGTACCTTTTCCCGAAAACACGGCCTGGAACGCCATCGGCGTTGTTCTGAAGCCAGATGATACAAACGCCCATGAATTCAAATTTTCGGAGCTGGATTATCAAATAGCCGACGGCCAGTACCGGCTGATTAAGGAGATCGGCGGCAAGCGTTATTATGGCGTGTTCAATGTGAGCAAGTCATCGCCGATTAAGGCCGAGACGCCTTTCGGGTACCAAACGCTAGACAGGCTGCCGGCGGATTATACGCGGGAAGCAGCGCTTGAGAATGGCGACGTTGTCATCACCCATGGTGAAACAAGAAATATTGAAAAGCTCGAGGATTTTATCAATAAGACCTCCTTCGGAATGGCTGCGATGGTCCGCGTTGTGCAGTATACGGTCGAGGGTGACCCAATCATCACGGATTATATATATAACGAAAACGGCGGCGGTTATTTCAAATACAGGCACGACAACAGCCGGGACAAATTCGGCGGGCCGAATACCGGCATCACGGAGACGATCTACAGCTATCTGATTACTGACGGCGAAGCGCTTTATCTCAGCAACTGCGCCGGTTGGGAATTGCTCCACGAATACACCTTGACGACGCCGCTCAGAATCGCACCGACGGCAAGAAACGGCGATGTTGCCCCCCTCATTGGGCTTGTGAATAAGATGACAGCGGAGCGGCTTGAGTGGAATATCACTCGCTGCCGGGTGTTTTCACCCGATGCCAGACAGAATGTGATGCTCTACGGCGGCCTGTCCTACGGCGTCGAAGGCCGCACCTCCGGCGAGACCCGGGAGGTTACCGACCCGGACGGCATTGCCACGGAAATTGTGGATGTCCTCTGGTCGGACAACGAATCGTTTGTCCTTGTCTGTGAGACAACGGGCGGTTTGACATACTTCCATGCCGTCGGCAACGCCCAGTCGGGATACGGTAAGGGATTTTCAATAACGGACGGCGTGTTTAAGATCGAAAAATAAAACAGTATAAGTCAGCATGAAAACACCTTCCGCGAAATGCTTTGCGGAAGGTGTTTGTGTATAGTTTAAGCTTGCCTGTATATCCAAGAGATATCAGACTAGCGGCCGATGTCTCTGGCGATATTATACGCCGCTTTGGTGGCCTCTGTGATGTTTTTCGGCGTGAGACAGTCGCCGAGTTGGTAGAACTCAGGAGCGCAGAAGCGGAGGGCGTCGGCTTCTTCACGGAGGGGCTTCTGGCCCACGGCGCAGATGACGGTGTCCGCTTCAAAGAGCTTTTGACCAGTGACATTGTCGCTGGCGGGGTTTTCGGTGACAACACCCTTTTCGGTGATTTCCAGCGCTTTTGTATTCAGATGAACCTTGATGCCGAGCTTGCGGATTTCGCGGCAGTAGCCGCGCGGCAATCGCAAAAAG
>CAZVLO010000048.1:0-2412 GCA_964628265.1 uncultured Papillibacter sp.
CTTGGCTTGGTGCGTTCTTTTCTTACATTGTTTAATTTACAAGGTACACTTGAGTCTTCTCGCTTTCGCTCGAAGTCTCAATGAAGAAAGCTTCGCTTTCTTCGCGGCCTCTTTGCTTTCGCTCTGAAGCCTCTGCCGCTTCCTCATCGGAGACGAGATTGTAGGATACCATGTCGCATCCTCTTTGTCAACCCTTTGAAACATGCCAATTTCTGGCGTCTGAATGTCACCCGGGCTGTTCATCTCTCGCTTAACGAGCGGAATTATAGGATAACACCTGAATCTCTTTTTGTCAACCCCTAAATTCATACCAGATTCTGGTGCTTGCACCGCCCCCCAGGCTGTCTGATCAGTGCCCTTCAGGCGCAAAATGCAGAATACCATATGGCGCCCCCATTGTCAATCCGCAGTATAGCGCCATTTCTTGGTGAAAGGTATAAAAAATCTATAAACGTCCGGCAATATACAACCATCGTTTAAAGATATCCTTTGCATTTTCAGCATCAAATGAGTTATAGTAATGTTAACGTATGTGTAACGGAGGGGACAAATGCTTACTCAAAGAGAGAACACTCTTGAAACAATCAAAAAAGACGGAAATCCCGACCGGTTGACGAACTGTTATAACCCATTCCGGTCGATATCGGATGATCCGGTTTTTCAGTATGTCAGAGGGAACCGGGTTCGCGGCACCAATTCCTATGACCGCTGGGGTACGTATATCGCTTTCCCGGAGGACCAGCCGGCTGCGGTGCCTATTGTCACAGCCGAAAACCAGGTCATCAAGGATATCGAAAACTGGCAAAAGTATGTAACGGTGCCGGACCTGCGCACCCATTGCTCAGGGGGATGGGAAAAAGCCCGGAAAAACAAAGCCGCCATTGACACATCGGAATACCTGTCTATGACCGTCATGGGCACCGGCATATTTGAGCAGCTCCATATGCTGATGACTTTTGAGGATACCTTATGCAACCTTTTAGTCTACCCGGACGAGATGCACGCGCTCATTGATGCGATCACAGACTACCGGTTGGAGTACATGAAGCTTATTGTGGAAAACCTGCACCCGGACGCCATTGTCTCACACGATGATTTCGGCAGCCAGTCAAGCCTGTTTATGGCGCCGGACGTCTGGCGGGAATTCTTTAAGGAGCCGTATCGGAAGCTGTATGATTATCTGCATGCAAATAATGTACTCGTTATCCACCATTCCGATTCCTACTGCGAGCCGATTGCGGGAGATCTGGCCGAAATCGGTGTCGATATCTGGCAGGGCGTCCTTCCTACGAATAATATCGAAGCAATAACAAAACAGCTTGACGGACGTATGACGCTGATGGGCGGTATTGACTCGGTCATAGACCAGGCTGAAGCAACAGAGGAACAAATCCGGGCTGAAGTCCGCCGTGCATGCAATGCTTATGGGCATTTGCCGCACTTCATGCCAAGCCATACCTACGGCGGCCCCGGCAGCATCTTCCCCCACGTGGAGCCTATTATCTTCGACGAGATTGAGCGATACAATAAAGAGCGCTTTGGCGTCTGGGAAGAATCCTTGCTCGTTCGGCCGTAACGCCGCAGCTATAACCTGGGTTTCGATGTTAAAAACAATAAGTCTTCCGGTAATGTTCCGGAAGACTTATCGTTTTTATATCAGGTCGCGCTTATGTATAGATGGTATCGCTCAGCTTTTGCGCCTCATCCCTAATCCAGCCGTTGACGCGCTGCACATCAGGATCGTCAAAATCAAGCGTCTTGACACCTCCGCCGAAAATATACCCACCTCCCGGCGCCAGCATCCGGAATACGTCGCGAACGGTCTGACGGACCGACTCCTCATCCGAATCCGCCCAGTTGATTGGAATATCGTATTCATACCCGCCGTTGATCACAAGCCGATTGCCATACCTCTTCTTGACAGCCTCGAGGTCATTGACCGGCTGCGCAGGATCCCATACCTTGACCCCCAATTCAACCATATATGGCAGCAGATCCTCACAGCGGCCGCAGTTATGATAAAAAATTGGAACGCCGTCATCTATAACCGGATCCAGAATTTTTTTATAGCGGGGCACCAGCAGTGTCTTGAACATATCCGGCGAAATAAACGGCTGGAGCTTGGAGGCCGTGTCGTCAAGCAGATAGTATCCCTCCGGCTTGTAGTAATGCAGGACGTTTTTCGTAATATACAGCGAATAATCGAGCATGAAGTCGAAAAGCTCGCCCACCTCCTCAGGCTCTTCAAAAATCGCACACAGACCTTCCACAAAACCCATGAAGCTGATGAACTGCTGGAACAGGTCTCCCATACCGCTCATGACAAACAAAGACTGATCCGGGTCCTTCACATGCGTTTCCCGGTCTTTTTTTGCCGCCGCTTCCCAGTCAAAATTACCGTGATCGGGCATT
>CAZVLO010000048.1:2422-22039 GCA_964628265.1 uncultured Papillibacter sp.
ATTTTCAAGGCATCGGGCCATTTCGTAATGTCCTTCAGAATGAAGTTGTTCGGCTCGGGGATTGCGGCATAATTGGTTTCCTTATTTGTCACGTGACGCACACCCCAAGGGTCTATACCGCCCTTCGGGCCCCTGAAGCTGCCTATAATAAGCGGGTCAGCCATTGAGTAAAGCGGCGGCTTTGACTGACCGAAGGTTGCCAGGGGGACATACTGCGGGATCTCACCGTCTAAGACGCGGCGCAGATTTTCTTTCTGCGTAAGTTTAGTAATGATAGCAGAACACTCCCAATCCTGTAATTTTTTCGAAATGTCTTTACATGGAAAGCCATTTCTAATATATGGTTTTAAATTCGCGGTGTCAACCGGGCATACAGCTTCAGCAAGCCTTGCTGTGCTATATCGGCATAGCAGCGCTGTACACATATAAAGCCCAAGGGCGGTTCACATTTCATATGTGGGGTTGTGTTGATTCGCACATATTCTTATTGATAATTCAGCTTAAATATGATAATATTTACTAAACAGCAACAAGGAGGACAACGATGAAACAATATGAGTTAATCACAGAACGGCATCAACCGTCCTGCAGCGGGAAACCCGTTCTGCATGATTTTGCCGAAATAGAAACCGATGACCCGATCGCCTATGTAAAGGCGCATACAAAAAACGCCATCCTGGATGTTGACCACACGGATGATTCAACAGTAATCGTTGCCGAGGAAGGTGACTACAGAACCAAATTCGTTTTTTCTGAAATATGAAATTACTCAGCGGTCAAAAGCCTGTACATAATAATAAGGCTTGCAGCTAACGGGCTGCAAGCCTTTCTTTTATAACAGACTATCAGAACATAATTTTGCTCATGTTATCGATTTCCTTGGTCAGCGCTTCAAAGACGCCGGGGTAATTGCTCATAGGCAGACCCTGGGACGCGCTTGGGATAAAGTACAGCTTTCCGTTTTCCTCGCAGGCGCGCTTGACTTCCTGCGCGACAATCTCGGGTGTCCATCCGGGGAAATCCACGTCGGCACTGTTGATGCCGCCCATAAAAGTGATCTTGCCATAGTATTTTTTAAGAAGCGCGGGGATATCGTTCCCCTTGATAACGCCCTGCCAAATGTCGATACCCATGTCGATCATGTACGGGACAAGGGTGGCGGCATAGGAGTCGGAGTGGTGCATGATGACCTGGACACCATTGTCCTTGTAATAGCCGTACAGCTTCTTATAGGAGGGCAGCAGGAATTCCTCGAACATGCCGGGGGAAATGAACGTGGAGATCTGGGTACCCCAGTCGTCGTGCTGGAAGAGGGCGTCGGGCTTCAAATATTTGCACACCTGCTCGGCATAACGGAGCTCAAAGTCCGTGATATATTCGATCAGCTCCAGCATGGCCTCCGGCTCCTCGTAAAAAGCCACGAGGCATCTGGAGATCTCCATCAGGTAATGGCACTGCTCAAAGATACCGGGCGCATAAAACAGCGTTGCAAACTGCTCGTTCCGGTCAATCTTTTCCATCTCTTTGATGGCCGGCTCCCAGGCGGACGCCGGGAAATCGACGTTGGGAGCTTTCACATAATCCCGCCATTTTGCGATATCCTTCACAACGATATGTGCCTCGTCATGGACAGGAAACGCACCCGGCGTACCCTCAGGCCAGGAACGGGTGACACCCCAGGCGTCCACCACATTATGCTGTCCGTACATGGGCATCGGGCTCTGCATGGTAACGGGTGTGCCGTATATGATGGCGAAGGGTTCGTATTGGTTGACAAAGCGGTCCGGCTTCCCGCCGGTGATTGTTTCCATCAGGTTTTGCCTTTTAGTTAACATAAACTAATACCTTTTTTCCTTTCATCATTTCTTGGTGAGGTGGATTTTGTGTCATTCTACAATGCAAATATAATACCAATAATAACTGATTTCTTCAAAGAATATCGTCTTTTTACAAAAAAATGTACCTCCGGAACAGAACGGCAGGCTATTTATATCATTGTATTAGTAAAATCGCCCAAAAAGACTTGGCAGAATTAATTCCATTCATCTTTTATCGTTTTCAGTCCGTTCCCTCTCCGCGTTTTCACTGTCACCGGCTGCTTGCTGCTCAGCCAGCTTTTCGCGGATAATCTTACTTGTAAAAATAAAAAACACCAGCGCGACAATAACAGGGATCATCATCGCCCTGTACATCCCCCGGTAGCCCGACAACTCGCTGCCCGTGGCATTTTGAATACCTGTGACAATGAGACCTGCCGCGGCGGGTCCCAGCAGATACGCGCTGTCCGAGCCGATATAATTGGTATTTCCAGCTGCTCCCCGCCGCTGTTTCGGCACGAGCAGCATGCACAGCGCCTGCAGTGCGGGAACGCACACTCCGTACCCAAACGCGCATAAGACGCCGGCGAAAATAAACATCGGGAGCGTTCTGGCATATGAGATGATAATGAACGAAGCCGCAAAAATCAGAAGCCCGGGGATAATCGTCTTGTCAGTTCCGTATTTGTCAGCAACTGCTCCGCTGATTGGTCTTGAAACAAGAAGCGAGATTGCATAAGCGGTATAATAAAGTCCTATCTGATCGATATTCATGAGGTCGGCGTATATGATGACGAAGGAGTTAATGCTGGAAAAGGCGAATGTTACAAAAAGTATAATGATTGTCGGTATAATAACATCCGTCACAAACACTCGATCAAGCTTAATCCTGAACGGCGAATGACGCACGGGCGTATATGACTTCAACCGCAGCGTCAACACCACACACAGCACCAGCCATGCGGCAAGGATGAAAAACGTATTGTTATACCCCAGCAATCCCATCAGCTTCAAGCCCAGCCAGGGGCCGACCGCAGTGGCAACCGCTGCGCCCAATGAATAAATACCGATGCCCGATACCATTTTCCTTTCCGGGAGGGCGTTGGTAGCCATTGCCAGACTCAGCGGCACGGCAACGCCGATGCCCAACCCATGGAGCAGGCGGGCAATAATTATAACCGTCACATCTTTTGATAGTCCGTAAACGACAAACGCAACAGCCAACATGCTGATAGATGCCGTCAACAACCGACTTTTGCTGTAATAATCCATAGCTGGCCCGGCTACCGGCCTGATAATCAGCGCCGTTACTGCAAACATGCTGGAAACGACACCGACAACGGCGGCGTTCGCTCCCAGGGAATACGCGTATTTCGGGATGAGCGCATTCATCATAAACTGACCCATATTCATGACAAAATTAATAATCAGAATACTGATAAATTTATCGTTCCAAATAGTATTGTACTCTCTTGCCGGTTTTCCACACATTCAGACAGGTCCTCTCGCTTTCATATACTTCTTTATACATTTTAAATGCTTTTATTTAATTTACAAGTCGATGCGCTGAAGGTCATAAAAACGCCCCGATCAAATCACGCAATCGGGGCATTGCTGTTATTCTGTTTTTTTCTTTTTCTTCCCCCACTGCTTCGGCTTGTTTCCAGGGCTCGGCTTTTTTATCAGGGCATTTGTCTCCGGGTCGATATAATCCAAATCATCATAAATACTTGTGTCGGTAGGAAGTCCGCGTTTTCTTAATCTGCTGTTGACGATATATCTTGTGCCCGCCATGATGACGGCAGCCAACGGAACGCCGATAATCATACCGATGGGGCCCAGCAGCCCGGCGCCGACTATGATAGAGAAAAGCACCCACAAGCCGCTGAGGCCGGTCTTCTGGCCGAGGATCTTCGGGCCCAGAAAGTTACCGTCAAATTGCTGCAGCACAATGATGAAAATGACAAAAATCAGGCATTTGACCGGTGAGTCCATCAGTACGATCAACGCTGACGGAACGGCTCCTATAAAAGGCCCGAATACAGGGATGATGTTCGTTACACCGACAATGACTGCGATCAGAAGCGAGTCGTTAATACCGATGAGCAGGCAGCCAATATAGCACATGATGCCAATGACGAGAGAGTCCAACAGCTTTCCGATGAAAAATCCCAAAAAAGTCTTGTCTGTAAGGCGGACTACTTTCAGGATCTTTGCCGCTCGCTCCGGGGAGAACACCGCATACATGGTTTTCTTTACCTGCGCTATAAGTTTCTCGCGGCTGTACATGAGATAAATGGAGACGGCAATGGCAATGAGGATGTCTACCAGTGTCATCAGAATACTGATAACCCCGGTAGAAACACTGGCTATGATATTGGTCATCTGCGGCAGCAACGTCTCTTTGCTCCACCTGGTTATGGTCCCGCTGATATCGTTGACCACATCGGAAAAGTATGTATCCAGCAGCGGGTAATCCCTCAGCGTTTTGTCTGCCCATTTCTGAAGATTTTCGATACTGCTTGATATTGTTATAAGCAGGCTCTCAATGCTTGACACTAATTGCGGAATAATCAGAGTAAGCAGCACGGAGATAACGGCAATGATGAGTATTACAGCGGTTCCGATTGCCATGCCGCGCCCGAATTTCCCGGCTCTTGTGACATCCCTGAACATTTTCATACCAAGAGGTTGGAAAAGTCTCGCTTGAAGCACTTTAGAGACAGGGGTCAGAATATATGCCAACGCCGCTCCCATTATAAAAGGGCTAAGAATTTGCAGAAGCAGCCTGATGGCCCTTCTGATGCCGGGCATGTAATATATGATAGAATAGAATGCTATACAGGCTACGATCACGAGAAAGGCTGTGGTACCCCAGTATAAATATTTTTTATCAAACTTAAAGTTGCTCATGTACACACCCCTCAAAAGGTTCACGCCGCCGGATATACCAATTCTACTTTAGCGTCTGACAACAGTCAACACAAAGCTGTCATCTCCATTTGGAAATGGCAGCTTTGTTCTGGTTTTTTTGCTAAATAGCTGTCCATCCTCCGTCGATGGCAAGATATTGCCCGGTGGTATAACTGGAGGCATCCGAAGCGAAATAGACAACAGCGCCATCCAACTCTCCGTCTCTGCCGGTTCTCCCCATTGGGCAATATGTTTTTACCACAGCATCGAACTCTCCTGAGGCGAGAACGTCCCCCGTCATCTCGCTGGGGAAATACGCCGGGCCGATGGCGTTGACGGTAATACCATGTTTTGCCCATTCATTTGCCAGCGCTTTCGTCATCATTAGAACAGCGCCCTTGGAAGCACAGTAAGCGGAAACGGGAATCCCCGGCATTGCCACCATGGAATGTATGGAGCCGAGATTTATTATTTTCCCGTAATTTTGCGCCAGCATAACCTTACCGACCTCGCGCGCGGTATAATAAACAGCATCTATATTAACCCGGGTAACAGACATCCATTCCTCGTCCGTTTGGGTTTCTGCGGGAATACCCTTGCCGACACCGGCGTTGTTGACGAGAATATCAATTCTGCCGAAATGTACCTTTACAGCCTTAACCATCGCACTGATTTCCTCGGGTACAAGCATGTCGCATTTAACGGCGAAGCAGCGGACACCCATCGCTTCGATTTCTTTTCTGACCTTTTCGAGCCTGTCCGTACGCCGCGCGGTAATGGCGATATCTGCCCCCTGATTGGCAAGGGCTTTCGCGAATTGGACGCCGAGACCTGAAGACGCCCCTGTTACGAGAGCAACCTTCCCCGCTAAATCAAATATGTTTTTCACGATTACTTACCTCCTTAAAGTTACTGATGAGTATCGTACCATATTATTGGTTTTTTGGGAATATTTTTTCGCCGCCCGCGCACCGATTTGCTTTCGTGTTTTTCATATAAGAAGCCGCGGCTCAGTGTACACGTGAAACCAATCGGCTCCGTCAATGACATTGTTGTAAGTCAGTGCCGGATATTGTATTCTTAATATATGCCATTATCAGTGTATACGGGGGGCAATTATGACCAACAGCCAAAACGCATTAAACAACCGGGATTTCGAACAATCAACCGAGGAACTGATGGATTGGATTTTATCTTCGGATAAGATTTTAATCGGCGCGGGCGCAGGCTTGTCTGCCGCAGCCGGCCTCAGCTATCTGGACGAGGACCTTTTCAGACAATTCCAGCCGGAAATGGCAGCCATGGGTTATCGTTATCCTTATGAGCTGTTCCAGCATGAAAACGATGGCTGGCCCCAGGCCCGGGAATGGGCTTACCTGATCAGGCATATCAATTTCGTCCGTTACGTCTTTCCTGCATCAGAGCTCTACAAAAAGCTTCAGGATATCGTCAGGGACAGAGATTACTTCGCCGTCACTTCAAACTGCGACCGACAGCTGATGCGCGCCGGCTTCTCCATGGACCGGGTCTTTGAAGCCCAGGGCAGCTACGACAGGCTCCGCTGCACAGCCCGCTGTACGCGGGAAACCTGGGAGATTAAGCCTCACATTGACAAGCTGCTCCCCCTCATCGATTCCGAAACCTTTATGATCTCCGATGAGAGCGCCATCCCCTACTGCCCTTACTGCGGCGCACCGCTATACACAGCCTTCCGCGCCTTTGAAGGGTATAAGCAGGAAGAAGCGCGCTATGTGGACTGGCTTGAGTCGGCCATCGATAAAAAGCTCTGCATCATCGAGCTGGGTGTGGGCTTCAATACGCCTGCGGTGATTCGCTGGCCTTTTGAACGACTGACTTTTGCCCACGACAGCGCGCATCTGTTCCGCGTCAACAGGGAGTACAGGGAGTGGCCGGGCCATAGCGGTTACCCGATGATTCCAGAACCGATCATGCATAAATCGACCTCCATGCCGTATGACGCGAAGGAAGTCGTTGAATACCTGCACGAGAGGATGAAGGGCGGCGCGCCATCATGACACAGGATGAAAAAAGACTTTACCTGATCAAAACACTGCTGGCAGAAGACCGCCGGTACAACAACACAGAAATCCCGACAGATCCGGACGAACAGTGGCAGCTGCTCCGGTCACTGATGAATGTCCGCCCCGCCGGTCCCGTCAGTGACGATTTTCTTAAGATACAGGATGAATACCTGGCCGCTCTGATTGCGGAGGCGGGGATCACCGATGCGGATACGCTGCCGGCCACTCCCTCCGATCCCCGGCTTGTCATCTGGCGCGGTGATATCACCACCTTAAAAATCGATGCGATTGTCAACGCCGCCAACAGCCGTATGGAGGGTTGCTGGCAGCCCTGCCACGCCTGCATCGACAACTGTATCCATACATTCGGTGGTGTCCAGCTCCGGCTGCGCTGCCATGAGCTCATGACGCAGCAGGGGTATGAAGAACCGACCGGACAGGCAAAAATCACACCCGGCTACAATCTGCCGGCCGGATTCGTGCTCCACACGGTCGGTCCGATTGTTGATAACGGCCTCACCGAACGTCACTGCGACCTGCTGGCCTCCTGCTATTCCTCATGTCTGAAGCTGGCCGCGGAAAACGGCTGCCGCAGCATCGCGTTCTGCTGTATTTCCACCGGCGTCTACCGGTTTCCTCAAGCCAGGGCGGCTGAAATCGCCGTCCGTACAGTGAAGGATTTTTTGAATAAAAATACATTTATTCAGCGCGTTGTGTTCAATGTGTTTTCTGCGGCGGACAAACAGCTTTACGATTCACTTCTTGGATCAGCCTGAATAATGTCATTTATTAAAACACGCTTGATATGACGCGATTTATATGGTAAATTTATATTAGATTAATGGATGCATAATTATAAATCTGCTGAATCCGGCACCGGAACGGGAGAACCAATTTTGGGGTGAATCGTGCTTGTCACGTAGGGTAAATCTTCTACCCGAATCCGTCAGCTAATCTCGTAAGCGTTGAAGAGTAAGCTTTGCTATACATAAAATTCTTATTCTTCATGCCGCGGATTGTATCTGCGGTGTTTTTATTCATGCAGCTGCCGATTTTTCATGCATCATTATGTAACGAAAGGAGTTTTTCATGAAAATTGAAGTAGGTTTGTTTGGTTTTGGCAAGACCGGCTCAATAGTCGCCAAGGAAATTATTGAATCTCCGGATTGCCATTTGAAATGGGTCGTCAGAAAGTCCAGGAAGAATCAAGGGGAATATGCCAGTCATTTGCTGGGGATCGAGAAGGACGAAGGTTTGATCTATTCCGCTTCTAAAACGAACCTTGACCAGCTGTTCAGCGATTCCGGGGTTGATGTTATTATTGACTTTTCCGCCTCCGGCTCAGTGGATGAATATAAAGGAGCCGCAAAATACGGCACGCGTTTCGTATCGGCCATCTCCAATTACGATCCCGAAGACCTGGAGCACTTAAAAGAACTCAGTACACAGGCTGCTGTGTTATATTCGCCGAATATCACGTTGGGCATCAATTTTTTGATTGCCGCTTCAAAAGTACTGCAGAAAATCGCACCCAAATCCGATATCGAGATTGTCGAGGAGCATTTCAGAGAAAAGCCGGATGTCTCAGGTACGGCACTCAGGATCGCCGAGGACTTGAATCTGGATAAAGACCGCTGTGTCAATTCCGTTCGTGTCGGAGGCATCATAGGGAAACACGAGGTTATTTTCGGTTTGCCGAATCAAACCATCAGAATCATTCACGAATCCCTCAGCAGGGCTGCCTTTGGACAGGGCGCGATTTATGCTGCCAAATGGCTGATGAAAAAGAAAAAGGGCCTGTACACGATGGAACAGGCTCTGGCAATAAATCTGGGCTGACAGCCGAACAGCCTGCCGGATCACTGTTAAATAAATTACATATGCCCATCGGCAGTCTCCCGCATCACTCAGACAAAATAATCACCCCGATCCGGTTAAAACGCCGGCGTCGGGGTAAATTCTTATTTCTCATCAGGGCACGACTGTCCGGAAAATCCATGATCGGCTGAATGTTCAACTTCGTTCTTCATACTCCCTCCCTGCAGGCTGCCCGGACTTGCGCGCATATTCAAACATATATGCAATATTATTAATATACCCCGATCAATCATACTGTCAATATAGTTATGTTAGATAACATTTCTACTCTCAAGACATACATGAAAACAGGCGTACATGTTAAAATGCATATCATAGGGCCTTTGACATTTTCCTTATTTATTTCTCTATATTGTAATATTATTCGGTAAGCGCTGCACATAACAGAGGAGTGGTTTTATGGAATATCTGTTCAACAACGACAAACTAAACTTCCCCGAGCATATAAAAAAGCCGCATTCCTGGGACACGCTGCCCGAACCGATCCCCGAATCGGAAATTTATGAGACGCTGGACAGCGACGTGGTCATCATCGGCGGCGGTATTTCGGGACTCGCCACAGCGGCCAGATGTGCGCAGCTGGGGCTCAAATGCACAGTATTGGAGAAATTCCACGGACTGGTAGCTCACGGGGCGCACATTGCCTCCGTCGGTTCAAGAATCCAGCGTGAAAACGGCGTACATATCGATAAAAAGCAATTCGCGCGCGACTGGATGCGCATATGCGGCAGCCGCGTCAACGAGGACCTTTTATGGCTGTACATCAACCGCAGTGAGGAGGCGTTCGAGTGGCTTCTGGAGTGCGGCGGCGACAATGTGGAGGCTGTCCTGTTCGGCGGGAACTACCGCGGGCCCGATTTCACCGAATACGCCGGAACACATTTCCTGACGGGCAAAAAGGGCGGTAAATACCGCCATTTCGGCGCGCTGCTCATTTGCGAAATCATGGAGGACGTTGCGAAATCGGGCGGCGCGGAAATTATTCGCAAAACAAGGGCACTTCAGCTTGAAAAGACGGACGGTCGTGTCACTGCCGTTCTGGCCAGGGGTGAGGACGCGAAAATTCGGCGTTACAGAGCCTCCCGGGGTGTTGTACTGGCCACCGGCGATATCGGCGGTAACCCTGAAATGCTGGAGGCGTTCTCGCCGCTGGGCCTCATTCCCGTGAAAAACGGCTACTATCCGCCGGGGCTCAACACCGGAGACGGACATATGATGGGCCGCTGGGCCGGCGGCGAGTTTGAAAATGCACCGTGGGCGCTGTCGCTGCATCTGATCGCTTACGCCTACTACTGCTTCTTTTTCCTGCACGTCAACAGGCAGGGCAACCGGTTCATGAATGAGCACACCTGGATCCAGGCCAAAGCGATCCGGTGCCTGATGCAGCCGGAAGGTGACTGGGCGTATACAATTTTCGACGACAAGTGGTTTGACGAATGTAAAAAGCTCGCCAAATACGGCGGCGGGCAGTTTGTGGATTCGCTGAGAGCCGTCTACGGAAGGCCGTGGGAGGAGAATAACGAGGTCCGGGAAACACTTGACACATATATATCAAACGGTCTGTGTAAAAAGTGCGATACCATCGAGCAGCTGGCCGAGGCGATTGAAGTACCCGTTCATAACCTCGTGGCCACGGTCGACAGATACAACACCCTGTCAGATATCGGTGAGGATGTGGATTACGGCAAGAGGGCAAATCTCCTGACCAAAATCAACAAACCGCCCTACTACGCCCTCAAGTGGGGTCCCGCCCTGCTCAATGTGTTCGGCGGGCTGCTCATTGACACGAAGATGCGCGTACTGGATAAGGCACACCGGCCGGTTCCCGGTCTTCTGGCCGTTGGCAATGTGTCGGGTGGTCTGTACGGCGTCGATTATCCGCTGCTCCTGAGCGGCAACAGCCACGGCCGCGCCCTCACATGGGCCAGGGCAGCTGCCGAGACGCTTAAAAGCAATGAGGCATAAAGGAAAATGAAGCGGAAGATTCCGGACTGCCGGAACGATCTCATCAGCCGGCACAGCCGCCAAATGTAAAGGAGACAGGAATTATGGCAGCGACAATCACACCGAAAGAAAATTACCTGCGGCTCTTGAAAACAGGCATGCCCGAATACATCCCCTCCGCATTTTTTGACCCCTATATGGAGATGCTCACCGAGGAACTGATCGCCCCCGTCATGGCGCCCGACGGCCCGGTTAAAACAGTCTACGGCGTCGAATACGTCGGCAGTAAAGAGATTAACTTCGGCGCGCTGCCGCGACCGGGTGTTATCCTATTCGACGACATCACAAAGTGGCGGGATTATATCAAAAATCCCGACCTGACGGGCCGGGACTGGGAGGGCTATTACAAAAAGCAGACCGAGAAATTTGACCGGGTCAATAAGGTGGTGGCCTGCCACGGCGGCGACTACTTCCTGACGCTCGTGAGCTTCATGGGCTTTGAAAATGCGCTTTTGGCCATGTACGAGGAACCCGACGAGGTCATGGCGCTGTTCGATTATGTGTCGGAACACTACCTGGAGGTCATGCGCAATCAGATTAAATACGCCAAGCCCGACATTTACACCATCATGGACGACGACTCGGCTTACAGGGCGCCCTTTTTCTCGCCCGAGATGTACAAAAAGCTTATCAAGCCCTTCCACAAAAAACACGCCGACCTGGCGCTGGAAAACGGCATATATCTCGACCGCCACGACTGCGGCAAGTGCGAGTGCTTCATCGACGACTGGCTGGAACTGGGCATTAAAAGCTGGAACCCGGCTCAGGTCTCCAACGACCTTGTCACCGTCAAGAAAAAATACACCGGCAAGCTCACTCTAAACGGCTGCTGGGACAATCAAGGCCTTCTGGGCAGCCCCCTGGTCGATGAGGAGTACCTGCGCGAAGCGCTTCATACCTATGTTGACACCTTCGCTCCCGGCGGGACCTTTGTCTTCAGCGCCATGCTCATGGCAGACCCCTCCAATGAGGAAGGGCAGAAGAAGACGAAGATCATCAGGGACTTCTACTTCGACGACGTCAGGGACTACTATAAAACCCATTGAGCGATATGAAGCAGAACCCCGGCAGCCGGTTTTGACCGGCTGCCGGGGTTTTTAATAAATGCCTTGTGTTTTACGATTTAGCCTTCTCTTCAGCGGGCAGTACTGAAAAACGGTTCCGGTACAGTGTAATGGCAGCCGCACCGATCAAAACGACCATCCCGATCAGCGCGATTGTCTGCACAAAGCCGGAGCCTCCCGCCGCGTTCAGGTTCTGGTAAATGCCAAAATACGCCCAGGCCACCGGCAGTGGGAAAGCGGCGTTAAGGAGCTTCAGGAGGATTGCGATGACCAGCAGCACGGCCACGATCAGGAGCACCACCGCCCAAACCGTATCGGTAATGCCGAAGCCGTTCCATTGGAGCTTGACGAGGGCGGCCGAAATATTCACGACAGTGGCGATGATAAGCCAGCCGTTGTAGAGCCCAAAGCTCAGGGGTAGGAGCCACCGTCTTCCTACCTGTATCTGCAACAGCTTCCGGCCGATCAAGGCTAAAACGATAACAAACCCCAGGATGAACAGGACGGACAGCTCCACCAGCACAAAGGAGAACGCAACAATCCAGGCGATGTTCAAGAGGCAGGAGATGCGGAAAAGAACGGTGATTTTATCAATGGCAGTTTGATAATAAGCGTCGTTCTTTTTAACGATCATAACGATCATCGAAGCCAGCAGCAGCCCGTAGATAACGCTCCAGATACTGAATGTAGCCGGGCTTGGTGTGATAAGGGTGGGGTACATGTCGGAAATCTGCTTTTGCGTGAGCCCGTTGATGACGCCGACGGCGCCCAGGGTGTTGATAACCAGGGTAACCAGTAGAAAAATCCCGTTGATCCATGCTTTTTTTGTTCGTTCCATGCTATTGCTCCTTCTCTTATTATGTGGTTATCATAAACAGGACAATTCAGGTTGACTTTATTTTAATATAACTCTACATTGGTGTCTATATGTTACTCAGATTAAATGAAAAAAACAATAAACACTGTGATAACATCACAGTAATAAACCACACGTTATGGTAAAAAATAAGAAAACCAGAAATAATAAAAGGAGCTGAGGATTATGAAAAAATTCACAATGACCGAAGCCATGGAGATTGCCTCAAAGCTGAACATCGATTTCAGCAAGGTCGGATTTACGCCGGAGGAATACCTGGAAGGCATCAATATCGAGCTGGAGCACGGGACTGTCGATCCCCATACCAACGTCACAAACGACGACGCGCTCATGACGGGCAAGATCGCGCTGGCCCACTTGAACGAGGTACCTGTTTATTATCACGAGGATATCGGCCTGGAAGCGTGGGAGCATGCCATCGAAGCCTTCAAGGGCGATCCCAAAGGGAAAAAAATCCAAATTGTGTAACACTTCGACAAGGCGAAGGCTCCCGAGGTTATCCTGCTGATGAAATCCGTGGCCTGCTGAAAACAAAGCACTAAGTGAAAAAGCCTCAAAAAGCGGGCATTGCCGGTTGAACGGCAATGCCCGCTTTTGTTTAATATCCTGAGATTACATTTCAAGGACCGTTCGGCTGATCAGGTCGTTCTGCCCCGTCACATGCAGCTCCACAAAGTAAGCAGAGAAGCCTGCGACCCGGACGACAAGGTTCTTGTATTCCTCGGGCTTTTTCTGCGCTTCTATGAGCGTTTCCGCTGAAATGACATTGATCTGAAGCTCCATGCCGCCCAACTCGAAATAAGTCTGGATCAGCTGGCTGAGCTTTGTGATGCCGTCCTTGCCGTTGAGGGCCGAGGGGCTGAATTTCATGTTCAGCAGCGTCCCGTTGGCAAAGGCGGTCTGATCGATGGTGGCCACCGATGTGACAACGGCGGTGGGTCCGTTCTTATCCATCGACTGGACGGGCGAGATGCCGTCGGCCAGCGGAACCCCGGCGCTGCGCCCGTCAGGTGTCGCTGATGTTATCATACCGAACATAACGTTGGCCGTGACGGGGAACATGGCCGCCGTATAGTTGCAGCGCGGTCCTCTGCAGGAGGTGACAAACTCGGCGAATTTCTCGGACGCCCATGCCGCGATCTCGTCCACCTCACGGATGCCGTTGCCGTAGTGGGGCGCCTCGTTTTTAATATACCGCTGGAGCTCCTCGTAGCCCTCCCAGTTGTTCTTCAGGGCGTCGTACAGCTCCCGGGTGGTGCACTTCTTTGTGTCGAAGCACAAATGCTTGATCATGAACAGCGAGTCAGCCACGTTGCCGATGCCGATACCGGGGATGCCGCTGCCGTTGTATTTCGCGCCGCCGCACATGACATCCAGGCCCTTTTCCATGCAGCCGCCCATCGTCGCGGAGACAACAGGCAGGGGGAGCAACTCACGGGTGGTGTATTCAGCGTTGTTGTTGACGATCACATGCCATTTGACGAAGTATTCAACCTGCTTCTGATAAGCCTCCTTGACCTGCTCGAAGGACTCCATCTCATACAGATAGCCTGTGGCCGGACCCACCTGCTGTGTGCTGGTGGTGCCGCCCCGGGGGCTGAACAGCGGCTGGAACAACGCGCCGTTGTTGATGCCCAGCAGTACGGCGTTGGGGAGGTTTATGTAGGACATGCTGCCGGTGCCGCCGCAGGCCGGCCAGTCGTTGCCGTTGCCGCCGGGCTCCACGCAGCCGATGGGCGAATAGTTCCGCGCGTCCTCCAGGGTCAGGCCGCGCTTTATAAGCGCGGGGATAATCACGTCGTCGTTTTCAAAGGTCGGCAGGCCGCCGCAGATTTTTGTCGTCTCGATGGCCGCTTCCCACAGCTCCGGCGGTGTGTTTTTATGGATGCGGAGGGATTGCGGGGGATCATGGAGCACAAGCCGGGACACACACTGAAGCATCATATAGGTAACTCTGTTTGACGCGTCGTTCCCGTCCTTGTCCACGCCGCCCATGCACATCATCTGACCGGACGTGTAGCCTGGAGCGGACTGGGTCGCGCCGTGGCTCCAGGGCTTGTTCATCTCGGCGACCTTCAGATAGAACATGTCCAAAAGCTCCTGGGCATACTCCTCGGTGATGGAGCCGTTTGCCAGGTCTCTCTCAAGGAAGTCACCCAGGTACTGATCCACGCGGCCGAAGGTGATGCCGTGCATATTCGCCTCCAGGCACAGGCAGGTCTGGTACATATACAGGCACTGAAGCGCCTCGTGGTAGGTGCGGCAGGGGTTTTCCATGCACCAGTCCAGCACCTTGGCCATTTTTTCAAGTTCCCTTTTCCGCGCGGGGTCTTTTTCGGCGGCGGCCTTTTCCCCGGCCAGGGCGGCGTAACGCTTCGTCAGGGTAATCATACCCTCGCTCACAATCGCCACGGCGCGGTAGAAATTATACTGCACGTTCGTGCCGTCGGGCATACCTCTTTCGATAATATCCGCCATTTTCTGCTCGGCTTCTTCCCTGATGGCCCTGAAGCCGACACGGATAGCCTTATCATAGCCGGTCACGAAATGACCCACGGGCGTATCGCTGATGGTCATACGGCCGATCATCGTCACGCCGTTAAAATCGTGCGCCGCGTACTGCTCGGGATAATACGCCTGTGTCTTGGCATGGGTGCTTTCGCCCTTGAGCCAATAGTCAATCGTATCATTGACATATTGCCTGTCTGCCTCGGAAATGAGGTACGGGTCAATATCCCGTGTGGCGATCGTACCGCTGCCGATTTCATCCTTAATGAATGAAACGCAGTTTTCCGGATACAGCGCACCCGCCCTGTATATGCCGGACTGAGCGCCCACGATGACCTCGTCGTCACCGATGCGCACAGGTATGTTTTCAAATATTTCCTTCATGGCCTTTGCCCGGCGAAGGATACCGTTCAGCTCGGGGTGATTCATATAGAACTCTGTGAGAATCCGATAGCGCGCAATGCAAACCTCAGGGACTGTATCCCGATACGCCTCACGCTGTCTGGCTACGCGTCCGGTAACAGGTTTCAGGGTCCAGCTCATATAGCCTCCTTTTACTCCGCAGCCGGCAGGCCACAACCGGCTGATGAATCAGCCGTTTTGCCAGCCCGTGCGGTTGCCGCAGTCAGCCGGCGGTGAGCAGTTACATATATCTACATTTATCATAAATGAAACATGGAGATTATACAATTGCATTAATAAACAAGTATTGTTTTGGTAATAACGCCATATTTCGTTGTTGTTGCGCAAACAGCCTGTCATTTTTAGCAACATTGAATAACCCGCTTATCCGATGCGCACCGTGACATCCGACACAGTGGCGCAGCCCAGCTCCACCATGCTGCCCCATTTACTCAGGGCGGAATGCTTTTCAACAGAGGTGCTGACCACCAACTCCCCCAGCGCGCCGCGCGCCCGGGCCTCCTTCAACGCCGCCGCCTCAGACGCAGCCTGTGCCGATACGAGCGCCGTGTCCAGGTCGTCAAACCTGGTGCTGCCCGTCGGCGCGTGGACGATATAATAGGTGTGGCCCGACGATTCCAACGCCTTCGAAATCTCAACCCGGGCGGCGCTGTTGATATCCGCTTTCAATGCGCCGAGAGCATTGGCCACCTCCGCGTTCTCCGGAAGGATATATTCTGTTCCGAGAGCTTTTGCCACCTCGGGGAGAAAAACATGCGTCGGCGCGCCGATGCCGACCAGCGCCGCCTTCGTCACAAAGCCGTAATGGAAAAGCGCCCCCTCACCCGAACAGCGCCCGGACCAGCCCTGGCGGATGAGAAATTCTGTCTGGGCGTCAAGACCATCGGTGAATGTTTTCGGGTACTGCTGCTTCAGGAGAATCCGGAGCAGATTGACGTACAATTTCTCCTCTGTCAGGTTGTAAACCTCGTCGGCCAGAGCCAAAAGCTCCTCCCGGGTATCCTCCCGCCCCATCCTGCGCAGCAGCACCCGCGCGGCAATCACCGAGGCTTCGCTGTCGTACTCGGTATAGTCGCCTTTAATGTGCATGAAGTCCGTGGGTGTCAGCCCGCAGCGCATGACAACGCCTTCCGCTTCCAGCCTCTCGCTCTGCAGGTGGTAGAGACTTGTGCCCGCCGAAACATGGAGGCTGGCCAGCATACGGGGGCCGGTGCGGAGGGCTTCAATGAGCGCCCTCTCCTCGGGGCTGTATTGCTTCGTCTCACCGGGCTCCCGGACAAGATAAAAAAATTCGTGCATCGGGAACTTGGACCTGCTCTCGTCCAGCATCAGTTCTGACAGCATATTTTTAATTTCAGGCCAGCGCATTGCCGCAGAGCATACAGGCATCACACGCCGGGGAGATAACGTCAGCTTTTCATCCTCCAGGCGCACCGCACTGTCGCCGCCGAGGGCGAATGTATCTACATATACACCCTTCACATGGGTCCGCCAGCCGCCGATCTGTATGCCGCCCTCGGCCATAACGGGCCGCCTACCGCGCATGACGGAGACATCCGTCGTCGTGCCGCCCATATCCACGATGAGGCAGTCCTCCTCACCGGTAAAGCTCCGCCCGGCCAGGACGCTGGCCGCGGGTCCGGACAAAATCGTCTCCACAGGCCGGGACAGCGACAGCCCCGCGGACATCAGGCTGCCGTCGCTGCGGACGACCATCACAGACGCGTTGCAGCCGCGAGCCGTGAAGTCGGACAGCGCCGCTTCGATAAACTCACGCACGATGGGTAACAGCCGCGCGTTGAGGAGCGCTGTCGCGCCGCGGGTCAAAACGTTGATTTCACTTGTCAGTTCACCTGCGCGCACCAGCGGCAGCCCGTAGAGCTCCTCCGCCAGCTCTCTCATGCGCTTTTCGCAGGGCGCGCCGTTTGTTATGGCGTACAGCTCCGCCGCCGCCAGGTCATCGGCGTCCCGCAGCCAATCTCCGTGTTCTGAAATCACAGCGTCCCAGTCCGGCTCGTCGATAACCAGCCCGTCGGCACTCCCGTGGGTATCGATACATCTGACACTGTCATATTTAAGTCCATAATTTGTCTCGGCGTTGAAGCGGCGGATGATTTCATCCGTGAGGCCGAAAATCATCAGCTTCGCCCGCCCGCCCTTGTTCTCCACACACGCGTTGGTGGCCAGTGTCGTTGACAGAGAGATGAGTGCGGCCTCCCGGATGTACTCCGGCGGGAGCATATCAAGCGCCCGACCTATGCCGGTGGAAAGATTCTCCCGCGTTGTCAGCGCCTTTCCCTTGCCCAGAAACGTCCCCGATTCAAAATCGTAAGCGACCGCGTCTGTACACGTGCCGCCGGTATCTATGCCAATGCCGATTTTCATATGTGATTCCCCTTTGTTTTCAGTGACGTTATTTTATGTTATCCCCGCGCCATTATCAACAGCTTTCTCAGCGTTGCCCCCGTTTATCGATTGCCTGACAAGGAGCAGCCGCAAAGCGAAGAGCGAAGCCCCCAAACGCAAGTGTTTTGCGTTTGGGGGCTTTTTGATCCCGCAGCTTTAAAGCGCTGTCAGCTTGCGGTATTGAGCGCCGACCCCTTCCTGCCCTTTCCGGCATACTGCAGTATCACAATGAATGCTATGACAACGATGCCGCAAATGTCGGTCACAAGCCCCGGATCGATGAGCGCCAGTCCGGCGCCCACAGCCAGCAGCCGCTGCCACCAGGGCATCTGCCGTTTCATGTAGCCTTCCAGACCGGCCGAAATGCCGAACATGCCGATGGTGGAAGTTATAATGATCTGCACAACATTGATGAAATTGGTATTAATCAGAAGCATCGAGGGATTGAGCACAAACATATAAGGGATGATAAATGCCGCGATGGCCAGCCGCGTGGCGATAACGCCCGTCTTAAGCGGGTTCCCGCCGGAAATCGCCGCGCCGGCGTAAGCCGCCAGGGCCACCGGCGGCGTAATATCCGCAACGATACCGAAGTAGAAGACAAACATATGCGCCGCCAGCACCGGCGTGCCCGGAATCAGCTTCAGGATGATTGGCGCCGTGATTGTTGACATGATGACATAGTTGGCCGTCGTCGGTACGCCCATGCCGAGAACAATACAGGCGATCATTGTCAGGCCCAGGGCGATGATATCGATACCGCCCGACAGGGCTAGCAAGCCGTCGGCCAGCTTCAGTCCGATGCCGGAGAGAGCCACAATGCCGACGATGATCCCGGCGATGGCGCAGGCAGCCGCCACGCCAATGGTGTTTTTGGCGCCGTTCTCTAGCGCGTCCACAAAGGTTTTCGGCGTCAGGCGCGTTTCCTTTGAGAACATACTGACGATAATCGCCGCCAGAATGGCAAGGCAGGCGGCCCGGGAGGCCGTAAAGCCGTAGGACATGGTTCCCACCAGCACGACGATGGGAATCAGCAAATAGCCTTTTTTTATTAACAGCTTGAAGAAGTTCGGGATCGTCTCCTTCGGCAGCCCCTTGAGCCCAAGCTTTTTGGCTTCAAAGTGCACCATCAGGAAGATGCCCGTAAAATACAGGATCGCCGGAAATACCGCCGCGACCGCAATGGTCGCATAGGGCAGCTCGGTCATTTCCGCCATCAGGAAAGCGGCGGCGCCCATGATCGGCGGCATGATCTGACCACCGGTGGAGGCAGCGGCCTCCACCGCGCCCGCAAAGTTCTTATCGTAGCCGGTTTTCTTCATGATCGGGATGGTCACGCTGCCCGAGCCGACGGTATTGGCAACCGAGCTGCCGGAATACATACCCTCCAGCGCGCTGGCAATGACCGCCACCTTGGCCGGGCCGCCGGAGGCCTTTCCGGCAATGGAATTGGCCAGATCAATAAAGAATGTCCCGATATTCGTCTTTTCCAGGAAAGCGCCTAAAATGATAAACAGCACAATAAATGTGGAACAGACGCCGATAGGGGTGCCAAGCACACCGTCCAGCGTATAAAACAGCGTATAGGAGATCCGCGTCAGCGAATACCCCGCCGAGAAGGCATAGACGATGAACGCGCCCGCCACGACTAAAATCGGGAATCCGACGACCCGGCGGCAAACCTC
>CAZVLO010000049.1:0-9778 GCA_964628265.1 uncultured Papillibacter sp.
TACACAAAGGATGAAGCAACCACTCTGCTTGATTGCGCAAAAGGAAACCCACTGTATATGCCTATAGTTTTGGGAATCTTCTATGGACTACGGCGAAGCGAAGCCGTTGGACTCCAATGGAGCAGTATAGACTTTGAGAACAACCTCATACACATAGATCACAAAGCCTATGAGCAAGTCATTAACGGAAAAGCAAAAGTCTTTCTTTCAAGTGAGATGAAGACGGAATCCAGCCTGCGCACATTACCCCTCATTCCATTCGTTCGTGAGGAACTGCTTTCACACAAGGCGCAGCAGGAGGAGTACAAGAAGAGCTTCCGAAAAGGCTACTGCAAGGACTGGTCGGATTGCGTGTGCGTATTTCCGACCGGCGAGATTATCCCGCCTGGATACATAAGCAGCAATTTCAAGCGGTTTCTCACTGAGAACAACTTACGCCCGATACGTTACCATGATCTTCGTCATAGTTGTGCCAGTATGTTGGTTGCACAGGGAGTACCCATGAAGCAGATACAGCTTTGGATGGGCCATTCAACATACTCAACAACGGCTGATATCTATTCGCATTTGAGTTCAGAAAGTCTAAATGAGTCAGCAATATGCATGGAAGGGTTGCTCGCTCCGAAGGTCGATGATGGTGCGTCAAGCGCAAAAAAAAGCTCCTGAAAACACAGTTTCAGAAGCTTTTGGCGGAGAGAAAGGGATTCGAACCCTTGCCCGGTTTTGAGCCGGCTACCGCATTTCGAGTGCGGACCCTTCGACCACTTGGGTATCTCTCCATATTGAATTTTGGTCAAAAATGACCCGAAAAAAGCCCTCAAAAAAGGGGGGTGAGGAACGCAAAATCACGAAGCTATTTCAGAACGACTTACGTCACAAAGCCTCAAAACGCCTGGTACCAAAGGAAAAGCGGATTTTGAAAACGCCTACGCTACTTGCGATTTCGAGTCAGCCCCGTTATGACCACTTCGATATCCCTCCGTATTGAATTTTTTAGCCCTGAAATTGCTTGAAAATCAGGGCACTGCCAGCAAAACAATGCAGTATTTTCGGAAAAACGGTTTTAAAAAAGCCGGAATGCCTTGTAAATCAAAGACACCTGCTTTCACAGCTAACCTGAGTGCCGAAGTGTTTCGAGTCAGCCCCGTTATGACCACTTCGATACCTCTCCGTATTGCATTACATAAGATACACGATTATAATAACATTGTCAACACGTGAAAACATGGTTTTCATATGAATTGTCAATGATATTATGGCGGTATGTTGTCTATGGCAAGTTCGGTCAGTGAAGTTAATATTAAGTCAGATATGCCTACTGCCGACATGGCGATCCGGCGCATAACCTATCATCTGAAAACAAGCAAAACACTCGGCGTAAGGGCACTGAAAATTATCCATGGTTACGGCTCCACAGGGACTGGCGGAAAGATCCGGGTTGAGGCGCGGCGCTATCTCAGCGAACAGCGGCGCAAGGGCGTTATCCGTGATTTTATCCCCGGCGAGGACTTTTCAATCTTTGACCCGGCGACGCTAAAGGCCTTTCAGGCCTGTCCTGACCTGCGCAGCGACGCAGACCTGGAACGGCACAACAACGGCATCACCATTGTGATATTTTGACAGGAGGTATTCGATGAATCTCATTGTCGTTGTCGACGAAAACTGGGGTATCGGCAAGGACGGTACACAGACTGTGATTATCCCTGAGGACAGACGTTATTTCAGAGAGCTGACGAAGGACGGCACCATCATCGTCGGTCATAAGACATTTCGTGATTTCCCGGGGGCAAAACCTCTGGCAGGTCGCCGGAACATCGTGATGTCCCGAGACAAGGACCTGATTATTGAGGGCGCCACCGTCGTTAACACGCCGGAGGAATTATTCAGGGACATTAAAGGTCTGGACCCCAACAAGCTTTTCGTCATCGGCGGAGGTCATGTTTTCAGGCTGCTGCTCCCCTACTGTCGGTATGCTTATGTCACAAAAATCAAAGCGACGCCTGAATCAGACGCTTTTTTCCCAAATCTTGACGCACTTGACAACTGGATACTAGAAGATGCCGGAGAGTGGAAAACTTCAGATGGCGTCGAATACGCTTTTCAGAAGTACAAGAACAGTTCTCCGTTAAACTATAATCAGAAATGAGAGAAATATATGTTTGAATTATTCGTTACAGGTACCACTCTGCCGGACGCCTACCACAAGGCGCTGCTGGCACTCCACGAGAATAACACGGAGCTTCCCTGCCCTGACTATAATACCAACCAGAAGGAATCATCCGTGACATTTGTCGTTACCGAGCCGCTCAAAGAACCTATGATCAGCAAGCTCTTTATCGGCGACCCCCGGTCGCTGGAGCAGTACCGTCAGGAAATGCTGGACGGCATTCTGGATTTTGAGGTCGCGCGCGGCAACTGGGAGTACACTTATCACCAGCGCATGGCGGATCAGATCCCCTGGGTTATTGACGAGCTGAAACGTAATCCGGATTCACGCCGGGCCGTTGTCAGCATCCGTTCCGAAGAAGACATGCACACGGGTTCGCCGGCCTGCCTGCAGAATATCCACTACCTCATCAGGGACGGCAGTCTGCACTGCAAGGTGTTATTCCGCTCCAACGACGCGACAAAAGCTACCTATATGAACGCATTCGCTCTCATCATGCTCCAGAAGCGCATCGCCGAAGCCTTAGGCGTCGGTGTCGGCACCTACACGCACCGCGCCAATAGCTTCCATTGTTACGAGCGCGATTACGCCATGTTCGACGGTTATATCCGCCGCATCAAAAACGGCGACGAGGTCACCTTCGACTATGCCGGCGACTGGGACGAGCTGATGGAGGAGGCGAAGCCCGAAATCGCCGAGATGGTAAAGAAGCTGAAGGAAAATTAGACATCATCGCGGGAGCGTTTTGCGGCCTTCTGATTGCTTCAAATCTTAGGCAGACGCCACCTGTGGGCAATCCTGACGGCGTCAAAGGGACACATCTCCTGGCAGCAGAAGCAGGAAATGCACCTTTTTGTGGACATGCCTGCTTTTTTTTCTGTGATTGTAATGAGCTTCATCGGGCAGCTCTCTGAGCATTTGCCACAGCCCCTGCACTTCTCAACGTCAATTTTCGGCACGGCGCAGTAGACTCGTGATATCACCGCGCCAATGGAGCGGAACAGAAAATTGTGATTGTTGCTCTTGTGTATGGATTCAGGGAACGTATACGGTGGCTCGGCGGGGGCGGCGTCATCACCCGTGACGCAAATATCTTCCGGCTGTAAGAGACCCATTTTTAGCGCCTGACGCAAAATCGGCGCGTCTGCGGAGCAAATCCCCATCAGCTTCGTGGCCTGATAATCCTGTGCAAAGATATCCCTGGAGCAAAGTGTCAGTCCCAGATGGCGGGGGCGGCCATTTAGAGGCCCGTTCCCCTCCATTGTCTCGACGGCGTCGATGAGCGTCACCTGAGGCTTCACCACAAGCGCAAGTTCGATGAGCATCCGACTGAAATCGTCGATGTTGGGATATTTGAAATGCCATTCCGGTTTCTGTAAGCCGGGAATGACACCAAACAGGTTCTTGACACCCCCGGTGACCGTCGTCAGCCCATGGGTTTTCAGCTTCGCGATATTGATGATATAATCGGCGTTTCTTATCGGATTTATAATATTAAAGCTTTTGTTGACAAAGTCTTCCGGGCACATAACGCTTTGATATCCCGTATCGAAATTCAGCTCAGCCATATCCTTCAAGGCCAGATATCCGCCGGAATCGTAAACAGCTTTAAGGTTCCCCTGCGAATATATGCCGCCGGGGCTGTCGGCAATCGTAATCCTTTCTATCCCTCTGTCCCGGAGCCATGAAACAACCGCTCCGATGACTGCCGGATGTGTTGTCACCGCCTGCTCGGGATACCGGGCAGCCAGCAGGTTCGGCTTTATCGTGACCCTCATGCCGGTTCGGAGATCATTTTCGATCTCCAAAGCTGCAAAATGCCTGTCGACCATTGAGCGCAATTGCGCCGGGTCGTATTTTTCAGTCCGCAGTACGGATACTATTGCCATGACCGGCTCCCACCTTTTCGTCTTTGTTATATCAAGTTAGCAGACTCACACTTCATTTGCAAATGATTATTTGCTGTGATATGATGCTCTCCAAAAAGCGTTAGTATTTTATAAAGGTTGTTCTAATGGATTTTCTAATGTGTATACCGAGCCTTTTCGGGCTTGAAGGTCTCGTCTCTGACGAGCTTAAGCGTTTGAACATGAAGGATGTCCGCGCCGAAAACGGCCGCGTCCTGTTTACGGGCGATAAGAATGATATTGCCCGCGCCAACATCAACCTCCGCACCGGTGAGCGCGTACTGCTTGTCGCCGGAGAGGTACGGGCGGAAACCTTTGATCAGCTGTTCGAAGGTGTTAAAGCGATGCCGTGGGAGCATTTCATCCCGCTGGACGGCGCGTTTCCTGTCAAAGGCCACGCACTGGACTCGAAGCTCCATTCCGTACCTGACTGCCAGAGCATCGTAAAAAAAGCCATCGTCGAAAGGCTGAAGCAAAAACACAAGATTGAATGGTTTAAGGAGACAGGCGCTAAATACCAGGTGCAGTTTACCATAATGCGGGACGTTGCGACGCTGTATATCGACACATCGGGCACCGGACTGCACAAACGCGGCTACCGCCCGGTCGGAAATGCCGCCCCCCTGCGCGAGACCTTGGCGGCGGCCCTTGTGAAGCTCTCACGTTATAAAGGAAAAGAGGAATTCTGCGACCCCTTCTGCGGCTCCGGGACAATCCCCATTGAAGCGGCGTTTTCGGCTTTTAACCGGGCACCCGGACTGAACAGGAGGTTTGCCGCTCAGGATTGGATGTGGCTTGATAAAACCGTCTGGAACAGCGCAGTTCAGGAAGCACGCGACAAGGAATATCACGGTACTTATCAAATCTGGGGCGGTGATATCGACCCCGCCAGCGTTAAAATTGCCGAAGAAAACGCCAAACGTGCCGGTGTTGACCGGCATATCCGTTTTGAAGTTGCGGAAGCCGCGGATTTCCGGCGCGATACTTCTGGTGGCCTTATTGTAACAAATCCGCCCTACGGCGAACGCGTCATGGAGCATCAGGAGGCTGAACGTATATACCGGAAATTCGGCGCCGCCGTTCGAGGGCTGGATAACTGGAAAATGTATATCCTCTCCTCCCACACAGAGTTTGAACGCAATTTCGGAAGAACAGCTGTAAAAAAGCGCAAGCTATACAACGGCATGATCAAGTGCGACCTGTTTATGTATTATTGATTGCACTTCTTAGACTTCCCCGGCTGGGGAAAGCCTCCGTTGCCGATGGTAAGGGCCTGCCGCAGTCTGTTGAGCCAAAGTCACTTTACGCGTTACACGTTCCCTCACCCGTCCCGAGACTTTAAAAGTCCCGGGACACCTTCCGCCTCGGGAAGGCTTTGAAATCACAAATAAATGGGCCATACAAATGAAACACCTCTTTATCGTCAATCCGGTGGCCGGAGGAAAAAGAAACAAACACATGGAGACAGTCCGGCATATCCATGCCGTCATGTCTGTGTACAACGAACCCTATGACGTCTACATAACGAGGGCACCGATGGACGCCTGCGACAAAGTAAAAGCCGAAGCGGCATTAGTCGAACAGCTGCGCGTTTACGCCTGCGGCGGCGACGGCACGCTGAACGAATGCGTCAACGGCGCGGCAGGCTACCCGCATGTCGCCGTCACCCATTATCCGACAGGGACCGGTAATGATTTTGTCAAGATGTTCGGTGCGGAGGAGGCCGAGAAATTCCGCGAGCTGACGGCACTGATCGGCGGCTTTGTACATCCTGTCGATCTCATCGACTGCAACGGTAGGCTGGGTATCAACATCTGTTCCGTCGGCATAGACGCCCGTATAGGTACAGATGTACACAAATACAGCGGCATCCCTCTGATAGGCGGGGCAACGGGTTACGTCGTATCCATGCTCGTTAATCTGATACGCGGCGTCAATCAACAGCTTAAAATCACAACCGATACTCTCAGCCTAGACGGACAATTCGCGCTTGTCTGCGCCTGCAACGGGCGTTTTTACGGCGGCGGCTTCAACCCAGTACCGGAGGCCCTTCCGGATGACGGGATCATTGAATTCCTTATTGTCAGAGAAGTGTCGCGTCTGAAATTTATCCGTGTCGTCGGAAAGTACGCAAAGGGTCGTTATAAAGAATTCAGTGACATAATTCTCCACGTCCGCGGAAATAATATGAAAATAGTGAGCGATAAAGACCTTGCCGTCAATATCGACGGTGAACTCATAGTTGCTTCAGAATTGTCTTTCAAAGCAATTCCCCAGGGTGTCAATTTCTTTTTTCCTTCCGGCATGAACTTTTTTACGCAGGTCAATAACTATTTCGCAGTAATTAAGAGCAATCAGGAGATTTTAGAAGATTATGATAAATAATTTTGCCACAATTCCAATATTAGCCGATTTTATCGATGATTTGGCCATAAGCTTACTTGCACAATAGCGAAACTTAGATTATCATTATACCTGCGTTAGCACTCCTTGGCTTCGAGTGCTAACGGCAGATAAAAGAATATTATTTACAGGAGGTAAATCAGTATGATATTAAAACCATTGGCCGACAGAGTGATCGTTAAACAGGTCGCCGCTGAGGAAACAACAAAAAGTGGAATCATCCTCACCAGTGCAGCGCAGGAGAAGCCGCAAATGTTCGAGGTTCTTGAGGTCGGACCCGGCGGCTTGGTTGACGGAAACGAAGTCAAAATGGTTGTCAAGAAGGGCGATCGCGTCATCACCGGTAAATATTCCGGTACAGAAGTGAAAATCGACGGTGTTGAGATGACAATCGTCCGGCAGAGCGACATACTCGCCATTGTCCAGTAAGCTTAACGCGGAAATATTAGGAGGAATATAATTATGGCAAAACAGATTATTTACGGCGAAGATGCCCGCAGAGCTTTGGAAAAGGGTGTTAATCAGCTGGCGGATACCGTCAAACTGACGATTGGCCCTAAAGGCAGAAATGTTGTGCTCGATAAAAAGTTCGGCTCTCCCCTTATCACAAATGACGGCGTGACAATTGCCAAGGAGATTGAGCTGAAGGACCCATTTGAGAACATGGGCGCTCAGCTTGTCAAGGAGGTCGCTTCCAAGACAAACGATGTGGCCGGCGACGGCACCACGACAGCGACTGTTCTGGCCCAGACTATTATCCATGAAGGTATTAAGAATGTTGCGGCGGGTGCCAACCCTATGGCTATGAAAAAGGGCATCGAGAAGGCCGTTGCAGTCGCAGTCAAGGCGATTAAGGATAACTCGAACCCGGTTTCCGGCTCCGAGGACATCGCCCGCGTCAGCGCTGTTTCTTCCGGCGACGAGCAGATCGGCGCACTTATAGCCGAAGCGATGGATAAGGTCTCAAGAGACGGTGTTATTACCGTTGAAGAATCCAAAACAGCTGAGACTTTCTCCGAGGTCGTCGAGGGTATGCAGTTCGACCGTGGCTATATCACTCCGTACATGGTTACCGATCCTGATAAAATGGAAGCCGTCATTGATGACCCCGTTATCCTGATTACCGACAAAAAAATCTCCAATATTCAGGAAATTCTTCCTGTTCTTGAGCAGGTTGTCCAGGCCGGCAAGAAACTTGTCATCATTGCCGAGGATGTTGAGGGCGAAGCCCTTGCCACCATTATTCTCAATAAGCTCCGCGGCACCTTCGTTTGTGTCTGCTGCAAAGCTCCCGGCTTCGGTGACAGGCGCAAGGAGATGCTCCGTGATATCGCAGCGCTGACGGGCGGCCAGGTCATTTCCACAGAGCTCGGTATGGAACTGAAGGAAGCTAACATTTCGATGCTGGGTAAAGCGCGCCAGGTTAAGATGACCAAGGATAACACGATCATCGTCGATGGCGCCGGGAATCCTGAAGATATCAAAGCCCGCGTAAAGCAGATCACCAGCGAAATTGAAAATACCACATCGGATTACGACAGAGAAAAGCTCCAGGAGCGTCTCGCGAAGCTCTCCGGCGGTGTCGCCGTTATCAAGGTCGGCGCAGCTACCGAGACAGAGATGAAGGAAAAGAAACTACGTATTGAGGACGCTCTTAACGCTACCCGCGCAGCCGTAGAGGAAGGCATCGTCGCCGGCGGCGGCACGATTTATGTCGTAGCTTCCAAGGCTGTTGAAGCCCTCTTGAAGTCGACCAGCGGCGATGAAAAAACAGGTGTGAATCTCATTGCCAAAGCGCTGGAGGCTCCCATCAAGCAGATCGCTATGAACGCAGGACTTGAAGGCGCCGTTATCCTTGACAATGTCAAGAACAACAAGTCCCCCTCCTACGGCTTCGACGCCGCCAAGGAAGAATTCTGTGACCTGATTAAAGCCGGTATCGTTGACCCAACAAAGGTCTGCCGCTCCGCTCTCGAGAACGCCGCTTCCGTCGCAGGGATGGTCCTGACCACAGAATCACTTGTCGCGGATATTCCGGAACCGCCTGCGCCTCTCGCGGCCGGCGGAAACCCTGACATGGGCGGCATGTATTAATAGCTCCCCAAAAACAGGATAATAAAATGTTACGGAGACTCCGGCGTGCAGGCACGCCGGAGTCTCTTACGCTTGATTAAATAATTACACATTACTCTGCTTACTTGTTTACCTTATTATATTCTTGCGTCTGCCTCTGCCGCGATTCGATCAGTCTCTGTCTTGTTTCTTCAATCCGGCGTTTCTTTTCGCGCCGTATCTTTCTGTCGCGAACAACAAGCCATATATAAAGCCCGATGAACACCAGGATGAGGAGGATGATGAGCTGCACCCATAGTATAGACAACGTGCCTGCTATCTCGCTTTCTATAAATGCTTTTTTGTCCAGTTTTACATTATCAGCTGCTGCAAGCCTGACCTTACCGCATACCGCTCCGTCAATCAAAACCGTCACTTCACCAAGAATATCTCCCTTATTCACAGGCGCCGATATGATCTTTCCTTCATCTTTCCCATAAATTACAATATCTTTCTCAATATCATCAGCTGTCAGGTCGCTCCGAGCCAGTATTGTTATTGCTTCAGAGGTCATTAAACCTATGCTCGCCGTATCCTTCGACAAAGCAATTTTTTCATTTACGATGATTTCATGCTGTTTGAGGATATCATGCCACATGAATCCTGTAAAAGCCCAATCAAATAGCCGTTTTGTCTCGGAAAAGCATTCGGCAGCGCTCGACTTCCCTCCCCCCTGGGCTGATTTCACACCAAATACTACCGAAATCAAAGACATCTCTTCATTGCGTGAGAATGAAACCATGCTGCTGCCGTATTCGCTTGACGACGCGGTCTTCCCCGCGACGCAATGTTCATAATAGTATTCACTATTCTCCCGCAGCATAAGATTTGGATTGTTAAAGCTGCGCACGGGCGAATCGTCATCGTCTTCTGTTTTATATGAAATTGTCCCGGCAATTTCAAGGAATAACGGATGACTGACGGCTTCTTTAAAAATAAGGTATTGATCCCAGACCGTTGTATACTGTCCCGGATCATTAAGTCCGCCGGGATTTACAAAATGTGTATCGCCGCAGCCGAGTTCCTTTGCTTTTTCGTTCATTATTTTCACAAATTCTTCAATGCTGCCGCCGATTTTCTCAGCCAGAATATTGCACGCGTCATTGGCTGACGCGATATAAGTGCAATACATCAGGTCCTTGTAGCTCATTGATTCACCGGGTTTAATATTTTGCGTTGCGGCATCTTC
>CAZVLO010000049.1:9788-21622 GCA_964628265.1 uncultured Papillibacter sp.
TTTAAAAACGTTTCTGAAGCGGTAATATATTCTTTGAGGCTCGCCTGCCCATTTTCAATCTCTAAAACCGCCAACAGGAGTGTCATGACTTTTGCCAGACTGCCGGGGGCTACTCGAATGTCTTTATTTCGTTCGAGGAGAATTCTCCCTGATTTTGTTTCAACAAGAATCGCCGCTTCTGTCGCAATGTCAGGTTCGGAGAGTGCCGACACGGCTGGAGAAGCTGTTGATATGGCAAATATGAATAATATCAAAAATACGGTGAAAATATTAAATTTTCTCATATAATTCTCCCGTATGTTATGTTATAATATTGGTTATAACAACAATTTTTGCACCGTTACCTATGCCAGTATACCAAACAATATGATGCTTAAGCAATAATGCATGACGATTTTTCAAATTAACCCTTCGAAAGAACGGTATTGTTATGAAGAGTCTTAATAAAATGGAATATTCTGTTATTGCCTTAACTCTCATTTGCCTCTTTTTTACAGCCGGGTACTTCGTCGGCAAAGGGACATCTGTAAAAGTTTTATCTTTTGATAAACTTGCACAGGTTTCCGCCGGCGCAGCGGTTAACCTTGGACCTGGTACCATGGGTACAGGCGCGGATGCTTCGTTTCCTGCTGCAGAGGCTAATAATGCCGGTTCCGCCGGCTCACCGGCATTGCCCTCAGGCGCGGCAGCAACGCCGGCCAGTCAGACACAGACTGTTACGGACAAGATAAATATAAACAAAGCGTCACAGTCAACTCTCGAGGCGCTGCCCGGAATCGGACCTGTCCTTGCGAGGGCTATTATAGAATACAGAGAAAGGAACGGTGGTTTCCACAGCGCCGAGCAAATCATGGATGTGGATGGTATCGGAGAAAAAAAATTCACCGCAATGAAAGACATGATAACAGTCGGAAAAGGATGATTCAATGAAGATTCTTGTTGTTGACGACGAAAAGCTCCTTGTGAAGGGTATCAAATTCAACTTGGAAACTGAAGGATATCAGGTCGAAGTCGCTTATGACGGCGAAGAAGCTGTTGAGCTGGCGAAATCCGGCAATTTTGATCTGATTATTCTCGATGTCATGATGCCGAAGCTGGACGGGCTGGAAGCCTGCACGCGTATCCGCCAGTTTTCAACTGTACCGGTGATCATGCTCACAGCCAGGAGCGAAGATATGGACAAGATCATTGGTTTTGAATACGGCGCCGATGACTATGTAACGAAACCCTTTAATATCGTTGAGCTCAAGGCCAGGGTTCGGGCGCTCCTTCGGCGTTCGTCCCTTCAAACCCAGCAGACAGGCGACTCCTGTCTGACAATCGGCCATATTGTCATTGACACTGAAAAACGAACAGCTAAAAATGACGGCATACCTGTTGAACTGACAGTGAAGGAATTTGATGTTATCGAGCTGCTGGCTAAAAATCCGGATCGTGTATACAGCCGTGAAAATCTGCTGAATATCATCTGGGGTTACGATTACCAGGGCGACATACGCACAGTCGATGTCCATGTCCGGCGGCTGCGTGAAAAATTGGAGAAAAATCCTGCGGAACCCGAGCGGATCATGACAAAATGGGGAGTTGGGTACTATATCAAAGGATAACGTCGGAAAACCCGGTTTTTTCAGCAGTATCAGGACAAAGTTCGCTCTGACGTACTTTTTGATCATCGCCATTGTCCTGATACTGATGAATACGTATTTTTTGACGCAATCCCGCGACATGATCTTTGCTTCCAAGAAGGCGTTTGTTGAGACACAGGCGTCTTTCATCGCAGCAAGCCTTGCCCCATTGGACAATCTGACGGTTGACAACGTGGATAAGATCATGAGGGAGCTTGATATCTCGGGATTGGATATCACAATCATCGGCATTGACGGAAAGGTTCTTTATTATACAGTTGCCGGCAATGACGGTGAAGACACCGGATATAACAGCAATAATGTGAGACTGGCGATGGACGGCAACGATGTATTTCATTCACGCTTTTCCGGGGGGGCGTTTTCCAGCAGCGCCTATACGCCCATCCTTCCCAGCGCCGGTACCGTCATGGGCATCGTCTACGTGCGCGAATACGACGTCGAGCAGGGTAAGATTCTGCTTGGACTGCAGAGCACGATCCAGAACATTTCGATCATCGTCACCCTGCTGTCTATTCTTATGGTCAGCTTCTTTATCTGGACTATAATGCACCGGATATCCCTGATCCTCAATGCGATTAAGTCCGTGCGGGAGGGCGAGTACACCTACCGCATACATATCCATGGCAGCGACGAAATGGCGCTCCTGGGCGACGAGTTCAACAGTCTGACGAACAGGCTGCGGGAGACAGAAGAAATTCGGCGGCGATTCGTGGCCGACGCCTCACATGAGCTCAAAACGCCTCTGGCATCAATCAGGCTCTTGTCCGACAGCATATTGCAGAATGAGGAAATGGATGTCGACACCGTCAATGAGTTCGTTAAGGATATCGGCACGGAGGCCGGGAGACTTTCCAGAACGACCGAAAAACTCATGAGCCTGACACGGCTGGACAATAAGGTTATCATGAAACGGGAATCCGTTGATATCCGAAAGGTAATCACAAGTACGCTGCGGATGCTCAATCCCCTGGCGGAAAGCCGTGAACTACATATTACATCAAAGCTCGACGGTGGCTGCTTTGTCTATTCAACCGAGGACGATATATATCAGATTGTTTTCAACCTTGTCGAAAATGCCATTAAGTACAATCTTGAGGGCGGCAGCGTTGAGATCACTCTTACTCAATCGGAAACAGAAATTATCCTCACAGTCGACGATTCCGGCATCGGCGTCCCGGAGGAAGATCTTCCTTACATTTTTGACAGGTTCTATCGCGTCGACAAGGCGCGTTCGCGTGAAGCCGGCGGCAGCGGCCTGGGTCTGTCGATCGTCCGGGCGACCGTCCGTGAAAACAATGGAACCATTACGGCTATGAGGCGCGCCGGCGGCGGAATGCGGTTTCAGGTCACGTTTCCGTCCTATACCCCCTCCCAATCCGAAGCATAATCGGCTTTAAACCAAACCTCGAAAGGATTAAAAACATGGATTTCAAATTGGACACCAACTGCGTGCAGGCGGGCTATTCTCCAAAAAACGGAGAGCCGCGCGTCCTCCCCATCTACCAGAGCACAACATACAAATATGATACCAGCGAGGATATGGCCAAGTTGTTCGACATGGCAGCAGACGGATACCTGTACACCCGTATAGCAAATCCCACGAATGACGCCGTGGCTAAAAAAATCTGCGCTCTGGAGGGCGGTACGGCTGCGATGCTCGTCGCGTCAGGGCAGTCTGCTGTCTTTTATTCGATTTTCAATATCGCTTCCTGCGGCGATCACGTTGTATGCAGCTCCACCATATACGGCGGTTCGTTCAATCTTTTTTCCGTCACCATGAAGCGCATGGGAATTGAGTTCACTTTTGTCTCTCCCGACGCTTCCGAAGAGGAGCTTAACGCCGCGTTCCGCGAAAACACGAAGGCCATGTACGGCGAAACGATTGCCAATCCGGCCCTGACGGTCCTTGATATCGAGCTTTACGCCAAAGTTGCCCATGCCCACGGTGTGCCGCTTATCGTCGACAACACCTTCGCGACACCAATCAACTGCCGTCCCTTTGAGTGGGGGGCCGATATCGTTGTTCATTCCACCAGCAAATATATGGACGGCCACGCGAGCGTCATCGGCGGCGCCATCGTTGACAGCGGTCATTTCAACTGGGACGCGCATTCTGACAAATATCCCGGCTTAACGACACCCGATGCCAGTTATCACGGTGTTGTTTATACAAGGAATTTCGGACAGGGCGGTGCCTACATCACAAAAGCAACAATGCAGCTTATGCGAGACTTTGGCGCCGTTCCCTCCCCTCATAGCTCTTTTCTTTTAAACCTTGGCCTTGAGTCTCTGCATGTCCGTGTTCCAAGGCACTGCTCAAATGCATTGGCAGTCGCCGAATACCTGAAAGAACATGATAAGGTCGCCTGGGTGCAGTACTGCTCCCTGCCCGGGGATAAATACTATGAGCGCTCTCAAAAATATCTGCCCAACGGCTCCTGTGGTGTTATTTCTTTCGGTCTCAAGGGCAGCGATTCCACCGGAGGAGGCCGGGCTGCAGCAGAAGCGTTTATGAAGGAACTTAAACTTGCCGCTATCGTCACTCACGTGGCCGACGCAAGGACATGCATCCTCCATCCGGCCAGCGCCACCCACCGCCAGTTAAACGACGAACAGCTCATCGCGGCAGGTGTTTCCCCTGACCTGATGCGCCTTTCAGTCGGCATTGAAGATGTTTCCGATATTATCGCTGATCTTGATAACGCTCTGAAAACAGTCCGCTGAACAATCAGCTAAAAGCTTTCAAAAGGTTCGAGTAAAATGCTTGACAACAAGGGCTAAAGACGTTATAATTCAGTTCTGTTGAGTCTTTAGCCCTTGAAGGCTTATATCTCGACCACATATAGATATAGCGGGATTGTGTAAAGGTAGCACGACAGACTCTGACTCTGTTTGTGAGGGTTCGAATCCTTCTCCCGCTGCCATAAGAAAACCCTAAATATTTTCCCGATTTCCGCCTTTTTTTGCCCGTAGATTTCCTTTCGTCGGTACTTTGGCGCGAACACTATGTGATATTTGCAGTTCCATTTTGTATGTGCTAGACTATTTTTGTTCATTGTTGACCTCCTTTTGATTTTGGTGCGGCTGGCAAACCTCACCTATTCTATCAAAAGGAGGTCTCTCGTTACATTTTCATCGCTAAAGCTCTTCCCCTCTCACCGGCATAGCCGGTGGTTGCTTCGCGCAACAAATTAACAGCTCCCAAGAACTATTTCTTCGGAGCTGTTTCACATCATTTCATTGACTTTGAGATGTATAACTTTTGACAAGTTATTCAATTCGTATCATTTTACCAATTACGACATATCTTGCAGAATCATATTCATTAGAACAAGTCGATAATGTTAGGAGTCTTTCATCATCAGATAGTTCGGCATTAGAAAGAAAAGCGGACGAATTTAATATATCCGTCACTACTGGCATTCTCTCGGATTCAGAGAGATAAACATTATATAATGCCGACGTTGATGGCGTGACAAATCCTGAGATCAGTTCTATTTTGTAATCAGTGTCCGGAGTCAAAAAATATAAGACGGGATGCTGATCATAATATGTCTGCTCACAATATGAAGTGAGCGTTCCAAACATAGAGTCATTTTTCATATTGTGTCCGTAGATCACAGTGTTCCAATCATTATTCCCGAAAGTATTCCGGTAATCCATAAACAGTGTGCCTGAAATATTCCAGTCACCATTAAAAAGCCGCCTAAGATAGTATTCGTTGTCGTCAGCCTGTACAACGGGATAATTTATTGGGGTGTCTGCACAATAGAGCCACCCGACAATGTCATTGTTTTCTTTTTTCAATGTCTCGAAATCAACTGAAATCGGTGATATTTCTAATTCGACTTCGGTTTCCGGTTCCGATTCTTTCACTATCTCCGCCGCATTATCATTCGAAACGTTATCTTTTTTGATCTCCTCAAAATTTATAATTGGTGGAGAAGGAACACTTACTGCTTTTTCAATCAACAATGAGTTGAGGTCAGAACTTGTCCTTGCGCTAAGATTGTAGTCAATAAGTTTATATGCTGAGAAAACGAAAATTGCAGCAACGAAAAGAGAGACAGCCATTTTTATGCACTTCAGTCGTTTTTCCATAGCCGTTCTCCAATTCTGATTTAACAAATTAACGTTCCCTAAGCATTGCAGTGGATGATAATGTACTCGAACGCATATATATTTTTGACAAAAAGGGTAAGGTCGCTTTCGCCATCAAGTAAAGAATCGTTATCAGCGTGCTTTTGGTATTGAATGTTACACACTTCAAAGGAATATCGCTTACCGGTCATATCTGTTATATATATGGTATTTCCGACCGAAATCTCTTTTACAAACTCCAGTTGACCCTTTTGATTTGAAGTGCCAACGACTAACGTGCCATCGTAAACACTTCCGGTATAGATACAGGGATAATCCCGGTTGTTGCTCCACGAAGCACCTATCGGAAATGAAGCACTATTTACAGGTAATTCCATAATTGCAACGAAATTTTGTCCACCCACATTTAAGGAAGGCATCGCATTATTGGTTCGCGATTCAATCGCAGCTGATTGTGGTTCGGGAATAAGTTCATAAAGAGTGTTAATGTAATTTTGGTTCCGTTCTGAATTTTTATACGCTGCACCTTGCCAGAAAGCAAGAGTGATCAGCGACAATATAATCAAGACAATGCCGCTGATCAGACACACTTTTTTGAAATTGAACTGATTAACTTTCATCATTCAGTTTTTCTTCTAGCGGTGGCACCAAGAATAACAAGTGTCAATCCGGAGAAACACATCAGCATCACATATAGACCAATATTCGTTGTGTCCCCGGTCTTGGGTGAATCATCATCATCTATTGTGTCCTTGTCCCCGGCAACCTCGGGTGGATCATCATCATCTGGTGTGTCCTTGTCCCCGGCAACGTCGGTTTGATCTGAAGTGTCAGGGATAGTATTTATGATGGTAAAAGATGTGGCGTGTTCTTCTACTGTCATAATATAGCCTTCGGGCACATTGCGCTCGACAACATGCCATATATCACCGTTATCCACAGTTGTCCATGAATAGGACCAGTTGTTCTCTGCTGACAGAATAACTGTTTCTTTAATCTCTCCATTACAGATAATATCCGCTTCGATAAATGCAGGCCGTTTGTTGCTGTCACCATTGTCACTCCACAGCTTTATCACCTTGTAATTTTCATATTTCCAGGTAGGAATAACAACATCCGGCTTGGGAGCCGCAGCCACATCGTATACCCATGATCCATTCTCACCTAATCCAGGAACTGCAATCAAAGCTGAATCAAAATTATAGTAAACACCATTATCTGAGAACCGCACCGGCATAACAAAATACATACCGGGTGTAAGAGACTCATCGGGTGTAAGAGACCCAAAGGTAACAGAGCCCATGTCATCTGTGTTTTTTGTCGAGTCTGGAGCAATCTGATTTGCGACAATATAGCTTTCAAATGTGTTTCGCATAGCAGCCCATTCATCGATTGAGCTAACTCCGTTAATTGTCAGGCTTGTTTCTTGAAACACATCGGCCAGGGAGAACTGGAAGTCCGAAGATATAGTTGCAACGCAATAAAGCTGAACCTTCAAATCTGAAAACGCAGAGCCATTATGGGCATAGTTCAATGTCAGGGAACAAGCTGCAGACGTAATGATCGGCTCATTTGCATCTGCTGTCGATGCTGCATACGCTGTACATGGCAAAAAATAAATGCAAAGACAGATTGCCAAGCAAAGTATTATGTTTTTTCTCATTCTTCTTCCTCCTTTGAAATGAGCGGTTTACTCCCTTTATCCCTATACTTAACCATCAGCACAATTAACAATACCAACAATATAGGTGCAGCAACAACCGGTGTCGCCACAAGAGAATCAATCTTAAACGCATTTGAAGTCACATGCAGAATGGGAGCTGCATTTTCAATTCGTGTGCCTCTTACCAGCAGGCGATGAGAGTTAATACCATATGGAGTACAAGTCAAGAGCGTACAATGATCTTCACCATCTATAATACGAACTTCGTCTATTTCATTCGGTTTCACTACTTTGATCTGATCTACCTGATAGGTCATTGTCCTATCCAGGATGGTAATAGCAAATACATCGCCAGTTTCCATCTTATCTAAATCCGTGAACAGTTTGGCATGAGGGAGTCCCCGATGGGCAGATAAAACCGAGTAGGTGCTTTCGCCGCCGACCGGAAGAGAAGTTCCTTCCATATGACCGCAGGCAATATTCAGAACACTGTCCGAGGTTCCGTGATAGAGCGGCAGTTCTACGCCGAGTTTCTGGATTGTAATGTACCCCATTACTCCGCTTCCGTTTATGTTCAATATGCTGTTGTAATTTTGCAGCTGTTGATAGTCCAGAAGAGGAGATTCCAAGGAGGCTAAAGAAGAGTTATACGCATCTGCTTCATCGAAATACATGGTATAGTCTTCTTTTTTCAAAGCATCTAAAATATCCTGGTAATCATCTACTGCACGGGTTTGTGTCTTGGAATTCCAATACTGACTTAATGCAGGGTAAAGCAGCACACAGACACCTATGAACAGCATCAGAACCAATAGGATTCCCACTTTATTTTTTTTCACAGGCATTTCTCCGCTGTTTTACCTATACTGGAATTTGGGCGGCGGATAGCGGCAATCTATCCGCCGCCGCACTGCATCTTATTTGTTTTTAGTGATCAGTCCTTGTAGATGGACATCTTCTTGCGCGTAACCATAAAGACTACAGCAAGCAAAGTGAAAAGAGAACCAAACGTTATAAACATCATGGTGCCGGTTGCGCCGGTTTCAGGGAGGATCGTACCGGAATTGTTGTTGATCTTTTCTACAACGGTCGTATAGCTGAGAGGGCTGCCTGCAGCTCCGGTAATCGCTACGTCAACGTCACCGGCCAGCTTATAGTTCTTTCCACCGTCCGCATAGGTGAGCGAAGCCGAACCGCTGTCGTATACCTCCGGCGAGCAGCCGCGCGGGAGGTATATCGCGAGCAGCACCGATGCCAGAACGAGCCCGGCGGCTATCGGGTCACTTCTAGCATGTTGTTGTACTTGGGGTTGTAACCCCCATTCATTTAATGATAAAATAATTACATGAGAGACGTATTCTCAAATGTAATACGCAGTTACCACTCACAAGTTGACGAAAGAAACAACCAGCAACCGGAAGACCTCAAATAATTGATGAACACTCAAATATTTGAGAGTGAAATAATAAATGAGGAGAGCATCAGATTATGACTAATGGAAAAATCAAAAAGGCACCATCCATTGATGAATGGCTTAGAGAAGCAAAGGCAGATCCAGCGGCTTTAAAGGTTGGTATGTATTTGGTACATAACGGCGTTGTACGTCAGACACCAAAGGTAAAGGTGCGCCAGGGGGTCGACGACGGAACAATGGTAACAGGAATGGAGTTTAGTTATGATGCGGCAAGGGTAGATGCGGCAATTGCTGACGCCTACAAGCTGAGGGGTATTTTTTATATAAAGGTATGGCTTAATGAGGGGCAGCTCGAGGTTGGGGACGACATAATGTACGTATTGATAGGCGGAGATATCAGACCGAATGTTGTGGATGCCCTACAATTTCTCGTAGGTAAGATAAAGAACGAATGTGTTACAGAAATTGAGAAAAGGGCGTAATGCGTCATCTAGCGAACACAAGTCCAGAGAAGAAAAATGACAATAGAATTCGTTGCAACCACAATGTTTTTCGACCACTTATTTGACCATTTATAATACCATTTTGCGGTATTTTTCATATTGATTAGAAGCCAGGTATTTCCCTGGCTTCTTTGCTTTGCATTCAAAGCACCTGCGACGCAATCTCAGTAAGCGCGCAGCCGCGGATTTTCAAAATCGGGATCTCAGGTCTTAGTGGAGAAGCCCCTAAGAAGGTAAAACCGTAAAATCCCAATCATGGGAATTTCACGGTCTTTGCGCATCGAGGGCCCTCGACGCAATATCAGCGCACCGGTGGCATAGGTATACTGCTCAGATCCTTGTTAGGATGATCAGTCGTCCTCCTCGTAGGTGTCCACCAATTCTACGAATTCCTTGACAATCGGATTGTCGTCCCCCGTCCTCCAAGCCACTGCCTCCACGCGGAAGCCGATCTCCGGCACCTCGATGAACTTGAGATAGGGCGCGTTGCACAGGGAGTGCCACTTGTTCAGCACGGAGACGCCGGAGCCACTCTGCAGCAGCATGGAGAGCGTGCCGAAGGTGGGGACGGAGCGGATGGCGCGCGGCTTGAAGCTGTCGATGCGCGCGACCATCTTGTGCTGCAGCGAGACCGCCTCCGAATCGTTGTCCTCCAGTATTAGAAACACCTCGTCCCGAAAATCGAAGAGGGACGGATTTTCCTTGTTCGCCTTCGGGTGGACGGAGGGCACCACAAGGCAACAGCGGTCTTTGCGGGTGCGCTTGTAGGCGATGTCCGGCACGTTTTCCAGCTCGTTCTCCGGGAGAAAGGCGAGGTCGATGTCGCCGTCGGTGAGCGCGGCGGCGAGCTGGGAGGCGGGGTAGTAGGACAGCCGGATCTCCACGTTCGGGCGGTTGGTCCAAAACCAGGAGAGGACGTTTTCATAGCATTTGCCGATCAGCTGGCCCTCCAACCCGCCGATAACGAGCGGCGTCCTCTGATTCCGGTTGAGGTTACTGAGATTGGTCGTCAGCTGAAGAAAGTCGTTATTCCACCGGTAAAAATATTTCTCGCAGAGCTCGCCGGCCGGCGTGAGTTTGATCGAGTTCCAACGGCGTTCAAACAGCGTGACGCCGAGTTCGTTCTCGAGCGCGGCGATCTGCCGGCTCAGCCCGGGCTGAGAGAGGTACATCACCTCTGCCGCCTTCGTGAAGCTCAGATATTTGGCGGCAGCGAGAAAACATTTGATCTGCGAGGTGTTCATCCGGCACTCCTCCTTTTCCGTCGAGCTACGCTACGAGTGAATTATAACGCGGTGCGAGAGAAAATGCAAGAAACGCGGCGAGGATTCCGCTGCCCGCCGGCAGGAAAGCAAATCTGCATCGGTACATAACATTCGCTTTGTGTACTTTAATAATGAGAATGCAGTATTATAGAAGAGGAAACCCGGAGGTAACATGGAAGCGGAGGAGAAACGCAATCTGTGCCTTAAAGACTGCCCGAACGGTGCGGTCTCCTTGGGAGAACTGGAGTGGTTCGAGATCAAGAAGGAACTCATCCAGCACATCAAACTCGATGCCGGCGGACGTGCTCCCGGCGGACGAGGGCGCCGTCAAGGCCCGCGTCCGTACGCTGCAGAAACAGGGCTTTCACGCGGTCATCCATTGAGACCGTTTCTTTTCGAATCAAATAATATTTTGAATAGTACTAAAGGAAAGTTACTTTATCATGATGAAACTGACAAGCGTAACACCGCTCGTCAAGCGGCTGCGTGAGAAATTCAGAAGTGCGAGCAACTGGCAGGGCAAACCCGTCCTGTGCGCAGAGGTACCCCGTCTGCTGACGGAGGCGTATCAGATGTTCGAGGCGGAGACACCGATCATCAAACGCGCAAAGGCGCTGCAGTACATCTGTAAGAACATGACCATTCTGGTCAATCCCGACGAGCTGATTGTCGGAAACTTTGCCCCCGCCGACCGCTCGTGCACGCTCTGGCTGGAGTGCGGCGCGGACTGGGTCTGGGAAGAGCTCAGGGACGGCACCTTCCAGACGCGCGGTCCCGATCTGGAGGGCCACAGCATCAGCGACGAGGACGCGGCCTATATTCTCAGCATCGAGGACTACTGGAAGAAGCGCAGCGTTTCCGCGCGCGTGCACGCATTGGCGCCCGACGGCCTGAAGGACACCTTCGGCAGCGGCGTTCTGCTCTATCACGGGAAGAACATGGCCAACGACCCCACCGGCCACTTCTGCACGGACTACCGCAAGGTCATCAATAAGGGCTTTGCCGCGATCAAGCGGGAGGCGCAGGCAAGGATGTCCGCGCTGGACGGACATTTCGAGGGGAATGACGCCCGTACCTATAATTTCTATCGTGCAATCTCCATCTGCTGTGACACCTGCATCGCCTTCCCGAAGCGCTATGCGGTGAAGTGCCGCGAGCTGGCCGGGACCGAGCCGGACGCCGCGCGGCGGGAAGAACTGCTGCAGATGGCGGATTCGCTTGACTGGATCATGGAGAATCCCT
>CAZVLO010000049.1:21632-22030 GCA_964628265.1 uncultured Papillibacter sp.
TGCCGCACCTATTGGGAGGCCGTCCAGGCGATGTACCTGTACCAGGTCCTCCTGACCATCCACGGCGAGAACCAAGCGATAGCCTACGGGCGCGTCGACCAGTACCTCTGGCCCTTCCTAGAGAAGGACCTCGCCGCCGGGATCATCACCTTGGACCGCGCGCAGGAAATCCTGGACTGCATGATTCTGAAAACGAACAACTACAGCCGTCTCTGGTCCATCCAGAGCGCGAAAAACATGGGCGGCTACAGCCACAACCAGCACATGACGCTCGGCGGCCAGACCCCGGATGGCAAGGATGCGACGAACCCGGTCTCCTACATGATGCTCCAGACCGTCGTCCGTCTGCTGCTTCGTGATCCCCCGCTCTCCGTCCGCATCCACAAGAACACGCCTCC
>CAZVLO010000050.1:0-1027 GCA_964628265.1 uncultured Papillibacter sp.
AACCCACGCGGCCAGCTTGGAAGGCTGGAATTCTACCATTGAACTACACCCGCATGACTCATCGGATTACGGTACTACTCATCTTATTATGTTTTTTCTCAATAAAAAAATCCAGTCAATTTAAGCCGGGTTAAAAATGACGGCTTAGAAATAATAGCATCCATACACTAGATTGTCAACATCTTTTTATCGCAGTAGGCGCAGCTTTCCTTGTCAGCATCCTTTGCAAGCGCAGGCAGATACGGTTCCGCCCAAGTGACGCATCTCGGATTTTCGCATTGTAGTCTGGTGTTGTCCTTGACCGGCACTGTGGGAATCCTCTCGAAATGCGTCATCTTCAGGAGCAGCGCCATCCGAATGAACATGCCGTATCGCGCCTGCTCAAAGTACACAGCGCGCGGATCGTCGTCAACGTCGCGTGCAATTTCGTCCAGTCGGGGCAACGGATGCATCACAAGACAATCTTTTTTCGCCATCTGCAGCTTCCGCCTGTTCAGGACATAGCTGTATTTAAGCCGCTCATAATCGTTCGGGTCCGCAAACCGCTCCCTCTGAATGCGTGTCATATACAGGACGTCCAGCTGGGGCAGCGTCGATTCCAGATTCGATATTTCAATATACTTCTGATTGCGCTTTTTCAGGTGCGTCAGCATATAATCCGGGATGGCGAGCTCCCGGGGCGATATCAGAAAGAAGTTGATATTTGGAAATTTTGCGAGTGCCGCCACGAGAGAGTGGACAGTCCTGCCGTTTAAAAGGTCTCCGCAGATGCCGACGTTTAAGTCCCGGATACCACCGCGTTTTTGAGAAATCGTCGTCAGGTCGGCAAGCGTTTGTGTGGGGTGGAAGTGGCCGCCGTCACCGGCGTTGATGATCGGTACTTCCGAATACAGCGACGCCGCCATGGCCGCACCTTCATGGGGATTCCTTATGACGATCGTGTCGGCATAGGCGCTCATCATCCGCACCGTGTCCGCCAGTGTTTCGCCTTTTGCAGTGGATGTGGCGCCGGGTTCTGAAAAGCCGA
>CAZVLO010000050.1:1037-16321 GCA_964628265.1 uncultured Papillibacter sp.
GCCAGGAAGTTGAGCAGAAGTGCGGATGTGTTGGGCCAGGGCAAAAAAAGTGGCGGTGACAATGGCGACGAAAACTGAAAAGCCGACGACATTGCCGCCGAGACGCATCATGGCCGTTTGAAAGGAGAAGTTTGTCCTGGTGCTCGGTTCAAAAAAAAGCGACGCCATAACCTTTCCGCTGCAGGATAGGCTGTAGTCGTCCGGACGGGCAATGATGTCACAGCAGAGCTTATATAGATCCTCCCACCATGATACGGATACGTCCTCAACGTTGATGAGATGCCGCACACCCAAAGTATCATCCCCTTTTGCTTATTCGTACATTTATATCACATCGGGGCATTTGACGCAAGGAATTTCTTCAAAACCTAATCAGCATCCGTGCTCGCTTCCATACGGAAGATCACAGGGCGGACACCGTCCGGACAGGCAGTCACATGCACGTCGTCCCGGCCGTAAACGCGCCCGCCGCAGGCCAGAACGTTTACATACGCCGCAATCGCCATCCACGCCGGCGGGCAGAAGCCTTCCGGCATATCGACACCATGGGGACCCGTCGTATAATAGACGTCCCCCTCCTTGAGCATCTCGCAGGGTCCTTTCTCATGGGGTGGATATTCGTCTGCCAGGTCTTTGAAATAGAGCGTTTTAAGTACGGTAATTTTGCATCTTCCCATGGTGACGCCTCCTGATGATCATTTGCCATCATTATACATTTAGGTCTTATAAAACACAAGTGAAGCGAACAGCGTTACCATTGAAAACAATCGCAGCAAAGCCGGTTCTTTCGGGACGCGTTGGTTTTTATAATACCAACGTGAGCGGGTGGACAGACGGTTGCTTATCTCTCGTTTCTTATATTAATATGTAATGACGAGCCGCGTTTGTTCCATGCAGCTGCATCACAAAAGAAGAATATTGAAATAAATATATATATATACCGTAAAATGAGATTTTCAAAATCAGTTTATCCAGTAACCGCAATGCTTTGATGCTTGTAAGGTCGCAAAATCCTTAATACTTTCGTAACATTTAGGCGAAAATACAAGGCAAAAAAGTGGTTTTTTGAGAAAATACAAGGCAAAATTCTCATAAAGCCGGGGAAAAATCATCAAAACACATTCTTTTATCCGGTTTACGGTGCGGAACAAAGAAGGCAAGGGCAGAGCCCTTGCCCCGCAGTATTTATGGAAGCTCCGTCAAATCACCTTGTTGATTGTATACATGGACTGCAGCACAAGGAACTGGGCGCGGAAGAGATCGTCAATGGTCCAGTAGCTGAGCCCGGCAAGGCCATAGTCGTTGATCAGCCTCAGCCTGGCCCTTATGCTTCTGGCGTCGTCAAACCAGACCTCATGCTGCCGGCGCTGGCTGTCGTAGTAATTAAAAAACGGGGCCTGCGCCGTCTCGTCGTACCGGATGACGGCGCCGTTGTCCGCGGCGATCTCAACAGCTTCGGTATTCGTGATGGGGTTGGCTGCGGACCCCTGGACGAAGGGCAGCGTCCAGTCGTAGCCGTAATTGGGCATCCCCATGAGTATTTTTCTCGGCGGGATGACGGTTACCGCGTAATCCAGAACACGCCTTACCTGGTTTATGGGCGCGACGGCCATGGCGGGCCCGTACAGATAACCCCATTCATAGGTCATAATAATAACAAAGTCGACAACCTCACCATGGACGGGATAGTCGTGGGCTACGTACAGGGTGCCCGCCTGGGTGGCGGAGATTTTCGGAGCTACAGCCGTCATCACGATGTATCCCAGAGCATGGAGCTCACGCACGGCGCGGCGCAGAAACTGATTGTAGCTCTCCCTGTCAAAGGGGAATATGTATTCAAAGTCGAAAATAACGCCGTAGTAATTCCTCTGCTGGAGTGCCGCTGTCAGATTTGTCATAAACGTGTCCTGCACCGAGGCATTTGTCAAAATCGCATGGGCAATGTCGCCGGAAAAGCCTCTGCCGGGCTCCAGATTCGTCACAGTCAGGAGCGACGCGACATTGCGGGCTCGGGCGGCGCTGATCTGCTCCGTATCGTTTATCGGCTTCAGCCCGCCGCTGCTGTCAGCCTCCCAGGAAAACACGCTGAGGTATGTGAGATAGGGCAGCGTCTCCCTCAGCGTCTCATCGGAAGCCGTCAGCGTAAAACCGTTGACGTCCGCGTCCCCCAGTATGACATTCGGGAATGGAATGATCACGGTCTGACCGGGGTATAATCTTGATCGTTCCGTCAGCCCCCGGTTTGCCGCAAAAAGCGCCGCCAAGGTGACATTATAGCTGCGCGCAATGGCATACAGGCTGTCACCCTGACGGACGCGGTATTGAACGCGTGTTACCGGAATAAAGAGTGCCTGGCCTTCAACGAGCCGGAGAGGGTTTGCTATCTGATTATCATTAATCAGAGCGTCTACCGTCACGCCGTACTTGTTTGCTATGGCGTAAAGAGAGTCACCCCGCCTCACTGTGTAAATTGTCAAAATTATCATCCTTTCTGCTGGCCATAGTCTTCCTGCACACTGGTCTATGGTCTGTATTCCATGATATTCTGCTCTCAGGCGTATTGACTCTTAATATGTTTAAGTTGATTATTCATGTGCGATATTTTATACTTCATGTAATGAAAGCACACCTTTTAAGAGGGATATAAAATGGGAAGTATAAAATGATACAAAACAACGATACGCGCATCTCGGACCTGTATAAAATCCAGACTGAGCAGGATGCAGACGGACGAAGCGTCCGGCTCAGGGGGTGGGTGCGGACGAACCGGGATAACGGACATATCGGCTTTATCGAGCTCAACGACGGCTCCAGTTTTTCCGGTTGTCAGATCGTGTATGATATGGATGGCGACGGCAGCCTCAAAGAGGCGGTAAAATATTTGACCGGCTGTTCTGTTGAGGTTCACGGCGCTTTCAGGCTGACGCCCGGTGCGAAACAGCCTTTCGAGATACACGCCCGGGAAATTACGCTTTTAGGCGGCTGCGATCCCGACTTTCCAATGCAGAAGAAAAGACATTCCCTGGAGTTCCTGAGGGAAGTTCCGCACCTGAGAACGCGGACGAATACATTCTCGGCGCTCTTCAGGGTCCGCTCGGTCTTATGCGCAGCAATCCACGACTATCTCAAGGCCAACGGCTTTTTGTATATCACAACGCCGATCATTACCGGCAACGATGCCGAGGGCGCCGGCGAGGTCTTTACGGTGACGACCCGGACCGACGGCGATTATGACAAAGACTTTTTCGGTAAGCACGCCTGCCTGACCGTTTCAGGCCAGCTCCATGTGGAGCCTTTCGCGCTGGCTTATGGGCGGGTTTATACCTTCGGACCGACATTCAGGGCGGAGAATTCCAACACGACGACCCATGCCAGCGAATTCTGGATGATCGAACCGGAAATGGCTTTCGCCGATTTAAAGGACGATATGGCGGTCATGGAAGGGCTCGTCAAGTATTGCATCAAAACGGTTCTTGCTGAGGCAGGACCGGAGATGACATTTTTTAACGATCTTATTGATAAGTCGCACACCCTGATTTCGCGCCTGAAAGCAGTGGCCGAGTCCGGCTTCACAGTCCTGACCTATACGGAAGCCATCGACTGCCTGAAAAATTCCAAGGCTGATTTCAAGTATCCATATGAATGGGGCTGTGACCTGAAGACGGAACATGAGCGCTATATCTGCGAGCAGGTCGCCAAAGGCCCTGTGTTCATCACGGATTATCCAAAGGACATCAAGGCGTTTTATATGCGCATGAATGACGACGAGAAGACGGTGGCCGCCTGCGATATGCTCGTCCCCGGCGTGGGTGAGCTCATCGGCGGTTCCCAGAGAGAGGAGCGGTATGACCAACTCGTCCGGCGCATGAAGGAGATGGATATCCCCATAGAGCCGCTGAAATGGTATGTGGACCTGCGCCGGTTCGGAACCGTCAAGCACGCGGGCTTCGGTGTTGGGTTGGAGCGTTTTATCCTGTACCTGACCGGCATCGGCAATATTCGGGACACCATCCCTTACCCCAGAACGCCGGGCAACATCATATTCTGATCGGGAGGGACGGGCGATGGATCAATGCAAGATCGATAAAATCAACGAACTGGCGCGCAAATCGAGAACGTGCGGTCTGACGGAGGAAGAAAAGATTCTCCAGAAAGCGCTGCGGGAAGAATATGTGCAAGCCTTTCGGGATTCACTCACCCGCACGCTGGACAACACCTATATCCAGCGTCCCGACGGCACCAGAGAGAAAATCAAGCGAAAAAAAGAAGAGTCATGAGGCTCTTCTTATTCGTTTCTTATGCGCTTGTTCAGGCTGCCAGTATCTGTATCTCGCCGTCAACAGCCGTCAGACCGATCTGCTTTAAGGGCTGTGCGTAGTTGGCGATGAGCTCTGAGGCAATCCTGTCCTCGATTTCTCTCTGGATCAGACGCCGCAGATTCCTGGCACCGTATGTGATAGAGAACGATTTCTTTGTCAGGTAATCAATCAAGCTGTCGTCATAAACAAGCTTCAGGCCTTTTTCAGCCATGGAATCATGGAGCTCATCCAGCATGAGCCGGGCAATTTTCTTGAAGTCCTCTTCGGAGAGCCGGTTGAAATACACAAGCTCGTCGACACGATTGATGAATTCCGGTCTCAGGAAGTCATTCAATGCCTTGATGGCCTTTTCCTTCCCCTGCTCATTGATGGAGCGGTTGAAGCCGACGGCGCCGTCCTTTCTGTCCGAGCCGGCGTTTGTGGTCATGATTATAATGGTGTTTTCAAAATTGACGGTACGGCCGTGGGCGTCCGTAATGCGCCCGTCGTCAAGAATCTGCAGGAGGATGTTCATGACGTCGGGGTGCGCTTTTTCAATCTCGTCAAACAGGACAACGCTATACGGCTTGCGGCGGATCTTCTCCGTCAGCTGTCCGGCTTCGTCGTAACCCACATAGCCCGGCGGCGAGCCGATGATACGGGACACGGTGTGCTTCTCCATGAATTCCGACATGTCCAGCCGGATGAGCGCCTCGGGAGAATCGAACATATCCTCCGCCAGCCGCTTGACAAGCTCCGTTTTACCCACGCCGGTAGGGCCGATGAGAATGAGGGAGACGGGCTTGTGCTTTGCCGAAATACCAACGCGGTTCCGGCGGATGGCGGCGCATACGGTGTCCACCGCCTCGTCCTGCCCGATGAGATGTGTCTTAAGGCGTTTGTCAAGCTCTGACAGACGCTTGTATTCATCCTCACGGATGCTGGCCGCGGGGATTTTCGTCCAAAGCTCAATCACGCGCGCCAGGTTGTCAATGGTGAGTTCGGGCGCGCCTTCCATTTCAAGGCGCTGCAGCTCATCTGTCACTTGGATGTCACGGCTCCTGATCGCTGCCAGACGCGCGTAATCATTGCCGCTGACAGCCGTCGACATCAACAGCTCGCGCTCCTTCATCAGGTCCGCCTTTTCCTTTCGGATCAGATCAACGCGGGCGATGCGCTCACTTTTTAAATTCATATCGGAGCACGCTTCATCAATCAGGTCAATAGCCTTATCCGGTAAAAAGCGGTCGGTGATATATCTTTCAGACAGGATGACCGCCTGGCGTGCAATTTCATCGGGAATGCTGACACCATGGAAATTCTCATAATAGTGCTTGATACCCTTAATGATCTCAATCGTTTCCTCGATTGAGGGCTCGTTGACCGTTACGGGCTGGAACCGGCGCTCCAGAGCCGAATCCTTCTCGATATGCTTCCTGTATTCCGTAAAGGTCGTGGCGCCGATTACCTGGATTTCACCGCGGGACAGCGCAGGCTTCAGAATGTTTGCCGCGTTCATTGAGCCTTCGGCATCTCCCGCGCCCACCAGATTATGCACCTCATCAATGACCAGTATAATGTTCTGCTGCTGCTTGATTTCCTCTATGAGCCCCTTCATGCGGCTTTCAAACTGGCCTCTGAACTGTGTGCCGGCAACAAGCGCTGTCAGGTCAAGCAGATAGACCTCTTTCTCGCGGAGCTTATAGGGTACCAGACCGTCGGCAATGCGTTGGGCAAGACCTTCGGCAATCGCCGTTTTGCCGACGCCGGGCTCGCCGATCAGGCAGGGATTGTTTTTCTGCCTTCTGTTGAGTATCTGTATGACGCGCTCCGTCTCAACCGCTCTGCCCACCATCTTGTCGAGCTTGCCCTCCCGGGCGCGCTGCGTCAGAGATATGCAGTAGCTTTCAAGATATTTGCGTTTTTTGCCACCCACCCCGCTCTGGTCCTTATCCTTCGGTTCGCGGCCGGGGCGTGAATAATCGTTCTGCGGAGGCTGGTCGTCAGGCCCCCCGAACAGTCTGTTTAAAAACGGAAATGTGGCTGTTTTACCATCGTCCTCACCGCTGTCGGTTTCAGCCAGGCTTTCTGCACCGCCCATTGCCTCCATCATCTCATCCGTCAGGCTGTCAAGGTCCTCGTCGGTAAGCCCCATCTTTTTTATGATGTCTTCAACCGGTTTAATATTGAGATCCTTGGCGCACTTAAGGCAAAGGCCTTCGTTTGTCGATTCACCGTTTTCTATTTTTGTAATAAAAATAACAGCGGCATTCTTCTTGCATCTTGCGCAGATTGTTGGTCGCATATTGTTTACCTCGTTAATTAGCTTGTTTGTTCCGGCGCTTTCGATCAGCTATTGAGTTTTTTTCTCGAGACCGTCCGTTTTTTTCATAATATCAATAAATGTCTTCACATAACTGATAAGAGTAATCAGCATCAGTATAACAGCGGCAGATATCATCAGAGTAGCGGCTCTGGCAGGGATGCCTTTAAACAGCATCAGTGTAACACATACGACGAAAAACACAACCGTTGAGGTCTTCCCGAGTATATTCGACGACGGAATAACGCCGCCTTCTTTTTTCCTGATAATCGCTCCGCCAAGGAGCATAAGCATCTCCTTTATCAGCGCCGTCACGACGACCCAGACGGGAATGAGCCGATCATATGTGATACAGGTCAGAACGGCCAGTGTCATCAGCTTGTCGCCCAAAGGGTCCAATATCTTCCCCAGATTTGATATCAGATTATACTTCCTTGCGATATAGCCGTCAAGAAAGTCAGTGACGGATGCCGCCGCGTACACCGCCGCGGCATATATTTTTGCGCTTCCGGTCTCGTAAAAATAAGCTAAAACGAAGAGCGGAACGAGTAGTATTCGCATTGTAGACAGAATATTCGGGACATGCTTCAAAGATATCACCTACCGCATAATTTCAAATCAAACACCAAGAATATCCGCCAGCGGGTTCGTATTAAGTATGTACTTCAAAATGGTCGTCTTCTCAATCGTGTCGGGTGCCAAAAGCCCCAAATATCTGACAATGAGAGCAAGTGCCAGGACGATAAGCAATCCCTTTAGTATTCCCAGAAACAGGCCGATTATCCTATCAACACTTTCTATTCCCGGAAGCGAGAACGCCAAATTAATTATATTCCCAATAACAGCGAAAAATATAGCAATCAGAATAAACACAACTGTAAAAACACCAATATAGGCCAGTGTGTCACACAGGACATCCGTTAAGTTTGCCGACATCATATATCCGACAGTATCAATTCTACCGCCGATCTTTTCGGCGATCTGCCTGGACGCTCCCTCCGATATGCCTATCTTCCTCAGCGTTTCATAGCTGGTGTTATAGACATTACTATATTTCTGATCCTCTTTATCACTTTCCGCCGTACCGTTTATATCGCCGGTGCCGGCAGCGGCCTCATCCGAATTATCACTATCCTCCGCTTCTCCTCTGTCTAGGATATCCGAATAGGCCTTGTCGACAACGCCGCTTACAAACGGCTGCAGCATCCCGGTAAAATCTTCGGCGTAAGTCTTGGCAACAAGATTTGCGCCATAAATGGCGACGATGATCGCCAGAACTCCAAACACCCCTCTGATGAAACCGTTTCTAAAGCCCCGCCATGCAAACAGAAGAACGAGTAATACCAACGCTACGTCGATCAGAATATTCAACAGGTCACGCTCCTTTGTTTAAGTATCCAGGCGCAGGCTGAAGCTCATGCGGTCTGAAGGTTATGTGTCGTCGGATATGCCGTGGACGGACGCCGTGTGCGATGTGATTAAAAGCGCTTTTCCGTCCGGGCGCACGATTACCTGCTCCGCTCCGGCAGTGTCATCAAAACGTGCAATTTCTTTTAGGTCGCGGTCGTATATAACAAGGCTGTCGCTGTACAGAATGGCCAGCAAATCACCCTTTGTCGATACGGATACGATTTTTTTATCTGTTTCCATCACGCCGGACGTCTTGCCCATAAGATCAACCGCTGCAATACGCCCCTGATCGCCGACCATGTAGTCATTGAGGGCTAGCAGTACAAAGCCGTCGCCGTCAACGGAATAATCGTTGAGGTAGTTATCGGGATAATCGAAAAGGGCGTCGGCTTCGCCGTCAGGCGTGACGATGCAAAGTGTATCGCTGCCCACCGCCAGAACCCGGTTGTCACTTAGATACTTGATTTCCAGAATAAGCTCACCCGGCATCGTGCAGGCGCCTTTTTCATCGGCGCTGTCAAGCGATAAAAACACGATCCTGCTGCCCTCCTCAGTCAGGGTCAGTACCGCCAGACTTTTGTTGTCCGGAGATATAGCTGCGGACAGGATATATCCCTTTGCCGAGCTCCAGTAAAACGCTTCGTTCAAATCCCCGTTGTAAACAGTGACGCGCCCTTTATAGGCACCGGTTTCCTGAGTGCATAAAGCCATCCAGCCGTTTTCATTCAGCGACGCCGAGATGATGTTTTGCGCTACAGTCATACTCTTCGTCACACCGTACAAGTCAAAGACTCTCAGCGACTTTCCACCCAGGTCGAAAACTGCCGCTTTTTTCCCGGTCGAGCAGACGGTGGGGTTCGACATCTCAAAAGCATCTGTGAACATCAGCTTCGCGCCGATATCATAAACTTGTATACCGCTGCCCGAACAGACTGCGAGTCCGCCGTCTATTTCGGCAAAAACGCTTCTGAATCCCGTGCTGAAAGAAAACTCAGCCGCCTCATCCCCGCTGCCGGCCCCGGAAAACAGCCGGGACAAGCCACCGGCAGTCAACTTACCGTTGTTTGTAATCAAAATCGCGGCGACAACGGAGACGGCGGCCAGTACCAAAACCGATACGGCGGCTTTCAGCAGCCTGTGCTTCTTGTTTTTCTTTTTTTTCAGCTTATAGACCGTCGTCATAGAAGCCCGCCTCTGTTGGATTTCGTTTTCCTGAACATATGCTGCTGACTCCATATACTATGAGTTTAGCATTTATTCTGATAAAAAGATACCGAATTGTATTACAAAATATAACAAGCAAAGAGACGTGCGCCTCTCAAAATTAAAATCCTTCCATCATTTTGCCCACCGGGCCGCCATACCAGATTTGTGTCAGATAAAGGCCGCAGGCCGGTACCGTGGGGCCGCTGAGCCGCCTGTCTTTTAACTCCAGAAGCTGCGGAATATCGTCTTCTCCGATTTTCCCTTCAGAGACATAAATAAGTGTCCCCGCCATAGCCCTTGCCATGTTGTACAGAAACCCGTCGGCACAGACGCGCAGCTCCGTCAGAGGGCCGTTTTGAATGACGTCATACCAATAAACGGTCCGCACTGTCGTCTTCGTTTCCGTACCAACAGAACGAACCGCTTTGAAATCATGCGTCCCGACGAAGTGTGAAGCCGCCCGGGACATGGCGCCGATATTTAACGGAACGGGATAAAAATAAGCCCTGTCGGCATAAAACGGGTCGCGTATGCGTGAGTTAAAAATCTTATAAGTATATTCTTTCTTTTCACACGACAAAATGGCATTAAAAGCCTCATCGGCGTCAATTGCCGCCACAGCCGCGATATCCCGCGGCAGCAGGGCGTTCAGTGCAAGCGGCAGCTTGTCGGCAGGGATTTTGGAATCCGTCCTGAAATTCGCACAGTAGCGGAGTGCGTGCACGCCGGCATCCGTCCTCCCGCAGCCGATGACCCTGACCGGATGGCCGCAGATCCTTGAAAGCGCCTTTTGCACAGCCGAGGCGACCGTGACGTCATTTTTCTGCTCCTGCCAGCCGTGGTAGTTTGTGCCGTCATAACGGAGATGCAGGACAATATTTCTCATTTTAATTGCCCCTCCTTCCGGCCGCAGGCTATAAGCCGTAAACATGCATGACGATCACAGCCGCCAGGACAGCCGCACCCAATAGGAATGCCGCGATGTCCGCACCCGCCAGGCTGAGCTGCTTCATCCGAGTCCGTCCTTCACCGCCGTGATAACAGCGGCTCTCCATTGCCACCGCCAAATCGTCAGCCCGCCGGAACGCGCTGATGAACAGCGGCACAAGAATCGGCAGCATCGCCTTCGCCCGGCGGATCAGATTTCCCGATTCAAAATCGGCTCCGCGCGCTTTCTGCGCGCTGATGATCTTATCCGTCTCCTCGATGAGCGTCGGAATAAACCGGAGAGCAATGCTCATCATCATCGCCAGCTCATGCACCGGTACCCTGATCTTTTTCAGCGGGTTCAACAGCTTTTCCAGCCCGTCTGTCAAGGCGATGGGCGACGTGGTGTAAGTCAGCTGAAATGTCCCGATGATCAGCATGATAAGGCGGACAATCATCTTCGCCGCCATAATCACGCCTTCCAGCGTGATGCGGATAATCCAGAAGGGCGCCAGTTCATGGGTGCCGGGTGTAAAGAACATATTTAAAATAAACGTTAAAATAATTATGATTCTAAGCGGCTTCAGGCTTTTGAGTATCGTTTTCAACCCGATTTCCGACAACAGGATAATAGAAACAAGAACGGCAATCATCAGCCCGTAGGAAAAATAGCTTTCCGCCGTAAAAAGAGCAACGATATAGACAAGCGTCAGAATGATTTTTGTCCTTGGATCAAGCCGGTGCACAATCGAAGTGCCGGGGAAAAACTGGCCGAGTGTAATGTCCTTAAGCATGCGCCCGACCCCCTTTGAGCGCCAGCAGTGCTGCTTTCATCTGATCGACGGTATAAATATCACCGGGTAGCTCAAGACCAAGAGCCAGGAGCCTGTTTGCGACCATTGTGACCTTCGGCACCGTCAGGCCTATGTTGATGAGCTCATCACTTTTCGAAAACACCTGGGCAGGCGTCCCTTCTGTTATGATGCTGCCTTTATTGAAAACAACAATCCTGTCAACGGTCCGAGCCACATCCTCCATGCTGTGCGTAACCACAATGATGGTGGAATTTGTGGAGCGCTGGTACTGGCGGATGTTCGATATGATCTCGTCCCTTCCCTTCGGGTCAAGCCCGGCGGTCGGTTCGTCCAGTATGAGTACCTCAGGCAGCATAGCGATAACGCCGGCGATAGCCGCCCGCCTCTTTTGACCGCCCGACAACTCAAAGGGCGATTTTTCCAATAGTGATTCGGAGAGCCCGACAAAACCAGCCGCTTCCCGGACGCGCTCATCGATTTCACTTGCGGTGAGACGCATGTTTTTCGGTCCGAAAGCAATATCCTTAAAAACCGTTTCCTCAAACAGCTGATACTCCGGATATTGGAAAACGAGACCGACCTTGAACCGGATCCCTCTTGTCAGTTCCTTTGATTCATAAATATCTCGCCCGTTAAAATATATCTTGCCGGATGTCGGCTTGAGAAGGCCGTTCAAATGCTGAATAAATGTTGATTTGCCGGAGCCCGTCTGTCCGATGATGCCCAGGCATTCGCCCTTTGTCACCTCAACATTGATATTCCGGATCGCGGTGTGTTCAAAAGGCGTTCCCACGCTGTATATATGCGTCAGATTCTCGGTTTTTATTATTGGAGCCAAAGCGTTACCATCCTTTGTCAGCGGTGCATCTCTTCCGGTTCTGGAAGATGATGCCCATAAAAAAGACTTGATATCATTTCAATGCTGTATAAATTTCCTGCGCGCACTCTTCAACGGAGAGGGCATCGAGCTTCAAGTCGAAGCCGCATTGGTTCAGCTCGTACAGGAGACCGACCGTCTCGGGTACATCAAGCCCTGTTTTGCGCAGCTCCTCCACTCTTTTGAATACATCCCGGGGTGTGCCATCCATTATCACGCTGCCTTCGGACATGACAATCAGGCGGTCGGCGTCGATGGTCTCGTCCATATGGTGTGTAATCAGCACCACGGTGACCTTTCGGCTGTCCTTGAGCCTCCGGATGATGCTGATGATGCTCTCCCTGCCCCTCGGGTCGAGCATCGCTGTCGGCTCGTCAAACACGATGCACTCGGGCTTCATCGCCAGAACGCCGGCGATGGCGATTATCTGCTTCTGGCCGCCGGACAGGAGATGGGGTGCATGCTCGCGATATTCGTACATCCCCACCGTCTTCAGCGCTTCGTCGACGCGGAGCCGGATTTCCTCGGACGGATAACCAAGGTTTTCCGGTGCGAAGGCCACATCCTCCTCCACAACGTTTGACACGATCTGGTTGTCGGGATTCTGGAAGACCATGCCGATGCATCTTCTGATATCAAGAAGCAGACTCTCGTCCCCTGTGTCCATTCCGCCCACAAGGACTCGCCCGCCCATTGGCAGCAAAATCGCATTAAAATGCTTCGCCAGTGTCGTTTTCCCCGATCCGTTATGCCCCAACACCGCCACAAACGTCCCTTTTTTTATTTCGAGATCGATACCGCTCAGCACAATCTTCGGCAGCTGGCCTTCCGCAGGCTTGTAGGCATACGTCAGGTTTTCCGTTTTTATAATATTATCCGTGTAATTCGTCTCCATTTTGCCATCCTTTATTACGGGCGTTGCTTTTCGGATTCACTTCTCCCACCGGCAGGCTGCACCGCAGGGGAGTATCAGTCCGCTCTCCGTAACAGGCAGACCAAGCTCGCCGCTTTCAGACCTGCCGCCGAAGCGTTTTGTAAAGATCGTTTCCGATATATATGTCAGCGTTGCCGGGGAGAGCCCCGTTGTATACGAATTGATCAGGACAAACAGCGGATCGTCATTGAGTACGCCGGCGCAAAGCTTTACAAACGAAAACAGGTCGTCCTCCAGCTTCCACACCTCGCCCGACGGCCCCCGGCCGTAGGACGGCGGGTCCATGATCAGTGCGTCGTACTTCCTGCCGCGCCGGATCTCCCTGTCAAGAAACTTGACGCAGTCGTCGACAATCCAGCGTATGGGTTTATCCTCAAGCCCTGAGGACCTCGCGTTTTCCCTTGCCCAGGACACCATGCCGCGCGCCGCGTCCACATGGCAGACAGCCGCCCCAGCAGCGGCGGCCGCTACGGTTGCACCGCCCGTATATGCAAAAAGGTTCAGGACATCTACCTGCCGTTTTGCCGAGGCAATCTTCCGTGTTATATAATCCCAATTGACCGCCTGCTCGGGGAAAAGCCCCGTATGCTTGAAGTTCATGGGCTTAATATTAAACGTCAGCTTGCCGTACTTAATCTGCCAGCTCTCCGGCAGACTGTTTTTTTCCCATTTCCCGCCGCCACCGGAGGAGCGCGCATAACGGGCATGTGCATTTTTCCAGCCCGGATGCTTTTGAGGTGTGACCCAAATCGCCTGAGGGTCCGGTCTGACGAGCAGATACCGCCCCCACCGCTCCAGCTTTTCGCCGCCGGAGCAGTCAAGAAGCTCATAATCTGCCCATTTGTCCGAAAGCCACATGAAAAGTCTCCCGTAACTACAATAAATCAAGGTATTATATCATCACGGCGCAGTCAAGTCAATCGGCCGCTTCTCAGCGGTATCGTAATAGTTGTGATGTGCCATATATAATTAACACTTTGTATTGACGTATATGTTATAATACATATCTGTAAAAAACAGACGTTTTTTGTTTTTATGATAATATCAAAGTAACAAATACATTTATATATTGAAAACAGGAGCTTATAAATGAACAGAAAAAGCGTTGTGGTCGTCTTTGGAGGCTGTTCGTCGGAATATGAGGTATCTCTTCACTCGGCATACGCGGTTATTTCCAATATCGACCGGAGTAAATATGACGTCATCACCCTGGGTATCACCCGGGAAGGTCAGTGGTATCGTTATACGGGATCGGCTGAAAAAATACAGGATAACACATGGTTTCTGGATAAACAGCATTGCCATGCCGCTCTGATATCACCGGACAGGCCTCGCGGTCTGCTGCTGGAGCTTGACGGCTCCTCTGTCACACGGACCGAAATCGACATCGTATTCCCGGTTCTTCATGGAAAAAACGGTGAAGACGGTACGATTCAAGGCCTTTGCGAGCTTGCCGGCATCCCCATCGTGGGCTGCGGCACGCTCAGCTCTGCTTTGTGCATGGACAAGCACAGAGCTCACGAGCTTGTATCACATATCGGCATCAGGGTTCCGGACGCCGTCTGCTTTGAAACGCCGCCGTCGGATGAAGAAATAATGAAGGTGACCGAAAAACTGTCATTGCCTGTTTTCGTCAAGCCGGTCAAAGCGGGCTCGTCCTTCGGCATTACGAAGGTCATGGGCGCGGAAGACCTTGCCGCGGCGGTACATATCGCTTTCTCCCATGATAATGCGGTTATCGTCGAGGAGGGTATTGAGGGCTTCGAGGTGGGCTGCGCGGTGCTGGGCAACGATGCACTGACCATCGGCAGAGTGGATGAGATTGAACTGAAGGACGGGTTCTTCGATTATACGGAAAAATATACCCTCAAGACCTCGAAAATCCATATGCCCGCCAGAATCGACGAGGATATTGAAGCTCGAATCAAGGAAACGGCGGCGCGCATTTACCGCGCCCTCGGCTGCTCGGGTCTTGCCCGTGTCGACATGTTTCTGACGCCCGATCAGGATATCGTTTTCAACGAGGTGAACACCATACCGGGATTCACCTCCCACAGCCGGTATCCCAACATGATGAAGGGCATCGGCATTAATTTCCCCCAGCTGGTGGACATTCTGATCGATCTGGGGCTGAGCAGATGAAAACGACGTCAAAACATGCTGTGCTTGACGCGTTCCGTCTGGCGGCGGCTTTTCTGGTCGTGGCAATCCATGTATCCCCGCTTCAGGCCATTAACACAACAGCGGATTTCATATTAACCCGTATTTTGGCACGGGTGGCTGTCCCCTTTTTCCTGATGGCCTCGGGCTATTTTCTGGCATTGCGTGAAAATTCCGGGGACAGGCGTCATTTTATTGCTTTCCTAAAAAAAGCAGCCATTTTATACGGCGCGGCCATCGTCATCTATCTGCCGCTCAATTACTATACCGGATATTTCGTCATCTCGCCAGTTTTTGCGTAACTTTACTTTGAGACCCAGGAATACCTTGCGCC
>CAZVLO010000050.1:16331-21633 GCA_964628265.1 uncultured Papillibacter sp.
CTATACCGGATATTTCGGCAGCTCGCCGCTGCAGATATTAAAGGACATCATATTTAACGGGACATTCTACCACCTCTGGTATCTGCCCGCCGTCCTGCTGGGGGCTTTGATAGCGGTCCCGCTGCAGCGCAGATTCGGATGGCGGACCACAGCTGTTATCGCCGCTGCCCTTTACGTCATCGGTCTGGGCGGTGACAGCTATTACGGTCTGGTGTCACGGATACCGGCGCTGAAAGCCTTTTATGATGCCATTTTCAGCATCTCCGATTATACGCGCAACGGTGTATTCCTGGCCCCCATATTCCTTGTCATGGGCGCGGGGATCTCTATCAATAAAAAACAAAGAGGAGGCTTACCGCGCTGGACGCTGAGCATCGGTCTCACCGTTTCCCTTGTCCTGCTGGCAGCAGAAGCGCTGTGGCTGCGCGGAATGGGCGTCCAACGGCACGACAGCATGTATATCATGCTGCTGCCCAGTATGTATTTCCTCTTCGCTCTTCTGGCGTCGCTGGACGGCAAAGGTCATAAATCGATGCGAACCGGTGCGATGGCCATCTACATCATTCACCCCTGGGCTATCGTTTTAATCCGGGGTTTTGCGAAAATCACGGGCATGGTCAGTCTGCTTGTGGAAAACCAGCTCATTTTATATATACTCGTCTGCATTGTTTCGGCCGCAGCGGCTGCCGCTTTCATATCTTTGTCGCAGCTTGCAAAAAAAAACAGGCCGTCCCCAACTGACAGAGCTTGGATCGAGATTGACCGCGAAGCGCTCAAACATAATGCTTCAGCACTTCAGAATCTGCTGCCGGCGTCCTGCCGGCTCATGGCTGTTGTGAAAGCAGACGCTTATGGGCACGGCGCCGTTGAAACAGCCAGAACGCTTGAAAGCTCAGGCATAAAGTCCTTCGCAACCGCCACGCCGGACGAGGCAATCGCGCTGCGCAAAGGCGGCATCCGTGGTGAGATTCTTGTGCTGGGCTATACGCCTCCCGCCAACGCGAAACTGCTCCGCCGGTACCGGTTAATGCAAACGGTGGTGGATGGGGCTTATGCCGGAGCGCTCCATAAAACAGGCGTCAAAATCGATGTGCATATCAAACTTGACACCGGAATGCGCCGGCTGGGCATTGACAGCGGCGACCTTACGCAGATTGAACGCATATTCGGGTATGAAAACCTTACCGTCAAAGGAATGCTGTCACATCTGAGCGAGTCGGACAATCTGGCTGACGACGCGCCTGAATTCACACTCAGTCAAATCCGCGCGTTTTTTGACGCTGCCGACGCGCTTAAAGCAAAGGGCTTTCATGTCGGAAAGCTGCACATACAGGAGAGCTACGGCATATTGAATTATCCGGACCTACCGTGCGACTATGCCCGCGCCGGAATCGCTCTTTACGGCGTGCTGTGCAAAAATGACAAGACGCGCTGTGCTCCCGAGCTGCGGCCTGCGCTGGCGCTGAAGGCCAGGGTCGCCGAAGTGAAATGGATTGATAAGGGAGAACCCATCAGCTACAGCAGGACCTTTATCACGTCGGCACCCACGAAAATCGCTACCGTTACCATCGGGTACGCCGACGGCGTTCCGCGCAATACAATGCCGCGGGATGAGGATGTCCTGCTGCATGGAAAGAGAGCGCCGGTCATCGGGCGCATCTGCATGGATCTGATGGTCATTGATGTAACGCATATCGAGGAGGTAAGCCCGGGCGATATCGTCACTCTTATCGGCCGGGACGGAAACGACGTGATCCGGTGCGAGGATGTGGCCGAGAGCTGCGGCACGATCACCAACGAAATCCTCAGCCGCCTTGGCGCGCGCCTTCCCCGCATCATGATTTAAGAGTCTTTTGTCACGTTACCAATTATTTAAACTGGCATCCGCGCGCCTCCGGCGTTATGATGAGCATATCGCATATATGCAATTTACTCAGCACGGAGGTTTCAGCATGGAAATACAGCAGATAGGCAACGGCAAGATTGTCATATACATAAAAGGAGAGGAATTAAAGCAGCTGCCGGCACCCCCTCAGGATATAACTACCGACGAGGCCGCCGATATTCTGCGCCTCGCCCTGGGCAGCACTTATGACGATAGCTGGGAAAGTGTCTATTTTGAGCTGTTCCCGGGCAGGAACTCTCTACTTTTATTTGCGCTTCAGCATTCCGGCAGCCCGTCATACTTCACCTTCGACAGCATCGAGACGCTTATATCTGCGGCTAACGCGTGCCCGTCGGGGCTTATTTCATATCTATCGTACATAAATGACACATATATTCTGGTCGTTTATCCGTGGAACGGCGATTGCCCGCCGCAAATGCTTTTCGAGTATGGTGATGAACTCAAACGGCCAACGCATTTTGCGCTTCATCTGTCGGAGCACAGCAAGGTGCTCGCAGGCCCGACAGCGTTGGACGAATTGAAAGCCGCCTTTGCATCATGATTTTTAATGCATCCCGCTTATGCGCGGGTATAAACGTCCTGCCTGTAGGCAGGGCGTTTTAACTGCTTGACATTTGTGCTATAATAGCCTCGTGCAAAATTGTCCTGCGGGAGGGTTTCATGTGTCGCCAAAAGCGCTTGGTATAAAGCAGGTTGCGTACAACAGAAAAGCGTATCACGACTACTTTGTACTCGAAAAGTTTGAGGCGGGCATCGAGCTCTACGGTACGGAAGTCAAATCGATCCGTATGGGCGGCATCAACCTCAGGGACGCCTACTGCATCGTCAAGGACGGTGAGCTGTTTGTCCGGGGTATGCATATCAGTCCCTACGAAAAGGGTAATATCTTCAACCGCGACCCGCTGCGCCCCAAGCGTCTTTTGATGCACAAGAGGGAGATCATGAAGCTCTACGGGCGTCTCAAGCAGGAAGGGCTGGCTCTCATTCCCCTCTCGGTATATTTCAGAGACGCCATTGTTAAAAGAGAACTGGGGCTCTGCAAGGGCAAAAAGCTCCACGACAAGCGCGACGCCGTAGCCGAGCGCGACGCGGGGCGTGAAATGGACAGATCCATTAAAGAAAGGAATATGTAGAACGTGGCTAATCCGATTGTAACATTTTCTATGGAAAACGGCAGCACCATCACAGCGGAGCTCTACCCCGACATTGCGCCGAATTCGGTCAACAATTTTATCTCCCTGATAAAGAAGGGCTTTTATGACGGCCTGATCTTCCACCGCGTTATCTCCGGCTTCATGCTGCAGGGCGGCTGCCCCCTGGGACAGGGCTATGGTAACCCCGGCTACAGCATTAAAGGTGAATTTAGCGCAAACGGCTTCAAGAACGAACTGAAGCATACCCGCGGCGTCCTCTCGATGGCACGCTCGCAAAGCCCCAATTCGGCCGGCAGCCAGTTTTTTATCATGCATCAGGACTCCCCGCACCTGGACGGCCAGTACGCCGCCTTTGGCAAAGTCACTTCCGGCCTTGATGTGGTGGACGCCATTGCCGGCACAAAAACAGACTACAACGACAGGCCGATAAACGACCAGCGCCTGACAAAAGTCACGGTCGACACCCAGGGTGTGGATTATCCCGAGCCCGAAAAAGTTTAAAGTTTAGACACCATTTTTCATAACAGATATCGTATAATATAGTTACGAGGCTTTTCTCCGGAAAAGCCTCCGCACCGGCCCTTTATTTATATATGGGGCTGTACCGGTTTCGACGGGGGTGTGGAGGCGGGAATAGCGGGCGGAGGCGTCGCCCTCCTAAAAACGGCATCTTTATAAATTAAAGAACAACAATAACGAATTACCGGTAGCCGCTTAAGGCTGCCCGTCCTCGCCGGGAGGTCCACGAACCGGATGAGGGCGTGAATGAGTGGAGCCCGTGTGTGCACTAAGCTTTGCGTGCACCATGAATAATGAAGCTACCGGACCATGCCGCGTGACGGCTTGCAGCATGGCGAGGAAATTGGGCTAGTCCCAAAATAACCGTCTGCGCCCGGAGAAGTTCGCGTCAAAGTGCTTTCGGACGGGGGTTCAACTCCCCCCAGCTCCACCATAAAAGAAACGTCTTTTGTCTACCAAGGCAAAAGGCGTTTTTTCTTGCTTTTTGGGGCATTTTACAGCAAAAATCGCATAAAATGAGGTAAAACGGGCTTCGAGACGGTCATTGTGGCTGTCCCGGAGCCCGTTTTTTGTTTCCGGCACCTAAAACAGGGCAAAAACTCTGGTGTACTTTTTACTTTTCTTTGCTCTGCAAAGAACTCGGCAATCGACTGCGAGGGGGGATTTGAACCGCGATATATCGAAATTCACATTTGTCTGGACTTTACGGGAAAGCTATGACTTAATCTCTCTGCAAGAGGCACAGAAAAGAAAGAACCTTTATCTGTGTCAAAAAATGGATAAAATAAAGGCATACAACCCGAAAAAGGAGGCAAAAACATGTCGAAAAGAGTCTTGGATCCTGAAAGCATCTTTAAATTTGAAGCGTACCTGAGAGAAGAAGAAAAAAGCGAGTGTACGATCAGCAAGTATCTGCGCGATGCACGCGCCTTTCTTTCCTATGCTGATAAACAGACGATCACGAAAGAATTGGTCATCGGGTATAAGCAGACGCTAATCGACTGTGGCGACTATGAAGTCGGCAGCATAAATTCCATGCTTGTTAGTATCAACGCGCTGCTGAAGTTTCTCGGATGGTCAGACTGCACCGTTAAATGCTTGAAAACGCAGCACAAGATCTATTGTGCGGAGGAAAAGGAACTGAACAAGGCGGAATATGAGCGGCTGCTGAATGCCGCCAAAGGGCAGCCGCGCCTGCAGCTCATACTGAAAACCATCTGCTCCACGGGAATCCGCGTCAGCGAGCTGCAATACTTCACCGTAGAAGGGGTGAAAAGCGGTGAGATCACGGTGGAATGCAAAAACAAGCTGCGCACGGTAATCATACCAAAACAGCTTAAACCACTGCTGCTTGCCTACGCGAAAAAGTGCGGCATCGAAAGCGGTATCATCTTCTGCACCCGCAGCGGGAAACCCATCAACCGCAGCAATATCTGGGCGGCGATGAAGGCGCTGTGTGAGGCGGCACATGTGAATCCGAGCAAGGTGTTTCCCCACAATCTGCGCAAGCTGTTTGCCAGAACCTTCTACAAGATCGAAAAGGACATCGCAAAGCTGGCGGATATCCTCGGCCACAGCAGCATCGATACGACTCGCATATATCTCATCTCCTCCGGCAGAGAGCATCGGGAGCGGATCGATCGACTGGGGCTTTGCGGATAGGAAAAGCGCAGCCCCCTGTGGGAAGCTGCGCATAAAGGCATTATTCATATAATGTAGTAAG
>CAZVLO010000051.1:0-18366 GCA_964628265.1 uncultured Papillibacter sp.
AACGAGAAAAGCACACCTGGTTGGTGTGCTTCACCCGGCAAAAGTATAGTAGCATGAAATGGTCGTGACAGATCAGTATGTTTTTTATGCGCTGGATGTGCCTGAAATTGATGAGCTCTATAGTGAACCCGGTGCAGAAGACGGCCCGCGCTATATAGGAGAGCTGCACCGGGTAGATTTAAACGGCAAAGGCGATGTAAAAATAAAAGACATGATCAATGATTTTAGCGCTTACAAAAACACGGTCTATTTTACAGATGATGAAGACGGTAACTTCTATTCAATGAATCCGGAAACGCTGGAGAAAGACAAAATCGAGGAGATATGGTTCGTACAAGAATCTTATTTCGACAGTGGCTATGTTTTTTTAATGACCCTCATAGACCGTCAATTATACAGATTGTCCCTCGTGGATGGTACGCTGACACAATTGACACAAGGCTTCTGGGGTCGGTGTCTGGGGGTTCTTAATGGTTATGTTTATATTGATGATAGTTCTGGCGGACCCTATAGCTTTTACAGGATAAAGATTGACGGCATTGAGCTGGAAAAGGTGGAGTAACAGAAAAGCAGTGATTAACCCGCGTCTTTACGACGCGGGTTTTTCTGCTGCGAACCGGCAACATACCGGCTTTTCGTGAATCGGATTTACCGCTGCGGCGTCCGGTTTAAACTCCGGCGCGGGCGGGCAGGCCCGTAATCTCCTGTCATGCCATAACAGACAGATGAACCGTCCATTAGTCTTCTCAGTCAATAACTTTAATCGATGTGATAATCGGCTGGTTGCCTTTTAAGACCGTACCGTTATTATCGATGACCGGCGTGTCGGCGCAGATCTGATCCACAATCTCGATGCCCTCCGTCACGTAGCCGAAGCAGGCGTAATCGCCGTCCAGGCCTGTACTGTCCTCATGGACAATGAAGAACTGGGAGCTGGCGCTGTCATTGGCTTGAGAGCGAGCCATGGAGATGGCGCCACGGGTGTGAGCCGCCCGTGCCGTTGCCCAGCGGATCGCCGCCCTGGATCATAAAGCCATTGATGATCCTATGAAAGGTTAAGCCGTCATAAAAGCCGTCCTCGGCCAGCGCCATAAAGTTTTTGACGGTGATCGGCGCGCTTTTTTCGTCCAGCTCCACCTTGATCACACCGTAGTCCTTCACATCGATCTCCACATGATGCTTCTTCGCCCCGCATCCGGCCGTCAGCGCCATAATGGCGATCAGCGCAATACAAATCAGTTTTTTCATTTTTATCGCTCCTATTGTTTGTTGTCGGATGTATATTACATTATTTGTATGGCTTTTTCAATAGGCCAGTCAGCGGGAGTACTGACCAGGTATCGCTTATCTTTCGACTTTCATCCATTCCGCTTTTTGATACTCCGCGTAGCTCAGACCGCTTTTAGCCCAGTCACTGAAGCTGTTAAGCCAATCAAGGTTGGTAATCGGTTCGGGAGGCATATTCTCCTGCAGGGCCTTGATGCGGTCTCGGTACTTCTGCTGCTGTATGAGATGGCGCATTCGTCGGCAGGCGGGGCAGTAGAGGGATTTGCCCGTTATTATGTATCGACAGCCCGCCGTCAGGCATTTATGCAGATGCTGCGGGCCCGACGAGGCCGGCATGTCCGGCTGGATTGGTCTGTCGGTTGTTTTTTGTCTGCTTGACATATGATACTGCCTGTGAGATCTTTCGCGTTTTTTTGCTTTACGTCTTTCTCCGACTGCAATACGGCATCGGGGCAGAGCAAGAGCCGCTTATCGCTTAATAGGGACGAGCAGTCCCGGCATTTACGCATTGTCACGCCTCCTTCGTAAATATCCTTTGTATTTCCAGCCACTGCACGGAGAACCAAACGCGCCACCGTCTGCAGCGGAGGAAGTGGTCGCATTTGTCCTGCCTCTTGCACGAATTGCACGGGTTGTCCTTCATTTTCAGCCTCCCGTCTTTTGTTTAGCGGCGTTGCTGCAAGGGCTTGTCCGACAGGCGAGAACGTCACGCATTTCACAACCCTCATATATTGAACTGGTATTCAACATATGAGGATAAAGCTGTGAAGCGGTTATCTATTGTTCTCGACCGTCGAATATTCGCAGCCGAACATCAGCGCCGCCTCCTGAATGGTCAGTTCTCTGACCCGATCCCAGAAGCAATCGGGACAGAGGGATACAGTGACGCCCTTGGCGTTTTTCCAGAAGACGTATGTTTCGTCCTCATAAACCTCATGACCGCAGTCGGCGATAATATATATGCCGTCATCCGGGGGAGTTAACGGCGGCTCGGGGATGCTATAGCTCGACATTGGCTTGCGCATATACAGCCTCCAGGCAGCACGCTGAGATAAAGGTTCTTAAGCCGGTCTCAACGAGCTCCAGATATTCCGCGATTTCCTGTATCTTTTCGTCGGGCAGTGCGTTTTCCTTATGGGCTGCAATGACCAGCGGCATGATGAGCATATCAAGCTTCGTTGCCTGAAGCGTCGCTTTTGTTGCGTAGTACCTTGCAGTCTCCGGCTCGGTGTACCTGAGCGCCAATTCTCCAAGCTGGACGGTAAGACCGTTCCGCGCAATATACGCCAGTTCATCTTTATCGAATAGGTCTTCCATATGTATCCTCCTTTTCGGATAATGCCGAAATATCTCCGCTTGATTCACGATATGCGCCTGAGCTTATACAGTTTCCTATTGACAAAAATGTATAAAACGACCAAATATATGCCAGTCTTTCTGTTACAATTTTTTTCTTGCGTATACTTCGGTATCGTTATATACTTATTGCATTGATTAAGTAAACGAACACCGAAGCAAACGCAGGCATTACACCTCCCGTTACCACGAACTACGGAGCATAATGCAATAATACTACGTATATCGTGGCAAGTCAAGAGAGCTTACTACGAAATGCGTATTATTTTATATGTTCTCATAAGGTGACAAAAGATGTATGATATTTTTGCGCAGTTATTACAAAAAAAAGGCGTGACGCCGTACCGGGTGCATAAGGAGACGGGTGTCGCACAATCCACCCTGTCCGACTGGAAAACGAAGGGCTGCACACCATCGGTGGAGAACCTGACCAGGATTGCCGCTTATCTCGAAGTGACGGTCGATGAGCTTATCGGAAATCAAAACAAAAAACCCGTCACCAAACAGGATGACGGGCTAAGTAAGCTGGAGTTTGATTTTATAAGACTTTTGCGTCAGGTTCCCGAGGAGCAGCGTCCGATGCTGTATGCGATGGTTGAGGCCGCTCTAAAAGCTCAAGGGTTATTGTGATTGCCGTTTCCAACGCACGCGCAGGATTTACCGAATTCATAAGCATGATCAAAAAATCTTCTTCACTCATGTTTACCTGCTTTCTTTCGCAATTCCTTGTATCTAAAGTGGTATATAAGCAGACGAGGCGGCCGAATGGCCGCCAGTATATTTCGTAACTGGCTGCCTCGCGAACGGGGCCCTTTAGCTTTGCGTCACCGCCTTACGACGGGTTTGCCGAGAATTGACAGCTTACCGGCAATTCTCATTGAGTCTTGTTACTCGTTAACAAAACTCTTATTGACTTTTTGAAGTATATGATGTGCTTTATATGATAGTAGAATATACCAATAAAGTCAATAGCTGTAACGCAGGATGTATATAATTTGACGTAAAAGACACGCACAATGTTCCGGAATAATACATATAATGTATTTTAATGGTAACACGCTTATCTTCCGATAAACCGGACAGATAACGCAGTATGTGAAGTCGAGTTCCGCGCAACCCAAACCAAAAAATAGCCCTGCAAGGTCGCAAATGCAAGCCTTCAGGGCTATTATTTAATTGCGTGTTTGATTTCCGCATAGATGGAAAAATATGTATCCTACAAGCTCGCAAAAGGCATAATCCAATCAGCCTGAGGCAAGCCTCTGCGGTGTAGCCCTACTGCTGCCGGTTACCGGGGGCGGCAGTTTCACGGCGACAATTTTTTTATAGTCTTCGAGCGTTTCTTTGCTGTCGATCCTCAGCATCATGTATTTACCGATTTTCATATAGTCTCCGGCATTTCGGTAAAGCGCCGCGGTCTTTTCACTGAGCGACGGCAAAATTGTCTCCATGACGGGATCCAGCCTGTAGCTGAGGATCACCATCACGTCAAAAAAGTCTTCCTTTGGGTACAGGGTGCCGAAGGCCTGTCCGCTTTTCTGGTACTTCACATTCCAGCCGGGCATCCCCGAGCAGCCGCTGTAGGTGATTTTCGGCTTTGTCTTATAAGTGCTCTCGAAGTAAGAGGTCAGCGACAGCCAAAGGCCCTTCGCCCCGCCGATATAATCGGCGATCTCCGCCATGCTGGGCTCCGTTGTTCTCGGATAGAGCTTGTGCCACTCCATACATATAGCTCCTCTCATTTATCTCTTAGAAAACAATATCACCATAAATCGCCATAGTTGCCACTATTGTACTTCAATCCGCCCGGAAAAACAATAGTACCGTGAGGCGGCCTGTCACGTACCGGCGCAATATTCCGCTATCCAGTCGTCCAGCGATACAACAGAAACCGATGACATCGCACCACCGGTCAATTCCTCAAAACGGCTGCCCGAGCCGGCGTCGCCGTCGCTGTAAAACCGCAGGGCTTCGCTCCTGGTTCCCACACCGAAGGGGACGAGCTCGATATTGATTGATACTGGAACAATAATGGGCCCCTGACCGGGTGATTATACAGACTGGGAGGAGTGCGAAGACCGGTCCTGAGGACCGGCCTTCATTGTATCAGTCCGCAACGTAATAACAATGATCCAAAATCACGTGCCCGTTGCCGTTTGGGTGGAAACGGGTATAACGCGAGCCCGCTTATTTCCTCCGTGTCAAGCTCGTCCTCCAGGTGACTTTCGACATATGCCATAATGCTGTTACAACAAGAACCGGTCATTTCTGACCGGCTCCGGTTGTATCAAAGATTTTGACTGAATGGAGACTAATGGGCTCGAACCATCGACCTCCTGCGTGTGAAGATTCGAGATGTAATAAATACGGTGCTGTTGCATCCATATTGGGCTGTTTTATCGGTATCGGCGTGCTTTCTGAGGCCGCCTTAACCGTTCCGTACACTGCGTATTTTTTTAGAATGGGTCAAAACATGGGTCAAACGACGTTATTTAATATTAACGATGGAGAAACCCCATACAATAATTGTGCGCTATGAATCCATAAGATGGCGGGGAAATATATAAACAAAAGTAAGAACCAAATACATACATATTAACAAACGGTTCTTAATAACTAACGCATACCTGATTTACACGAAACGTCTTTGTCGGATTTACAACAAAATCAGATGCTTTGCGCCCACACGCCGGAGCGTTATCCGGCCGGTGAACGCGAGAAATGGCAGTGTATGGCGAAAGAGCTTCTTCGTGAGGTGTCATCCGGTGTGCTTTCTTATGATGACTTTGCTGAAGCAATAAAGCTTACGGACAAAAATGAAGACGGCTGGTATAGGATGTGTGTCCGATACCAGCCGTCTTTAATAGGCACTCGGTAGGTCGATAATTGCCGCTACACTAGAAGCAGAGAAGGAGCTGCTTAGACTGAGTAAAGAATTATTATGCGATATTAGCGTTAGCAATGATTTTGTTGAAACAAATATTCATTTGTTCGGTAGACCAATCAAAGGAGGCACAAGCCAGTAATAACACAGATGCATATTGCTCGATGTCGGTTCCGCGTGAAAGAGTACGGAATAATTTCCTGTCAGGACAGAGGAGATTGCTGGTGAAAGTAGTGCGTAATATTTTGTGTAAAGTCCAAAAGTCAGGGTAAGCGCTGAATATCGTGATAACCACCGCCCCCAAATGAGATCATTTAATTGGTAATTCTTTTCTTGATCGTCTTAGTCTGAAAGAATGAGCTGCGTAAACAAAAAAGTAGCACAACACCGAAAGAATTACTATAGCAGCCCCAGAAGCTATATTCATTTCGTAGGAAATCCATAACCCGAACACACATAAAACGCTGCCGAGTAAAACAGAAAGAATCATTCGTTTTTTCAGACTGGAAGTTAATATCGCCGTCGTCGCGGCAGGCGCTGTTATCAGTGCGAGGACGAGGATAATGCCGACAACCCGGATGAGTACCACCACGGTCATGGCAATAAGGATCAATAGCAAATATTCAAGAACAGCCGTTTTAACACCGATGATTGAGGCGAATTCTTCATCAAAAAGGTAGGCTTTCCAATCGTTGAATAAAGCTACAATAACAAGCGTTACAATGAAGGTTAGAGAAATAATCAGATATAGATCGGTTTTTGTCACCGATAAAATACTGCCGAATAGATAGGAGCTTAAATCGGGAGGATAACCCGGCATTAGTGCGATAAATAGTATTCCTAAAGCCATCCCGAGCGACCAGAATAAGCCGATGATAACGTCAGAACCTGTGCCGCCCTTGCGCTTGACATACCCGATGCCAAGCGCAGCGCCTATGGAGAAAATAAACGCGCCGATGATCGGTTCAAAACCCAATAGATATCCCAGACCTACGCCGCCGTATGCTGTGTGAGCAATACCCCCGCTCATCATAACCAGCTTTTTCTCAATAACAATAACGCCAATTATGCCGCATACAACGCTTGCGAGTACGCCAGAGAATAGCGCGTTCTGCAGAAACTGATATTCAAAAAGTGCTTTAATCATTTTGCGCGCCCTCTCTGTGTTCTTTCAGGACCCTGTGCGGCACACCGTGAGCGACAAGATCAACAGGACAGCCGTAAAGGTTGTTCACGATGTTCTCTGTCAGTTCAGGTTCACCGTGATACACTAGACGGCTGTTGAGACAGGCCAACTTCTGTACCTGCGCAGAAACGGCAAGCAGATCATGTGTAACAAGAATTATAGTCATGCTTTTATTCAATTCCGAAAGCAGCGCATATATCTGCTCACGGGAAGTGGCGTCCACACTTGCGGTAGGCTCGTCTAGAAGCAGAAGCCTTGGGTTGACTGCAAGCGCACGCGCGATCAGCATCTTTTGAAATTCGCCGCCGGACAGCTCGGATATTCGTCGCTTGGCGAGCTTATCAATGCCAACCTGCTTAAGCAGCTGATAGGTGATGGCTCGGTCGTCCTTCGTATACTTGAAAAAAGGTGATAAACCTTTTTTTAAGCGTCCCGTCAGGACAACCTCCGTCAGAGTGATCGGAAACCGCTTGTCCATAACCGCAAACTGCGGGACATATCCAATTGCCGCTGCGCCGTTTAGGGGGTTCCTATCATAAACTTGAACAGATCCGTATGTCACAGGGATGAGCCCGAGGATTGCTTTAAGCAATGTCGATTTCCCACCGCCATTAGGCCCAATGATCCCAAGATACTCTCCGTCAGCAACGTCCAGACTGACATTTTGAAGTGCAGGCGCCTGTCCGTAATATACCGAAAGGTTATCAATATGAACCGCACTGCTGCTCATTACATAACCTCCGACATAAGATCGGCCATTGAATTAAGAGACTCTATGTAATTAGCTGCCAGCGGTGAAAGCTGCATGGTTTTGCCTCCGATTTCCTCGGCGAACGCGGCGGATTGGCTGCTGTCGATTTCCTCCTGATAAAAAATGACCTTGATGTTTTCTTTTTTAGCCAAATCGATCATATCCTGAAGATGCTGCGCGGTTGCTTCCTTCCCGTCCTCTTCCAGCGCGTACATTGTCAATCCATAATCATCGGTAAAATAACCGAAGGCTGGGTGGTATACGATGAATTTCTTATTCTGCACACCGGTGAGCGCGGTTTTTATGTTTTGGTCCAATTCATCGAGCTGCTTTATGTACGCATCTGCATTTTTGTTATATGTATCTTTATTCTTGGGATCAATTTCGCACATTGCACGAGCGATGGACTCAATCATTACCTTGACTCTTTTCGGAGAAAGCCAGATGTGCGGATCGCTTTCGCCGGATTCAAATTTTCTTGCGGGATAGACGGCGGCAACCGCATCCTGAAGGGAAATAACCTTGATATTGCCTGCATTGGGTAATATATGAGCTTGTTCTGTCGGGACGCCGATAGAGAAATAAAGCGATGCTTTGTTGAATTTCTCCATTTCCTGAGGCGTTGGTTCATAGTTTTCGGGGCTGTTTCCCGGCGGTACCATGGTGACAACCTCGGCCAAATCTCCGCATACCGCTTCAACAAAGGTCTGCTCCGGAACAATTGTCACGGCAATAATGGGTTTCTGGGCCGTGTCTCCGGCCTTGGATGGTTCGGTTGACCCTGCTCCAACCGACCCGTTTGAACCACAGCCAAAAAGACTTAGAATGCTGAAAGCAATTAAACAAACGAGTGTGATGAGCTTGAGCTGCTTCATTTTGTATCCACCTTTACAACAGAAATGGCAAATGCGAATCATTCGCAACAACTATTGTAGGGCGGTAAAGAGCATATGTCAATAATTATTTGTATGATATTGTAGTTCGCTGTGTTGGGCTTAAATTATATCGCATATGCTATTGGCATTGCGAAGCCTGTTTCCATTTCCATTGATACATATGGGACCGGAAAGATAAATGAGATCAAGTGGTTATTTCCTCGATTTTATTAAGTTTTTCCCATGGTAAAGCTATATCCGTTCGCCCGAAGTGACCGTATGCAGCGGTTTGGCGGTATAAAGGTTGTCTAAGTTTCAGTGCATCAATAATCGCTGAAGGCCTCAGGTCAAATACTTTCTCGATAATCTCGACGATTTTCAGTTTATCTGCCACACCGGCTGCAACAAGATTTTTGGCTACCCATCTGGCTGCATAAGCAGCCGACCGATCTACTTTTGTGGGGTCTTTGCCTGAAAAGGCGCCACCGCCATGGCTGGCACTCCCGCCGTAGGTATCAACAATGATTTTTCGGCCGGTAAGCCCGGAATCCCCTTGTGGACCGCCAATCACAAATCGCTCTGTCGGATTAACGTAATATTTTGTATTTTCATCAATCAATTTACTTGGAATTACAGGCAATATTACATGCTTAATAAGATCATCCCGAATTTGGGCTTGTGTTACATTGACGCTATGTTGTGTTGATACAACAATCGTGTCGATCCGGAATATATTACCGTCATCATCTGTTCCTATTGTTACCTGTGTTTTACCGTCGGGTTTAAGATAATCTAGCGTTCCGTTTTTACGTACCTCGGCTAATTGCCTGGACAAACGATGCGCATACGTAATAGCCGGTGGCATATATTCCGGTGTTTCATTTGTAGCGTATCCAAATACCATGCCCTGATCGCCGGCACCGGCGCCATAATCCACTTTTGCTTCGTTTTCATTTGTTTCTAGTGCTTTATCAACACCAAGAGCAATATCGGTTGATTACTTGTCAATAGACGTTAAAACTGCAATACTATCGGCATCGTAGCCTCCCGCCTGCGATGTGTAGCCAATCTCTCGAATTGTCTGTCGGACAACTTCCGGAATATCGACGATTGCCTTTGTCGTTATTTCGCCAACAATAAGCGCAAGGCCTGTCGCTACTGTTGTTTCGGCGGCAACTCTTGCGTCGGGATCCTCCCGAATGATCGCATGCATCAGATATCTGGTCAGCGATTTTATCAGGATGACCCTCTGTGACAGATTCAGATGTAAAAAGTTTTCCCATTTTTATAACCTCGAATTTAGTAGTTGATCTTGAGCATACAGCCAAATATCGGGAACAGGTGCCAAACACATGAAATAACGCGGATTTTCAGGAATCTAAATCAAACATTTTGATAATTTCGTCTTTAGGCTTGACGCCTACTGATGTTTTTATGACATTACCATCTTTGACGACCGCAAGAGTCGGTATGCTCATTACCTTGAACGCACTTGCCAACTCCGGTTGTTCATCTACATTAACTTTACCCACTTTTGCATCTATGATCTCAGTAGCAATTTCATCAATTACAGATGAAAGCATACGGCAGGGGCCGCACCACGCTGCCCAGAAGTCCAAGAGAACAGGTTTGTCAGATTTAATAACCTCGTCTTCATAATTTTCCTTAGTAATTGCCAGTAAGGACATCTATCTTTCTCCTTTATTCTGTACTTTTATTGGCATACGCCCATAATTATGATAATGGAGCATATGTCAATAATTAGTTTTATGAAATCGATATATTTCGGTTTCAACGGAACAAAGTAATATAATGGGCATATGACCGTTTACTTTTTGTAACACATGATATATAGTTTTTACGCAGAAAGGATGGGGATTTATGGAAAAGCTATATGAAGCTTTATTAACAGAGTTTATGGAAGTGAAAAGGAGACATGACGAAACAGTAATCTCAAGTGATATTGAACAGGATAAAAAGCTCGTACCCGAAAGCGACACCGGCACGTCGAAAAAGCTGTTACCGATCAAGTATATAAGGCAACGGGGCTAGAAGATAACTTATCTTTCAACATACGAAATTGAGAAAAGAAATAAATCCCTTGAAAAAAAGTGAGTATCCAGCGACAGCTGATTTGCGTTATTATGAGCATTTGACAATAATTACGTTTTCGTATTGACTTTATATTTTGATGCAGATACAATATGTAGTGTCAATTGCATTAAGTGTACATACATATTGACTTGCTTGATGCGATTCTAGAGAGAGAGGTCAAACGCTATGATAACGCAGATCATTAAGAGAGACCGCACTGCTGTCCTTTTTAAAAAGGAAAAAATCGTCCTGGCGATATTCAAGGCCGCCTCGGCGGTGGGCGGGAGCGATTTTTCGCTGTCGGAAAAGCTCGCTGATGAGGTTGTGCGCATTGCAGAGCAACAGTATGCTGATGGGATTGCCGAGGTTGAGGGAATTCAGGATATCGTTGAAAAGGTCCTGATAGAGAATGGACATGCAAAAACAGCGAAAGCCTTTATCTTATACCGAGAAAAAAGGCGGGCATCGCGCGAATCGAATGCGCTTGTTGGCGCGACGATCAGTATGTTTTCTGAGTATCTGAACGACCGGGATTGGCAAATTAATGAGAACGCCAACACGCAAAAATCAATCAACGGGCTTAATAACTACATTAGGGAGGCCTTTACGAAGAATTACTGGCTGCATGAAGTATATCCCGAAGAAATCCGAAAGGCGCATTCCTCCGGCGATATTCACATCCATGACCTTGGTTTTTTCGGACCCTATTGCGCCGGCTGGGATTTACGTCAAATCCTGATGCTGGGCTTCGGCGGTGTCCCGGGAAAAGTGGAATCCAAACCGCCGAAGCATCTGCGTACATTTTTGGGTCAAATTGTAAATTCCACATTTACGACTCAGGGTGAGAGCGCCGGGGCCCAGGCTTGGTCTTCCTTCGATACATACTGCGCGCCGTTTATTCGTTATGACAAGATGGATTACAATACGGTCAAGCAGGCTTTACAAGAGTTTATTTTCAATCTGAACGTGCCGACGCGCGTCGGTTTTCAATGCCCGTTTTCCAACCTGACCTTCGATATTGTTCCGCCTGCCACCTTAAAAGATCAGTGTGTCATCATCGGCGGAAAAATCATGCCGGAAACATACGGCGAGTTCCAGGAAGAGATGAATATGCTCAACATGGCATTCTGTGACGTCATGATGGAAGGCGACTCCAAGGGGCGCGTATTCACATTCCCTATCCCCACGATCAATGTGACGAAGAGCTTCGACTGGGATAGCCCTGTTGTCGAAAAGTTCATGGAGATCACGTGCAGATACGGCATACCGTATTTTTCGAACTATGTCAATTCGGACCTGTCGCCTGAGGATGCTCTGTCCATGTGCTGCCGCCTGCGCCTCAACACGGCTGAGCTTCGGAAACGCGGCGGTGGGTTGTTCGGGTCAAACCCTTTAACAGGCTCAATCGGTGTCGTGACGATCAACGTGCCCAGGCTTGCCTATCTTTCTAAAACAGAGTCGGAATTTTTAACACGGCTATGGCAGCAGATGATTATTGCAAAAAAGAGCCTTGAAATTAAACGGAAAATCATAGAAGAACAGACCGCCAAAGGACTTTATCCCTACTCGGCATTCTATCTGAAGGATGTCAAGCTGAGGACGGGCTTCTATTGGTATAACCACTTCAACACGATCGTCTTGATCGGCATGAATGAAGCGTGCCAGAATCTGCTGGGAAGAGACATCGATCTTACAACAGAAGAAGGACAAGCTTTCGGAATAAAAACGCTCAATTACATGCGCGACGTCATCAAAGAAATACAGGACGAAACGGGGCACTATTACAATCTTGAGGCGACGCCCGCTGAAGGAACCAGCTACCGGTTAGCAAAGAGCGATAAGGAGCGGTATCCGGATATCATTACATCGGGAGAAAGCGTCCCGTATTATACGAACTCAACGCAGCTACCCGTCGGATTTACGGATGATATCTTCGAGACGCTTGATCTGCAGGATGAGCTTCAGTCGCTGTATACAGGCGGCACAGTCCTTCACTTGTATCTCGGCGAGGAGATCAAGAGCCGGGCGTCGGCAAAAAACCTGATCCGGAAGATATTTACCCAATACAAGCTCCCGTATATCTCCCTGACACCAACATTTTCGATCTGCAACGACCACGGGTATATCGCCGGTGAGCATTTTACCTGCCCCGAGTGCGGTGCTCCGGCAGAGGTCTGGAGCCGCGTTGTAGGGTATCTCAGGCCGGTGCAGAATTTCAACACTGGGAAACGCGAGGAATACCAGCTGCGTAAGAAATACCGGATAAAGGACCCCGTTCCTGTATGACTATCGCAGGGATGGTAAAAAGTTCTCTCGTCGATTTTCCCGACTGTATCTCTTGTGTCCTGTTTACACCGGGTTGCAATTTTGACTGCTTTTATTGTCACAACCGGCAGCTGCTCGACGGATCATATCAGACGATCGAAATGAGTACGGTTCGAAAATTTATGAGGAAGCGCATCGGTCAGCTCGACGGCGTTGTCCTGACGGGCGGAGAACCGACATTGCAACCTGGTCTTATGACGTTTATAAAAGAAATCAAGGAATTCGGGTATAAGGTAAAGCTTGATACGAACGGTTCGTCGCCCCAGGTGATCAAGGATGTTCTGAATAACGGCCTTTGCGATTATTTCGCCGTGGATTTCAAGGCTCCTTCGTACCGTTATCAGGAAATCTGCCGGGGTGCTGCGGATGTGCATACTGTGCTCCAAACGATAAGGCTTTTGCTGGACCACGGAGCAGATTTCGAAGTCAGGACGACAGTGATACCTCAGTTAGCTGAGGATGATCTTCTGCGGATGGCGCAGGAATTGCCGGTGGTTCCGCGGTATACACTCAACCGTTACAGGACACCAGAAAAATATTTACATTCCGATGAAGCAACGGTCATGAAAAAGCCGTATTCTACAGAGCAGATCCTAGCTTTTGCTGAGAAAATGCGTGTTATGCAGCCAAACGTCACGACATAGACCAAGCCCGGAAGATCAACTCTTCCGGGCTTGGTTTATGCGGATTATTTTATTCGTCTCTCCAGCCGTTTCTCCAACAGTTCCTTTTGCAGAATTTACCTTTGCAGGTCTGTTCGCAGACGATATTGTTAGAGTGGCAATCCGGGCAGGTATATTCGCCGTCTTTGATGGTCTTCAGATTCTCGAAGCTCTCCCGCCAGACCTTGCCGCAATCCACACATTTGACCGGACAGATGTTTAGCGTAAAGTTGCCGCCTTCGATATGAATCGTCTTTCCATTGACAAGACTGTCGGTGATTTTTTCCCGAGCGGATAACAGAATCCTCTGAAAGGTGGGGCGGGACACCCCCATCTTTTCGGCGCACTCGCTCTGCTCCAGGCCTTCTAAATCCTTAAGGCGCACAGCTTCAAGTTCTTCAAGCTTCAGTACGTTTTCAGGAACTTCCATCACATCGCTTGTCGAAGGAACAAAATAAGGTATGACCGGAATATTCTCGATTTGTCTCCATTTGGTTGGCCTGGCCAATCAAATCAACTCCCTGCAGTGCTTCGTTAAGCTACGACTTAATCATATATTTTTTTGCGGGAACTGTCAATCAATTGTACAGAAACAGGCAACAAGGCGGGTAAATTACCTGCCTTGTTGCTCCAAAAATTACTCGTCCTGTTTGAGCGCTGAAAGACGCCTGTTTACCTGATTCAGCTGTTTTTCCAATATTTCTGCTCGCCGTTGAAGAAGCTCTTTTTCCCTGCTTTCGCTGTATAAAGCAGTGTTGCTACTAAAACTAGGGTATCCAGCAGTGTGAAATATCCGCCGATACCCAAGCCCTCTGCCGTAACCTTTTCCCAAGCATCTGCGAAAACCAATCCCGGGAGCTGTCATACAACCTGGTTCGGAAAAACCATTACAGAATCCGGCACCGCGTCCGGTCCCTTGTCCGGAACCGAAAGGACCTGTCCCGTCACCTCTTGGCATTACTATCACCTCCGTTCCTTGATAATGAGCATATGACCAAAACCATAATAACGCAATTATGGGCATATGTCAATAATAAAATATACCGCGACGATGCTATTCAAAGAGAAGCAATGTCGCGGCATATGATTCGAATCGTCCTGATTATTTAAGCTTTTTGTTTGCCAATCTGCAGACTTGCAGCGACAAAGCTGGATTTTTGCAGAATATGTACTAAAAAGGGAACGAGTATAAGCTGGATCACAATACCAGGTACTGATGTTATAAAAGCGCTGGTAAGCCAGATCGTTAGGGTATAGCTGCCGGCTTTGAATATCAGGGAGTTCATAAGACCATAAAAGACACGGCCGGCCAACATAGCGCAGACAAGTGGAATATATAAATCGAAAATTCTTTTGCCAGTTTGAATTTTGTTGACAAGCAAGCCCGTAACAAGGCCATATACGGCAAGCTCGCAAAGCATACCTGGCAGAAACGCGACAGGCGGCATGCCGGTAAACAGGCTGGAGAGGAGCGGGCCGAGAATGCCACAGATCAATCCATACGGCCAACCGCAAATCAACCCACACATCAAAACGGGGATGTGCATTGGCAGAAAAATGCTGCCTGCATTCGGAATGGTGTGAAACGCAATTGGAAGCACAATACACATAGCGATAAACAAGGCCGAAAGAGCGAGCTTTTTTGTCTTTGTCATTATGATACCCCCGTTATTTCTTTTTGCCGGAGACGATATATATGTCGTCATCAATTATTAACTCAACCTGGAAAAAGGGGCTGAACAGTACAGCGAGTTCACTTGCGGGCATTAACCCAACAGATACATCATGGGCGCTGCCTTTGTGTCTTTGATCAATTTTCTCTCTACTTTCTGAATGCGCGACAGTTAACCTGCCGTTTGGTTTCAAGGCTTGCGATAGTTTCTTAATAAGGTTTGCCGCGCTTTTAAAATGTGGCAAAGCACTATAGATGACGCAACGGTCAAAAGTATCAAGTTGAAGCTGTTCGGCGTCTCCAACAATCAGCGTTATTCGGGGATCTGTGAATTTTTCCTTGGCCTTTGCGATCATACCGGAGGACAAATCAACGCCGGTAAGAGAACCAACATCACGATTTAGATAAAACGGAAACAAAACTCCTGTACCGCATCCTACGTCCAGAACACTGAGATTATTTTTGATATCCGCGCAATCCAAAATACGTTCGATTCTACTGTTGTCATGACGGTGCAATGTATCCCATTCTGGTGCTATATGATCAAAATAAGCGGCTACTTTTTCTGTTTGCATAAAAACTCCTTCGCTGACGGCTTCTGAACGTCGAACTTGTGCTACAGATAAACGGTATCATGGCGACGCATTTGCCACAAGCCCCCGAGAGGGATGCAAAACTCATAGAAATAACCATATATCAGCAATCAATATTAGCATTTCTGTTAATAGTCATTATTGACATATGCCCAATATTTTTCTAGAATTATGATCATAAGTTCATTATTGGCGTTTATCTTCGATGTTGAGGTGAGAGGAATGGATGAATTTTACTCGGAAAAAGCACTTGAGCATTTTATGTCCCCAAGAAATATGCATGTCGTAGAGACCGCTGACGCGGAAGGTGATTACGGAGACCCGGAGTGCGGCGATTACATGATATTGTATTTGAAAGTTGACAAAGAGATCATCACAGATATCGGCGTGATGGTTTATGGGTGTCCGGCTTCAATTGCAACGGCAAGTATGACAAGCGAACTGGCTAAAGGAAAAAGCATTGAGGAAGCCTTAAGAATTACTGATCAGAATGTCATTGACGCGCTTGACGGCTTGCCTGAACACAAGAAGCATTGCTCGTTGCTGGCAGTGAGTGCGCTGAGAAATGCAATTCAAAATTACAGAAAAAACAGAGATATTTAAGACACATAAAACCGATTTTGGAAATGGCGTTGAGAAAGGATTGACTTCTTATATGGCTGATTTAACCGGTGCGAATGGACAGAGAGAGGGCTTCAGAATCGTCGGGAAACCAAATCTTCCCGGTAAGCTTTCATATGCTCTGGCAACAGGTGTGGCGAAATTCGGTATCGATTTTGTTGTTCCCAATATGCTTCATGCTAAATTTCTTCGGAGTCCTTACGCAAATGCGAAGGTTGTCAGTGTGGATACAACAAGAGCTAAGGCGATACCCGGTGTAGCGGATATCGTCACTTGGGAAGATGAAGATATTAAGAATCTCAGCAGCTTCGGTGAGAGCTTCGGCCCGAAGCGGCTATGGCTCAATAATTATGCGGAACATGAAGGCGCTGAAGTTGCTGTTATCGTTGTTGCCGAAAATGAGGATATCTGTGAAAAAGCCCTCCGTCAGCTCGATATCGAATGGGAGGTGCGGCCGCATCTTATTGACATCATGGAGGGCAGACAACCGGATGCTCCTTTAGTCCGTGAACACAATGAAGAGAGCCCGGTTTCCGGCGGCCCTGGAATGGGTGGTGGCAATCCGCCCAGGAAAGGAAACGTTACATATTCGAACATGATCGCAGGCGATATCGACGCGGGTTTTAACGAAGCGGACCATGTGATCGAGTATGATCTGTATTTACCGCCTTTCGCCTGCCGATTTCCGAATCCTTCAGGTTCGGTTGCCTGGTGGTCCGATGACTTTTATCCCGGTGAAGGAAAGAGTCTGCATATTGAAGGCGCGATTCGCGAAAGAAAGGCCATCAGCAAGATGTACCACATGCCGCTGGAAAAAACAGTCCAGGGAGGATTGTTCATGGGCGGAAAATACTGTGACTGGGGACTCCGGAAATCCCAGGAGATCACTCCACTTCTTGCAAAAAGGACTGGCAGACCTGTGCGGTGCGTCAATACGCGAGAGGAATCCTTCGACTTTATTATGAAGGAACGCTATATGCACTTAAAATCGGCTTTAAGGATAACGGCCTGATTACAGCAATCGATGACTTTTCAATCGCAGACGGCGGCGTGGAAGGCAGCTCAAGCTTTGGTACCTCAGGGGATCAGAGCTATGGCCCGTATAATACTTTGAAATGTCCGAATATTAGTCAAAGGATGGAAATTGTCGACAGCAACCGCGGAAAAATGTATGTCAGCGGACAGCATTGCCCGTTTAACTGGGATTCCGGTACAATGGCAATCTACTTAATAGCAGAACAGCTTTCCAAAGACCCGATTGAGATCGCACGGATGAATTTGCATGGTCCGTCATCCCAAAACGATCCTGATCCCGTACCGAGCTTTGAGGCGTGTATTGAGGAAGGTAAAAAGCTCATGAACTGGAATTGGCACCGCGCCGGGACAAAAAGGCTTCCCGACGGGAGAATGCATGGGATGAGTTTCCGCTGCCAGATGTGCCCGAGGCATGCGTTTACGGGGTATGAGAGCAAATTGGAGCTGCGCGACGGCGTTGTGCATATGCCTACGCAGGGACCGCTCTTTGGAGTCTTTGCCGTCGAATGCAATGCCATGGTCGTCGCGGAAGAATTAGGTCTTGAGTACGAGGATATCAGTATTGACTTTGACTATAGGGAAAAGTTCACGCCGGTCGGCGGCGGCGCTGACGGCACAACAGCCTCCGCCTGGGTAACGAAGGAATGCGCGAACATACTGAAGCAGAAAATTCTCGAGGCTGCGATTGAAGAGGCAGAGCACCCTGTTGTACTGAGTCTCTTTGGTTTCGGTCAGCCGCAGGAACCCAGCCCGTTTAAAGGTCTGAAGCCCGAGGAGCTTGACCTGGCTGACGGCAAGGTCATCATTAAGTCGGATCCGGGTAAAGGTATTCCGATTGCCCAGGCTGTTAAGAGAAACCTTTTCGCCACCTATGCCGGTATGCCCCCGTTGGCTCTATGGACACAGGGGATGGGAAGAAAACTGGATACCATGAACACAGCTTACTGTGAAGTCGCTGTGGACACGGAGACGGGCGAGGTCGAAATCGTGAAACTGGGCGTTGTTGCTGATCCGGGTAAAATTAT
>CAZVLO010000051.1:18380-21047 GCA_964628265.1 uncultured Papillibacter sp.
GGCTGACCTCACTGGAAAGCCAAGTCGATCAGGTGATCTACTTCAGCCAAGGGTGCCAGCTGCTGGAGGACTTTTGTTATGACGAACGCACCGGCGTTAAGCTGAATGCAAACATGATTGACTACAAAATACCGACCATGCTGGATGTACCGGACGTGGATCGGCATTTCCTGGAGACGCGCGCGGGTAACGCTGCTTACGGAGCCAACGGGATCAGCCACTCCCTTGCCAATACCCACCTCATCATCATAGCGATCCATAATGCAATCGGAGTATGGGTTGATCCGCCGGCGACGCCGGACAAAGTACTCAAAGCTTTAGGTAAAGCATAACTAATTTGAGAACATAAAATTCCCTGGGATATGAGTACCATAGCCCAGGGAATTCATTACGATCCGACTGTTCTTTAAACTTTGCATTCTCCAAAAACACGTGCCGTAAGCGTTTAGTGACCATCAATAGGCTAAGGGGCAGAACCTCGGCCATCCCATCAGATAAGCCGCTCCGGCGACGGTGATACCGAAGAACACGACCTCCTTGCCAATATCTATAAAGTTAACGATGGTCCCGTTGCACAGTGTGCTTCCAGTACACAGAACAACATCAGCTCAGTCCAATACGACATCCTTGTAATCGTCGATGCCATGCTCCACCTTGACGCCGTAGCGGAGCTGTCCGACGTTTTTTGGGCTGAGGTCCAGCACGCGTAAGGTGAACTCCTTGGAAAGCGCTTCAAGCATCGACGGCTGATAGCCGATTAGGGCTATTTTTTTGTTCCCGTAATTTTTTCTGACAAAGCTCACAAACTCTTGAGCACATTTTTCGGGATCCTCCGTCTTGCAGTGTACCGTCCTGTCAACGAGCCCAAGATATGTCATAACGGCGTTTATTGTCGCAATGAACATCGCGCGGTTGTGAGAATCCTCAGTCAGATCAAGCGACAGGATATCGCCAAGCGTCCCGTTCATGATCGTCGGAGCGTCGGTGAAGGCCTGCCCGAAAGAGCCCTTGTACTCCGCCTGCAGCATGACCTCCTGGCCAGTCAGGATCGGGAAATCCCTCCTTTTTGGTGTGCCGATGGCTTCTTCTGGCGTCAGACTTTTCGTTGTGATTTTCACTTCGTCGGTGCTGAGACTGTTATCTCTCACCAACGCCTGAAACTTTTCCTTAAGGCTTTGCATGAGTTCCTGCTGTGTCATGAATGACCATTCCTTTCGTTGCGCTTCAAGGCACAAAGATGTCCTGAACAAGTATCAGTATGTATTAAAACTCTGTGAATTTGGCACTTATTATCACATGCTTAATCCTAAGAATTGATTAATGTTTTCGTCTTCGTAAGGCTCGAATAGCGCGTCGCTAGGTCGCACAGCCTTCAGTCGACCGTTAGACATGATACCAATCCGGCCCGCCAGCTCTTGCGCTTCGGAAAAATCATGCGTAACAAGTATGATCGTGCACTGGAAATTGTTGTGTATTTCAAGCAGCTCCTTGCTCAGGGATTTCTTTGTGACAGGATCAAGCGCTGAAAAGGGCTCATCGAGCAGGAGCACATCAGGTGAGAGTACGAGCGCCCTTGCCAGAGCAGTCCGCTGCCTTTCCCCGCCGCTCAAGGTTCCTGGGTGTTGCTTGAGTATGTGTTCGATAGACAGAAGTTCGGCCATGCGGCTAACTTCCTTCGCAATGTCCGATCGGTTCTTTTTCTGCATTTTTAAGCCGTAGGAAATATTCTGCTCGACAGTCATATGCGGAAAGAGTCCATAGTCCTGATATACGAAGCCGATTCTACGCTCTGTCAGCGGGATGTCAAGGACGGATTTACCGTTCAGATAAATACACCCGTACAAACCGGCGTAATAACCGGCGACAGATTCAAGAAGCAGTGTCTTTCCCGCCCCGGTTTTCCCCAAAATTGCAAACAACTCTTGAGGATAAATGTCGCATGAGATGTCAGACAGCTGGAAACTGCCTTTTCTAAGAGAGAAATCGCTTATTTTTATCGTGGGCATTGTCATGTTGTCGTATCCCTCATTCGTGTCAGGGGTCTGCTTTGTTTATTCAGAATTGTCGTGATTGTATGAGCAGCAGCGGAGATGATCATTATTAGGATCGCCGACGCCATGGCCATTCCGTTATCACCGGTTGAGATATTCAGATAGATGCTGGCAGGCAGCGTTTCCGTCTTCATCCGTGTGACGCCGACCAGCATCAATGTCGCCCCGAATTCTCCGAGCGCCCGCGACCAGACCAAAACGACCATGGCGATGACAGGCTGACGGCACAACGGCAGCAGAACGGTACGAAACCGGGTCCAACGAGAAGCCCCAAGCGTTCCCGCGATAAATTCCAGCCGTTCGTCAACCTCGGACATAGCCGTTCTCATGAACTTGACGGCAAAAGGGAGATTCACGATCAGCTGCGCTAGTATGATACCGTTTTTATCAAACACAACCTTGAAGCCCAGATCCCTGAGGGCTTTCCCAAGATCGGACGAGAAGACGATGAGAAGGCATAACCCCAGAACAAGATACGGTAATGACAGGGGAAGCTCCATGATGATCTGAATGGTTTTCTTAAAGGGCATTGACGTCCTTGTTAAGGCATAGGCGCTGGGGACCGAAAGAAGCACGCATAATAACGTGGATATGCTGGCAGTATAAACGCTCAGCC
>CAZVLO010000051.1:21057-21330 GCA_964628265.1 uncultured Papillibacter sp.
GACAGCAAAGCGCACTTCCTTGGAGGCAATCGCAGCCGGAAGAAAAGGAAGGCCTCCGAGAACAATGGAAAGGAGCGCATACGCAATGAAGACCGCAACTGCTAAAACGATGATGATTGCGGCGATGTCAAAGGCGTTGACCGGTTCTCTCTTTTTCACGCTACACTCCCAATCCGAAATTAATCATTCCGTCAGTTCATAACCGTATTTGGTCCAGATGCTCTTAGCTCTGTCTGTGTCAGGAAATGCCAGTAATGCACTCAGAGCATCATT
>CAZVLO010000052.1:0-21128 GCA_964628265.1 uncultured Papillibacter sp.
TGCCAGCACAGATCTTGTACCCGGCGACTTGATGCTGATCTATGAGGGTGTTAAAATACCCGCCGACGGGATCGTGGTCAAGTGCAGCGACCTCTGCGTAGAGGAGTCGTCCCTCACCGGCGAGGCCGAAGGTGTCTGGAAGGTAACTTATGAGAATGCAGAGCCATCCAATGATTATTGGCGCAAGGATTATTGCTATGCGGGTACTCTTGTTACGCAGGGTATGGGCACTGTTTTGGTTGATAAAATCGGCGCGGAAACCGAGTATGGCAGAATCGGCAAAAACGTGGTTGATGCTCCGGATGAACCGACACCTTTACAGAAACAAACAGGCAGGCTTGTCAAAACATGCGCCGCGATTGCGGGCGTATTGTTTGCTTTCGTTGGCGTGGTCACTTATTTCAATATACCCGATCATGATTTAGGCGCCCGTTTGACTGAAAGCGTCCTGTCCGGCATCACGCTCGCCATGGCTATGATCCCCGAAGAATTTCCCGTAATTCTGACAGTATTCCTTTCTATGGGCGCATGGCGGCTCGCGAAGAAACAATCGCTTGTACGGAAGCTCCCGTCCGTCGAGACTCTGGGGTCCGTATCTGTGCTTTGTGTGGACAAAACGGGAACCATTACGATGAACCAGATGGCGGTTCAGCAGATATGGTCACCCAACGGCGATGAACATACCCTTATTGAAACGATGGGACTTGGCTGCGAAACGGATGCCTACGACCCGATGGAAAAGGCAATGCTTGCTTATTGCGATAGTCATGGGATTTCGAAGGAACATCTTTTTAGTGGTGAACTAATCAGTGAATATGCCTTTACCAACGAGCTAAAGATGATGGGACACGTCTGGCGCAGAAACGGCGGGCTTCTCATTGCCGCCAAAGGCTCACCGGAAAGAATTTTAACAATTTGTGAGCTGAGTGATAAGGACAGTGAAACTGCCGGGCATAAAATAACCGAATTGTCAAAGGAAGGATTGCGCGTAATTGCGGTAGCGACTGCAGCATTAGCGTCGGATAATGAGATTCCCTCAAGCATAACCGAATGCCATCTGAAGTTTTGCGGCCTGATTGGTCTTGCCGACCCTCCGCGCGAGAGCGTCAAGGCCGATATCGCAGTATGCCGCAGGGCCGGTATCCGCGTCGTGATGATTACCGGAGACAACGGGATCACCGCCGCTTCCATCGCCAAAAAAATTGATATGGAGCATAGCGCCAATATCATTACCGGTGATATGCTGAATGAAATGTCCGACAGTGAATTGCGGGAAGCGGTCAAGGATGTATCTATTTTCTCCCGCGTCGTTCCTGAGCATAAAATGCGGATCGTAAAAGCATTTAAAGAAAACGGAAAAATCGTCGCCATGACAGGCGATGGCGTCAACGACGCACCGGCTCTGAAATATGCCGATATCGGTATCGCCATGGGCAAGCGCGGAAGCGAGGTTTCCCGCGAAGCCGCCGATCTCATTTTGATGGATGATAACTTTACAACCATCGTTGAAACTATAAAAGACGGCCGGAGAATTTACGACAACATCCGAAAGGCGGTCGGGTATGTATTTACCATTCATATCCCCATTGCATTAACATCACTGCTTGCCCCAATTCTTGGAGTTGCCCCGGCTGCGTTGATGCTTCTGCCCCTACACGTAGTCTTGCTGGAGCTTCTGATCGACCCAACCTGCTCCATCGTATTAGAACGCCAGCCGGCCGAAACCGACATTATGACTCGCAGACCGCGCGATCCGCAGGCGAAGCTTTTAAATAGACGGACCTTGCTTAAAAGCATTATTCAGGGTCTCGCTGTTTTTGCCGCTTCTTTTGGGACTTATTATGCCGTACTTGCCGCCGATACCGCTAATGCGTCAATTGCCCGTACCATGGGTCTTACCATCATCATGCTCTCCAACCTATTCCTGGTTCAGGTGAACAGTTCCGACCATGATTTTGCGTTTCAGTCTATATCCCGCCTTGTTAAAGACAGAGTTATGCGGACAGTCAATATCGGCACGTTGCTTATGCTGGCAATCATTCTTTATACGCCGCTCGCACATATACTGAAACTCGCTCCGCTCACAGCCGGGCAGCTCTTTGGCTCGGCAGGTATTGCGGCGGCAGCAGTGCTGTGGTATGAAATCGTAAAGCTGTTCAATCAAATCCGTTCAAAATAGTCCTATATAAATAATTCAATATAAAATACCGCTACCTATTTATCATGATGGCGGTATTTTCATATCGTGTAGATTTCAATTATGCTCAGAAACCATTGCGTCAGCTTTTATCCTATGGACAGTACCTTTGGGATGCTGCGGGGGGGCGTAAATCGAGTATAATTTCAAAGGTCTGTTACCGGTGTTAATCACGTTATGCCATGTCCCTGCCGGAACAAAAATAGCATAGCCGTCGCTGATTCTTCTTTGAAAATCCAGATAATCCTTGCTTTGTCCCATCTCGGCAAGCCCCTGACCTTGTTCAACTCGTAAGAATTGGTCAATGTTAGGATGAATCTCCAGACCGATATCGTCTCCGGGATTGATGCTCATCAGAGTAAGCTGTAAATGGTTTCCCGTCCACAGCGCAGTGCGGAATGTACTGTTTTGCTTGGTTGCCTGGTCGATATTGATAACAAACGGTTCCGGCCCATAGTCTGTCAAAACCATATAGTTATTCCCATTATCAGGACAAGGATACCTTCTATACAAATTGCTCAGCTCCTTTCTAAGTCGATATCTCATATTATGATTTGAGATCCCTATGTGTGTTTAACTGTCGAATTATCCTCTTGTGCCAATCCTTACACGCAGAGTTCAGGCACATTAGTCATGCAATGAATATACTGTATTGATACCGAATAACTATATAAGGAGAATTATGCATGAATAACAGTGAGATCTTTATAAACATAATAATGACAACCTGAACGAAATGAGCGACACAATCGACTGTTTATATACGACCTCGAACTCCTGCGTCAAGAATAAGCTATTAAACAGTCTGAGAAGAAATATATCCAATCTTTCTATGCTGGTACAAGGTCTACACAATAGTGAAAGCACGAACAGCCCTCAGTCCAATGCCGGCAGGTTATTTACACTGGATGAACTGGCAAGGTATAACGGCAAAGATGGTAACCCGGCATATGTGGCGGTAAACGGTGTCATATATGATGTAACAAATAATGCGGTCTGGGGCGGAGCAACCCATTTCGGTCTGTTGGCAGGCACAGATGTAACAAGCCAGTTCGCCTCATGTCACGCCGGTCAGCCGATCCTCAGTAAATTGAAGGTGGTTGGGAAGATGGCAGGATGAATCAAACGAGCAACAGTTGTCCTAATTTCTCGATGAGGCTGGAGACGGCCTTCGTGCTTGTTCATAAGGCAATAGACGCCGTTGGCGAACAGGCGGCTTACGTTATCGCGGTGGGAACCTGCGCTTCCGACGGGGGCATTTCGGCGGCAAGGCCAAATCCGGCGGAATGTGTCGGGATTCAAAGCCTGCTCAACAGAAAGGTCATCAAGCTGCCAGGCTGTCCATGCCATCCGGACTGGTTTATGGGGACGCTGGCCTATCTCATGCTTATCGGCGAACCCGAGCTGGATCCCAGACAAAGACCGCTCATGTTCTACAGCACGCTCATTCATGATATCTGTCCCCGAAGACCGTATTTTGATCAGGGTATCTTTGCCTCAAAGCTGGGAGAGAAAACCTGCATGTTCAAGCTTGGATGCAGAGGACCGGTCACAAGAGTCGACTGCCCGATCCGGAAATGGAACGATCGCGTGAATTGGCCCATCGGCGACGACAGTCCCTGTATCGGCTGCGCCATGTTTGGGTTCCCCGACAAAATGGAGCCTTTCATCAGTTATGGTACAACGTAAGAGGTGAACAAAACGAAGAGAGTTGTCATCAACCCAGTCACCCGAATCAGTGGGTTTATGCAAATAGACGCTGACATAGATAACAGCATTGTGGCGGATGCAAGGACAGAAGGCTTGCTTTTCAGGGGCTTTGAAAAAATGCTGGAGGGAAGAAGCCCCTTCGACGCTGTGTATTTTACGCAGCGAATCTGCGGGATTTGTTCCGCCGCGCATTCCATGGCTTCCACGCTGGCTTTGGAAGATGCGCTGGGTGTCTCCGTTTCTCAACAGGGCAGATATTTGCGAGATATCATTCACGGGTGCGAGTTCCTCCAAAATCACATCCGGCACTTTTATCAGTATACAGCGCCTGATTTCATCAAGCTCCCGGAAGATAACACTCTGTTTGAAACAGATCACAATGACTTTAGGCTGCCGAAGGAGCAAAATGATAAGATTGTCTGTCACTACTTTGATTCTCTTAAATACAGCAGAAACGCACATGAAATGCTGGCAATTTTAGGCGGAAAAGCGCCGCATAACCACGGAGTTTTCATCGGCGGAATTACCACGCAGGCCACATCGGAGAAAATAGCGTGGCTGCGTTCTCTGCTTCTGAATATCAGGCAATTTATCTGCAATATCATGATCCCGGATGCATATACAATTGCTAAATACTATCAAGAATATTTCGAAATCGGACGTGGCTACGGGAATCTTCTCACCTTCGGCTGCTTTAACGGATATGAAAGGCTGGGCACGCTATACGTCAATCCCTTGGCATACAGCGAGGGCAAAATTATGGAACTCAATCCCGGCGAAATTACCGAAACCGTTTACTCGTCATGGTACACAGCAAGACCGGAAACCTATACGCCGTTTGAAGCTATCCCGGAACCCGACATAAAAAAGAGCGATGCCTATTCCTGGGTGAAGGCGCCGAGATACAGGGAACTTCCTTACGAGGTAGGGCCGCTTGCAAGAATGTGGCTTTGCGGCGAGTACCGGAACGGGATATCCACTATGGACCGGACTATAGCCAGAGTCCTAGAGGCAAAAAAGGTTGCAAATATCATACTGGTCCTGCTTAATAATCTCATTCCGGGCATCTGCGTTCAGAAAGAATATGGCGTTCCGCAGAGTGCCTATGGGGCCGGTCTCATTGACACCACACGCGGTGCATTGGGGCATTGGATCAAAATAGAAAACCAAGCGATTATCCTTTACCAGATTATCACGCCGTCCGCCTGGAACCTTTCCACCAGAGGTCGGGACAATTTACCGGGACCGGGAGAAAAGGCGATGATCGGTACGATGATCATAAATCCCGACGCTCCGGTGGAGCTTGGACGAATCATCCGCTCGTTTGACCCCTGCGTTTCCTGTGCCACACACGTCTACTCGAATGGCAATCTGATCAAAACCATACAGGTAGTGCCATGAAACGAATTGTCGTAATCGGTATCGGCAGCCTCATCATGAGGGATGACGGAGTCGGGTCACGGGTTGTGGATGCCATTGAAAGCAGCCTGCGGGAGCATGATATTGCCGCCTTCGTCGGAGAAACGGATTTTCAATGCTGCTTTGATCAAATCAAACCGGGGAATTTTGTGATTATCATCGACGCCATAACCCAGAGCAAAGAACCGGGAAGAATGGACGTCATGCTTTTAAGCGACGCCCTTAAAAATCGGAGAAAGCTACGGACACAGCATGAATTCAACCTCTTCGACCTGATTGAGCTGCACGCTCCACAGACGCAGGGTTATTTTATTGGGATTGAAGCGGCCGAGATCGGTTTCGGTTTTGAGCTCAGTGAATCGCTGAATGAGCGTTTTGAACAAATCTGTACCAATGTGCTAAACACGGTTTTGAACATAAAGGAGGAAGCGGAATATGCATGATACGCACCTGATTGAAAAAATATATCAGTCCATCGCTGCCCTTTGCAGGCAGAGCAAAATTGCCAAGGTAAACGAACTGGAGATCGAGGTTGACAAGGGAAGCCATATTGAAGGCCAACATCTGTTATCCCATTTAATCGATCGGGACAGTACGATGTTCGGCGATTGGACCACGGTCCACATTGAGCATAAGCCTTATGAAAAGCTTACGGCGGTTATCAAAAGCATCGACGGCGATGGCTATGAGTAACGCGGAACGGTATTTATTTGCATTAACCGGAATTATACAGGAGGCCGGGTTCCGGCCCTTTGTTTATAGAACGGCAAACCGGCTTGGGCTTAAGGTATGGGTGAAAAACCAGTATTCCAGAGTCCTCATTGATGTTGAGGGAAGCGATGAAATCAAGACCGCGATTTTTCTGCCCACAGACATCGCAGTGTGCGAAAGCTGCATGAAAGAGTTCAACATGCCTGGAGACAAGCGATATCAATACCCATTTATAAGCTGCACAAATTGCGGTCCAAGGTATTCCATCATCGGAAGCCTGCCGTATGACCGGAAAAACACGGCTATGTCCGAATTTGAAATGTGCCGGGCATGTGCAACGGAGTATTGCAGCCCGGGCAGCCGAAGATTTCATGCCCAAACCCACTGCTGCCCGGACTGCGGCCCCGTTTTGAAGCTCTTGGACGCCCAGGGGAACACCGTGGATTCGTCCGATCCCGCTAAAATAGCAAGGGATCTGATCCGCCAGGGCAAAATCCTTGCGGTGAAAGGGATCGGCGGATACCACCTCTGCTGCAATGCAGAGGACCCGGCGGCTGTGCAAAGACTTCGAGAACTGAAACACAGGTCGCAGAAGCCTCTGGCCATTATGGCACGCAATATCGAAGCGGTCTGTAAAATCTGCGAGGTATCCGAGCGGGAAAAAGCAATTCTGACGGGAAACCGCAAACCAATTATATTGCTTCAAAAAAAAGCACCGGAGTACCTTTCGGAATATATCGCACCCAAACAGAAAAGGCTTGGAGTCATGCTCCCTTATTCGCAGCTTCAATGTCACACAACCGCGAAATTAAGATCCCGGTGGATGACGCGGTCGTAAAAGTCGTGGATAACCATGAAGTACTTGTCCGGTGCCGACGCGGGTATGCACCTTTGACAATTCCCTTAAAATCAGGAAAGGCGATTTTGGCGGTCGGAGCGGATCAAAAAAGTTCCGTCTGCATTGCCCGAAACGGCTTTGCTGCCGTCAGCCAGTACATTGGAGACCTGAACGAGTATCAAACATATCAAGTCTTTGAGCGGCAGATTGAACATTTTAAAGGCCTGTTTCTCTTTCGGCCGGAAATTTTTGCGCATGACTTGAATCCCGATTATCATTCCGCGCGCTATGCAAAGAAGCAGACCGGACAAAAAACTGCGGTTCAGCACCACCACGCGCATATGGCGGGATGTATGGCCGAAAACAAGTTGACGTGTGATGTGATCGGCGTCATATATGACGGAACGGGTTTTGGAACGGACGGCGCTATTTGGGGCGGAGAGTTCTTTATAGGTTCCTTATCCGAATTTCAAAGGGCCGGGCATTTGGAATATGTAACGCTTCAGGGCGGCGACAGCGCAGTAAAGGAGCCATGGAGATGCGCAGCATGTGCGATAAGGTAATGGTGCACGCGGGATATGCCATCAGCAAAATCGACGACGAGTATTTTGATTTTTTGAAAGCTACGCTTCAGGAAATGACAGGTGATTCACCATGACGCAGGAAGAAAAACGATTGATTGGAAAAGCGGTTGCACAGATCAATGAATCCGTTAAACGTAACATTCGCATCATGGAGGTCTGTGGCACGCATACGCATCAAATCGCAAGGTTTGGAATTAGAAAGCTTCTCACACCCAAGGTCCGCCTTGTTTCAGGTCCCGGCTGTCCAATCTGCGTCACCGATCCGGGCTATATTGATGCGTTGATCGCACTTCTAAAGCATGAGAACGTTTCGGTTGCCACATTCGGAGACCTTTTAAGAGTCCGCAGTCCATCCGGCAGCCTGGAAGAACAGAAGTCTCTTGGACGAAAGGTTATTACGGTTTATTCGCCGGAAGACATCCTGGATTTAGCGAAAAGAAGCATAGGCCAGAATATTGTATTCGCAGCGGTTGGCTTCGAAACGACAGCCCCTCTCTATGCGTCGCTGATTCAGGCAGTGCGGGAGGAAAAAATCCAAAATTTATTCCTTCTGACATCGCTGAAGCGGATGGAACCGGCAATCCGCTTCATCTTGGGAGAAGTTGGAGTACATGTAGACGGAATGCTTTGTCCGGGGCATGTCGCCGCGATTACCGGTATCGGACCCTTTCTGCCTGTCACCGCTGAGTATCATATTCCTGCGGTAATCTGTGGATTTGAAGCGATGGACCTGATTGCTTCCATCAGTATCCTGTGCAGGCAGATTACTGGGCAAATACCCCTTCAATTTTCGAATACATACAGAAGATGTGTCAAAGATACCGGAAACCAGGCAGCTCTTCGTTTGATCAATGAAGTGTTCCGAATATCCGACGTAAGTTGGAGAGAAATCGGAATGATTCAGGACTCTGCGCTCACTTTGAACAGTAGTTACGAGGAATATGACGCATTCAAGAGATTCGGACTGGAAATGGAATCAACCCCTGATGTCTTTTCAGACGGATGCGAATGCGGAAAAGTTTTGATTGGAGAAAAAACGCCGGACATGTGTATGAATTTCGGATGTCTCTGTACACCTGACCACCCGATCGGGCCGTGCATGGTATCCTCCGAGGGAGCTTGCGCGGCGTATTACAGATTTGGAGGCGGTGAAATTTGAATGAAAAAGTTACGCTCCGGCACAGGGACGGAGGTTTCCTTACAAACAGGCTGATTCGCGATATTTTCTATCGGCATTTTGACAATGAGATTCTTACCGGCTATCAGGATGCCGCCATTTTTTCATTGGAGACCGGACGGCTGGCGTTTACGACGGACGGCTTCGTGGTAAAACCGATCTTTTTCCCGGGCGGAGATATCGGAAAGCTTGCCGTATCCGGAACCATCAACGATCTGACGGCGGCGGGAGCGATCCCACTCTTCCTGAGTGCAGGCTTTGTGATAGAGGAAGGTCTTGAAATTGAAAAGCTCGATCAAATCGCTGCGTCCATGAGCCAGGCCTGCAAAATGGCCGGAGCGAAGATTGTGACGGGAGATACGAAGGTTGTTGAAAAGGGCTTGGTTGACGGAGTATGTATCAATACTTCCGGAATCGGAAGAGTGCATGAATGCTTCAATCCAAGACAGATAACCTCTGGCGATGAAATCATACTTACAGGGACGATAGCGGAACACGGCACGACAATACTATTGGAACGATATAATCTTGGGCTGCAAAGCGATATTGTAAGCGACTGCAAGCCGTTATCTGAAATTATTCTGGCGCTCGGCGATCACATTAAATATGTAAAACTGATGAGGGACCCTACGCGGGGCGGCATTGCTACCTCGCTCTGCGAAATCTCTGAAAGCCATCATATCGGCGCTTTGATCGAAGAAGAAAAATTGCAGATTCGCCTATCTATCAGCGCTGTCCATGAGCTTCTGGGCACAGATCCCCTGTACTTTGCCAGCGAGGGCAGGATGATACTTGTCGTCCAAAAAGGTTTTGGAGCAGAATTACTTGATATTCTTAAAAACCTTGAAAGCTGCTGCGATTCAGACATCATCGGAGCGTTCGACAATTCGTATAACAAGGTCTGCCTCCGCACACCTCTGGGAGGCAATCGAATACTAAGCATGCTGGAGAACCAAATGATATCCAGAATCTGTTGATTATTGATTTTATATTACTATTTGCATATGCTGCCACGAACACGATCCCGGCTGCAGATTTTGTATCTGGTCGGCGGGCTTTTCCAAATTACTGTGCCCATTCTAATCCGGGCTTCTCCGCTTTCAGCTTGAGCTCCCAGATAATTTTTGCTGTCTGCTCATTCGTAATGTTTTTCAGTGGCAAGAGCGTCCCATCAGGATATCCGCTAAAAAAATCAAGGGCAACGGACTTCTCAAGATTGGCTGTTGCGTAACTGCTCACAGCATTCCGGTCGACAAAACGGCCCAGCTTACCGCCCGTATCGGCAGGGATCAGCCCTGTATTTCTCAGGCTGAAGGCGCGGATCAGCATAGAAGCGGCATCCTGCCGCGTAATCAAAGAGTTGGGCCTAAACTCCGCAGCGGAGACGCCGCTGATAATCCCACACTGATACGCGGTCTGCATTTGTAAAAAATTGGGGTCGGCAGATTTAATATCCTTAAAGGTGAAATCTGATTTTGTTGCATCAAGCGAGCTCAAGCCAAGAGCATTGACGATAGCCGCACAAAATTCCGCTCGCGTCGTATTCTTGCCCACAGGGAAATTGCCGTTTGCATCTAAGCGCATTATTCCGTTATTCACGGCAGAACGGATGTAGCCTGCCGCCCAAGCCGGAAGTGCGGCGGCATTCTTTATTGTTGCGGGGGCTGTTATTGCCGTATTTTTGCCTGTTAAAGCAAAAGTTTTATACGAACCGGAAGCCCAATCAGAAAGAGGATTGACAATAAAACGGTCGTTTTTATACATTTGTTCGAGCTGGAATTCAATATTAAATGCGTTGGCAGTACCCTGTGTCAGCTCATCAAAGTCATAGATCACAGGTGCGGGCGGCGAAAACGGCGGGTCAGGCAGCGGGACCCCGGTCACCGACATACCTGAAACGATGTGGCGCATCTGATAGATGCTTCGCAAAACCGCTTCGTCTTCACTTGCAGGGACGCTTGCGCCGGCCGTCGGTGAGGTTATGATATATGACGGCTGCATATTCGTAAATCCGGTTAGTATCTGAAAATACGGTTTTGTGTAAATGATATTCGTGACCTCCACCTTTTCACGCACCCTGATAGGAGCACCGGTCGGGCTTTGACTTGTATAGGTTTCCGTAACGGTCACAGTTGAAGGAATATTGGGCTTTATTTCCTCCCAGCGCCACCTATAGCCGGCCTCGGTACTCGTTCCCTCGTTGCTGCTGATTGCGGATCCAAGAATCAGTTTTGGTAAATCTTTTACTTCGTATAATAAAACCGGGAATGGATTATCACGATAATATTCGAAATGGTTGGGATATCGGACATCTGCGGCAGGGAACTTCACATATCCCAAATCTTTTGGCGGAAAATTTCCCTGTTTGTAGCCTGCAGGCACCTCGCCGAGAGCAACATACAGGTCGGCCGCACCCGTGTATGGTTTGCTGCCCCCCTTGTTCACGGCGATAAGCTGCAGCGTTATATTGTGCTGCAGCCCAATGGAGCTGCCTTCGTAGTCTTCAATCGGAACCTGCTGATCCGTTGTAATACGGTGCACAACAATGTTATGCCTTGTCTCAAGACCACCTTTGCCTGACGGTACAGTGGTTCCGTAAGTATAGCCGCTATCCGTTATTTGCCAGCAGAGTTCACAGTTCGGTTTGATGTCGTAGCCACTGAGCGAAAGAATGTTCAGCCCTGTTTTTTTAAGCCCGTACTGTGTAACGTCCTTCTGCGCGGTAAAGGTGGCTTTTTCAGTAACTTTGGTTGTTTTATCTGTGGAATAAACCGTAACGGGCCCTTTGTAGTAAATACGCTGCTGGGTGTCAAATTCAACGTCGGCATTCGGCACATCCAGAACAGTCAGATCTTTACCGGACAGTGTTTCAAATTCGACAGTATCCTCAAAATAGTCGCCCTGCAAATTAGAGGCACCGGAGAATTCCCCACCCGAGACAAACGGAGTGGTGGCCTGTATCAAATCCGTCTGTCCATTAAAGCCGGGGGCTTTGATGACAATCGTATCTCCCTTGGCGATATCGATCCCCAACTTCTGGAAGTTGATTGATACACCGCCGTTGTCATCCGTCGTTACGGTAACTTTCTTTGTCGGATTTTGGTTTGATCCACCCTGCGGGTCGTTTCCCGACGCATAATACCAGGCCTCCAACGTCCGGTTTGCAAATGGCACTTTGTCGCTGAATGGCTCAGAATACAGCTCTGTCGACCCTGTCGGGCGATTGGTGAAGGCGGCGACGTTAATCCGATCCTGATAACTGCACAACCGGCTGAAATAATAGATCACATCGTCCTGCGCACGCATGGTTTTACTGCGTTCTATGATCGGGACATGCTGCCTGATCAGCGTCGTCCGATCGTCAAGAATAGTCACAAAAGCGTGGATGACAAAATCAACGCCGTAGTTCATTGTTGTTTCGGCAAAATCAGCGTAGGCATAAAACCCCAGCCGAAGCTGGGCGTCAAAGACGTCGACGCCCAGAATCTCAAGCATGACAAGAGGGGTTATATATACACCTGCGTGGATATAACCCATCGGATCGCACTCCGCTCCAAAAAATGGGTCGAATTCTTTTTTCAGATGGAAGGATGTTGGAATACCATATTTCGTACTGCCGTAAACACTGGCTGATGCGATGATTCCTTCCTCGGCCTTGACGGTCAATGTGATATCGCCGTCAACGTCAAGGACAAGATATATGCCGGCGCGCACCGCTCCCAACCCAGGAATCGGGATACTAATTGCAAATATGGGACAGTACATCTCCTGGTCGATCTTGACGTCAAGCAAGGCCTTGAGATCGATAAACTGGGCGGCATCGACAAAGCCGAACTCATATCCGCTGAATAGAGAATAGTCGGCAACAATACCGGGGCTGACGCCTACCGCACCCTCCAGATGGAGCTTTACATTTGATGAACCGCTGCCTGTGTTGAACGAGGAGAATGTATAGTCGCCGTTGAACCGGTAAATCCTTGAGTCACGGCTTTCAAAGAGGTCGTACATCTTCTGCATATCCGCAGAGGGGACATCCCCGCTCATGAGCTTCTGCGTGCCGCTTGCACCGGATTTGCTCGCAAGAATAGAAGCGTATTCCTGAGCCGATATTCCCTTCACGCCATATTCAATGATATTGGCCTCATTCGGCTCAATGATCTGCCGCGGGATCGTAAACTCGCTGAACAGGTCATACATGGTCGGCCTTGCGGTGATATATGTGCCATCTTTGTTGACCTTAAGAATTTTCAGGCTTTTAGAGCCGCTTTCATCTACAATGACATCTCCTGCCGAGAGTGAAGCACCTGAAATCTTCAGCGAATCGCCGGAATATGTTACACCGGATAGGTCTCTGAACTTAACCCGATCATTGTACTTATAGGATATGTTTGTGATAGATGCAGGCTTTGTGGCAACTGCTGCGCTTGCCTCTAAGGGCCCTCCGATCAATAAAAATAACATAGCTGCGCATAAGAATGAAGATATTATTTTTTTTGTCATTGTCTTATACCTCCTTGCTTTTATGATGTTCGTCCAGGCCTCATAATCTCCCCCATACCGGTCACGGTACCTAACACATACATCCCTGCTAATGATAGCAATCGTAAGTATTATATATTAATGTTTTATCATTTTTTGTCGAATTATGCCAGCACAAATATAACATCTGATGGAGCGCATGGGGAGGGCCCGAGGGAGGGGATGAGCACCTGCCAAAAGCCAAGATGATATTTTACAAATTTCTTCATATAATGAAACAAGGTCCGGTTTTAATTCGTCTTTAAGAAAAGAAACTGAAAGGAGCATAATAAATTGCGTAAAAGTCTGTTGATTCCAACGATAATACTTATAGTCGCTGCAGTTTTTTGGGGTTGCGGAGGCAAGATCCCGGGATTAGGGTCAGGTGAATTTTCCGTAGAGTCCTCATACATTCAAGAAAGCGGCGATCATATAAGCATAAATGCCGAGTACCCTGTTCTAAAAGGTTTTCACGAAGCTGATCAACTAAATTCTTTAATAAAGGATAAGGTCGAAACCGCCGCCGAAGAAGTGAGAAGTGCAGCCTCCGAAATGGAAGGGCGGGAAGGTTTTTCCGCATCGCTGAACAGCAGTTATCAGTACTTCTGTAATGACGACATCGCCTCGCTTTGGATAAGCTTTGATAATTATACAGGAGGAGCCCATGGTCTATACTGGCTGGACAGCTATACCCTAAACACATGTACCGGCACGGTCTACACTTTTCCCGAACTGTTCCGTGATGAAAAAGCCGGTGTTGATTATGTCACCGGCCGAATAATAAAGGATATTGAAAAACCGCAAGACGGGTATTTTGAAACCGCAGCCGATACCGTTTCGGGATATGAGGGCAATTTTAATTTTCTGATAAACGGCGATGATATTGTAGTCTACTTCCCGCTTTATGATATTGCTCCCTATGTGGCAGGAATCCAGCACTTTGATTTTTCCTCGGAGGAACTGGAAGGTCTTCTTAAACCGGAGATCGCCAATGCCATAATGGGGCAGGAAAGCCTGCCGATCCCGTTTTTAGCACAAGAGCCGGCTGCCGACTGAAACAGGGCTTATTTTGTCACATATTCAATTATCCTTTCATAAATTATATAAATATGAAAATGGAGGTTGAATTATGTCAACTTTAGATATAAACCCACTGCAGGTAAATACCTGCGAGGGCGTCGCTTATCAAACATCAACCGTCTGCGTACCGGTCACAGTAACGCCTTTTGCGGTTACCGGTACTACGACTACGTTTTGCTGCGGTATGCCTGTTGTTGCCCCGGATACTAACACATGTCCCGGCGTTCTTAACGGCAGCTGCGTCTTTACCATCACTCAAGATATTTGCACAGCTGTGCCTGTTGATTTCGGAGCTACTGCCGTTCCGGGATCTCCTTCTGTCCTCTGCGGTACCGCATCGGCCGAAGACATTTGCACAGGCTGCGGAGCAGTGTAGGAGGTCTGAGGTACTGATGGTAATTCCCCCAAACCTATGTATGACGAAGATAGACTATTCAACTATAACCGGAAGGAAAGTGTTACCCTTTATAATAGAGCTTGATAGTGAAGAATCCGATCTTAACCCCGCACCGGGCTATAAACAGCGTTTTTGCTATAATATCACGGGAGTAGGCGTTGATAGTTCGCTGTATGCTGATTTAAGCCATCTGGTATTGGGGATCTGCCCGAGTATCTCTGATAGTGAAATATCAAATATAACCGTTCTATTGGATGGAATCGAGCAGGATGTCGACTTCGGCTCCGGCGGGAACGTAGAGCTGCGCTCGCCTGAAAAACCTGATCCGCCGACTGGATGCCCCGGATTGAAATTTAATTTTGGACTCGACAAGGTAGATGGTGTGATGAATATATGCTTCGAACTTGCCAACGTTTATCCCATAGGCCCCAATACCGTGTGCTTGTTCGGCGGCGGCGTCACTGCCAACCAACTGAGCATCTGCGGTCCTGTTTGTAATTCCGTGCAGCCTTGTGAAACCACTATTTACCAGACATCAAGCATCTGCGTTCCGGTAACCGTCACTCCCTTTGCTTTGCAGGGAGAAGCCGCAACATTCTGTTGCGGGCCTCCCATTGTGACCTCGGGGACACCTGGGTGTCCGGGTGTGCAAAATGGGTCCTGTACCTTCACGATAACACAAAACATCTGCGTATCTATCCCGTTCGAATTCGGTGCAAATGCTGTTGCGGGTGCCCCTTATGTCCAATGCGGAACCGCATCTTCGGATGATCTCTGCGCGGGCTGCTCTGAAGGCAACGAAAGTGAAAAAACCAGCAAAAGCCAAAGGCCGTTAAAAATAGATATTTGTTTGTAGTATAACCTCAGCACCGGCCTCCGTATAGAAGACCGGTGCTGGGATAAAACAACCCCTGAAAGTTGAAAAAATCTTTGATTTAGGATGTAAAATATGCCGTTTGGCATATGCCAATCGAAAAAATAATCCCTTATACTTTTCAGTGTGGGGATTTTTGCGTTTATACCATACCCTGTAGCAGCCTTGAGAATTTATGCCGCTTCAAGGACGACATGCTGTTTGCCATACGGGAATAAGAAGGAGGAGTGATTATGAGACGAAATTTTGCAAAAAAAGCAATTTCGCTGCTGCTGATGGCGGCGATGCTAAGCACCATGCTGCCAGTGAACACATTTGCCGCCTCCGGCAGCAACACAGGCCCGACAGTTATTTTTGAGCAGGAGTCTGAAAATACATATACAGATGTAAATCAAACAGACTGGTTCTATGAAGCTGTAAAATATGCTTTGGAAAACGAAATTTTCAGCGGTACCGGTAAAAATACTTTCTCACCCAATTTCTCCCTGACACGCGCCATGTATGTGACCGTACTGGGGAGAGTTGCGGGCATTGATGTGAGCCAATACAACACATCGGTATTTAACGATGTGGCAGCTCATGAATGGTATGCGCCTTATGTGGCATGGGCGGTAGAAAAAGGCATTACGGATGGCACCGGTAACGGCAATTTCTCGCCAAATGAAGCCATTACCAGAGAACAGATGGCGAAAATGACAGTCGCCTATTTTGAAGCTTATCAGATACCGTATGGAGCAGAGGAGCAGACAGCATCCGAACCCGGCGATAAATCCTCCATTTCCCCGTGGGCCCTTGATTTTGTATTGAAGCTTTGGAGGGCAGGTCTGTTTAAAGGAAACGAAAAGGGCAACTTCAATCCGCGCTCCAATGCCACCCGCGCTGAAGCTGCGGCCTTCTGTATGCGTATCCATGAAGCGGTAAAGGAATGGGCGGAGAAAAACATGATGCTCCCGCCAAAACAGCCAGAGCAGAGCGGAAGTGGAGAAGGTGGCGGCTCGTCCACCTCCTATACGCTTACTTTTGATACAAACGGCGGCAATCCTATCACGCCTGCGTCGCTGCCTGCGGGAACCAAGCTCGACACGCTGCCTGTTCCGCTCAAGCTCGGTGCGATGTTCGACGGCTGGTTCTATGACAGCGCATGTACAAGCAAGGTTCAGGACACCGACGTGCTGACCCGCAGCCTTACCCTGTACGCCAAATTCACGGATGCAGGGGCGCTGGTCCAGGAGGAGACCCTGCGATATGCCAGCGCTCTGGACCAGAAACCGGATTTCTCCATTGTCGTGCTGGCTGACGGCAAGAGCTTAGAAGAGGTGAAAGCAGCTCTCACGGCGGAGAATCTATTCGCACCCGGCCAAACGGATATTATCAAGGTAACCGGCTCAGGCGGCAGCTTTACCATATCGGCAAAGAACGGAACCTTCGACGAAGGTGCAAGCTATACGCTGACGCTGACCGACGATGCCCTGCGCTTTAGCGGCTATGCCGATACCGTCCGGACCTTTACGTTCAGCATAGCCAAACAGGAGGTCATGAAGCTGGGACTTAGCGACAGCCTTAAATATCTCCCGGCGGCTGAGGTGTCCAATATGACCAAGGACGGCAGCAGCGTTTCCAGCCTTTCCGTCCCCCTGGCGACCTTGGGTACCGATATCTCCATCCTCAACTACAATGAAGGCACCTTTACCTATGACGGTGAGCCCGGCTTTGAAGTAGGCGATGTCGTGGCGCTTTACGAGGGAGTTCGCCCCGATCAAAGGAATATCAATGACGACAGCGGCGACGGCGACGTGGCTTATGTGGAGATTACGGCGGTCAATGGAACCACCTACAGCTACAAAACCGCGGATGCGAAGGAGGTCCTCTTTATCCCCGACATCCTGCCGGTGAACACCGCCGACGATGAGGACAATGATCCCGACAATAACAGCCTCACCATCGACAAGGTCAAAATGTTCTTCGGAGACGATAAATACGCCGAATTAGGCCTGGATGCCACGACCACGGCGGATGAAGGCGACTTCATCGGCTTCTATACGGGGACCTTCGGCGCCGGCATGAGCAGCGCGGAGTTCGGCCGCATTATCAATGTGAGCGAGGACGACGACAGCAACTATGTCATCACCTATTCCATCGTCACCCAGGATGAGATGATGAGCTCCGCAGACCTCCATGATACCGAAACCCTGGACGGGGAAAAGCTGCTGGCGAACACCGACGTCGCCGCACTGGAGGCCCGGATCATGGCCCAGGCAATGGATAGCGGCTTTGCCGACCGGGCAGCCGATTACCTGACGGCGTTGACCCTGCAAACAGACGGCTTCGCCGAACTGGGCGAAAAAATGAACCTGGAATCCCTTTGCGTCTTGTCGGAGGACGGCAAACCCCTGTCCGGGAGCGAGATCGGGCTGCTGGGTAAAGTGAAGCCGGAGCTGAGCGACCTTGATGTCAGAGCGAGCATTGGGTACTGGCTGCCGCATTTTAATAAATCCGGCGTCTCCTGCAATGTGACCGTCAGCTTCAAGTTGACTTTCAATGTCGGGGAAAATGCGGTGGTCATCAAGGTGTCGGGCACCTTTACCGAGGAGGTTAAAATCGAGACCTCTCTCAGCGCGGACATTATATGGAAATGGTATTTCATTATTCCGGTCCCGGTAGACTTCGTCATTAACACCGGCTTTGAATTCTATACCTATACCGGCATAGGTGTCGACGCCAGCATCACCACCAAGGAAAACCCCGGCGGCATGAACATCGGAGCCGAGCTGGAAAAGCTCATCGACTCGGCGGATAGTGAAAGAAATAAAGAAACAAAGGACGCTTTAATCGAAAAGTATCAGGAGATGCTGAAAACCGAGACCGATTGGGTTGAGATCTTCAGCCAGGAGATCTTTGCGACAGAGGGCGGCATTGACCCGTTCCATATTGTGGCCTACAGCATCAAGCTGGAATTTATCGTGTCGGCCAACGTCAATGTTTCCATAGGCTGCAGCTTCAGCCATATGGCTGCCAAGGGATATTACTATTCCCTCAGCCTGGCCAATAAATCGGCCACCTCCCGCCAGGCTGATCTGGTGGAGGAAAGGCAGGAATTTACCTTTTATGTGCTGGGCACCATCGGGCTCAGGGCTGGCATCAAGCTGACCCTTGAGGTGGGACTGTTCAGCGTCAAGCTCGACAGCGTCGGCATCTCGGCGGAGGCGGGCGTCTACGTCCGGCTATGGGGCTATTTCTATTACAAGTACACTTACTCTGCCTCTGCCGGAAAGAACGAGAAGTATGCCGGCGCACTGTACGTCGAACTGGGCATCTACCTGGAAATCAAATTCTTCGCGCAGGTTCTCGACTCAAAATATAAATACGAAACGGACATTTATTCCAACGAGTGGCCGCTATGGAGCGCAGGCAGGGAGGATAATGTGATGGACTTCTCCTACGATGCCTCCGGGGCGCCTCAGTTCACCATGTGCGGAAACTTGCGTTCCCTCAAGTTGGACGACAAATGGTTTACTATGAAGCAAATGAATCTGAAAACCGGCGTCGACGCGGAGGCGCTATACGATGACGCCAATGACTTCACCATCGAAATCACCAATGACGCTTTCACCTATGATGCAAGTAACAACAAGCTTACCGTGACGCCATCGACAGGTGTGAGCAAACTGACGGGAGAGATGATTATCACCTGGAAGGATGCGCCCCTGGCCTTCACCTCCTCCTCTATCAGCCGCAGAATCCCCCTCTATTGGGATACGCCGGTCGGCTCGGTCGCCGTTGTCGCCTACGATATAGCGCCTACTGCGGACACGGAGCCCTCCCGTATGTTCAGCGCAATCAATGGCGAATCCTTTGACCTGCCGGAAGACCTCAGGACTCCCGCATGGTGGGAGAACGAGTATCTCTTCGGCGGCTGGTACAAGGACGCGGCTTTTACGCAGCCACAGCCCATCCCCTTTATCATGCCGGAGGGGGTGAAATCCATCACCCTCTATGCCAAATGGACGCCCAATACGCACTTCCCATATTATGTAGAGCATTACCAGGAGATCCCAATCGGCGGGATGTCCACCCTGGTCGAAACCGAAACGCTTTACGGGACGGCAAGAACCCAGGTAAATTTGCCGGAGGGAAAGACCTATCCGGGCTTTTACCTCGACTCATGGGCCCCGACGCAGATATTTATCACTGCCGAACGCGGCTACTATTCCGCCGGCGTTCCCAATGGCGTCGCACGCTACCATTATTTCCGCAATTCCCACACGGTAGTTTATCACATGCTCCCGGACGGAGTGAAGGATATCGAGATAAAAGTGAGGTATGGTTCGCCGATAACTCAGCCGCACTACGTCCGTCCCGGGTATGACTTCGACGGCTGGGATAAGGAAATACCCGATACGATGCCCGACCAGGACGGCCTTGTATTTACCGCCAAATGGAAAGCCCGCACCGACACCCCCTTCCGGGTGGAGCATTATGTCGTAAAGCCCGGCTCGACCGACGATTATACCTTCCGCAATTCCGAAAAGAAAACCGGCACCACCGACACGACCGTGACGGCGGCGGACCACCGGCTCACCCTCGCCGGCCTCCAGTATGACCATGCCACCGTGAACGGGCAGACCATCACGGAAGCAAATCTCAATGGCGACGGGAAGCTTGTCTTCAAGCTGTATTACAAGTACAGCTCGGATACGGCTGACTACACTGTGCGGCATGTCCGCGAGTCGGTCGGCGGTTCCGAGCTGGAAAGCGAAGGCGCCGTCGTGTTTGAGGAGACCAGGAACGGTCTCATCGGGGAGGAGACCGAAGCTGCGGCGAGGACCTACGGGATCTACAGGGGCTTCACCGCCGGACCCATCGCCCAGAAGAGTATAGCGTATGACGGTTCCACCGTCGTCACCATCCGCTACAGCCGCAACAACTATACCACGACCTGGGATGCGACAGGCGGCAGCTTCGCAGATGAGAGCTTCATTAAGACGCAGTCCGTGAAGGGGCGCCCAGCGTGCGGCCCGAACCACCCGCGCTGGAAGGCAGAGTCTTTGCGGGCTGGGAAGGGGGAGTCGACCTCGGGTCTATTCCAATCCTGGACAATGCCATGCCCGGAGATAACTTAGGGTACTACGCCATATGGAGCGCTCCCGCTGAGGGGGACACAATCACCGTTTACTTTAGCTCTGACCCGACAGAAGAGCCTGAGGAGCTGAAGGTTACCCTCGGAAGCTCCTACAGCAGCCTGCCGTTCCCGGAGCCCACTCTTGAAGGATACACCTTTGCAGGCTGGTATACGCAGATCGGCGATAAGGCCATCACGCACGAAACAAGCGTTACCATCGCCGCAGATCATACGCTCTATGCTTTCTGGACGCCTGACGCATACAAGATCGATTACGATCTGGGTGACGGCGGCGTCAACGATCCGGCGAACCCCGGCAGCTACACAGAGCAAAGCAGCGTGATCACCCTGAAGCCACCCACTCGCGAGGGCTATACCTTTGTTGGCTGGTACTCCGGCTGGGGTATGGCGGAAAAGGTGGAAGAGGACGAGGCGATCCCCGTCGGTACGAGGGGATATGTGCGCTTCCTGGCCGAATGGGAGCAAAATTGATGTGCCTATGAA
>CAZVLO010000053.1:0-330 GCA_964628265.1 uncultured Papillibacter sp.
CGCGGACCGCTGCGCCAGCCGGGACCGCCCGGTCCGTACCACCAGCTGCGGTGCGGGCCGCCCCAGATAAACCAGGGATAATATCTCGGCATCGGCATGCCCAGGTGTGTGTAGTAAGCCCTGTACCGATGTCTGTCGGAGGAGACTGCAGCTGCGAAAATGATGATAATGACAAAGATGATCAGTATCCAACTGAACGCGCCTGCGAGGAAAGAATAGCCGGTATTATGGTAAAAACCGCCGTCGTAAGTCCCGATGTCACTGCCGCCGTTATAATAATCACTGCCCGGATTGCCGGGGATCACGCTATTCCGAGAATGCGTGGCATAT
>CAZVLO010000053.1:340-9319 GCA_964628265.1 uncultured Papillibacter sp.
CGAAGCCGGGCGCCAAAGAGAGCGGCGGCAGTTCGCCTCCGGACACCAGGAAAACAGCTCCTCCAACACTTTAGAAAAGCCTGTTTCGTACCGACCCTTGTCGACGTCCGGCCAGAAGTACTTATTAAGGTAGTCTTCAACCATCTCATCCGTAAACGAATCTGAAATGCCGTCCCCGACTGTCAGCCAGCCTCTTTTCTCCTCAGTACCCAAGAGCAGCAGCATGCCGTTATTAGCCGTCCCGCTGCCGACGCCCCAGTCGTTGTAGAGCTGCATGGCGTATTCATCGGCATACATGCCGTCAAGATACCGGACGGTAACGACGACAATCTGCGCGCCGTCGCACTTCTGCTCCATGTCGACGTTTGACAAAATAATTTTCTGCTCTATTTCATCAGACAGGACACCGGCATAGTCAGCGACATAGTATGCGTTGCTCTGTGCGACGACGGCAAGTGCCGGCACCGTTAGCGATAACGAGAGCATCAGCATCAGCAGCGCCGTGATCAATCGTTTTCTCACTATCATTACTCCATTCTATATAAACAAGAGTTCTGGAACTATTATCACCTTAATATATGCGCGGGTCATTTGCTGCTTTTTGTATTCAAAACAGCATTTCAGCCGCCGCAAAAGCGCCGGCTGATCAATTGAACCGGTATTCAATTTGTTTCCATATTGCCAAAATACTCCGGATAATCCACAAATGCCAAATTTTTCAGTATATTCACCGGAAAGGCGCTTAATGCTTTATTTTGGAATTCTTCAGCCAGCCTGTTGTAATCACTTTTCTCGATGACCCCCTGAGCACCTATAAGCGTCGACACATAGCTCTCGACAGCGGGTGCAACATCATCAGCGTGGGCGACGAGCGCTTCATACACCTGCTTCCAGGCATTTTCAAGCCTTAAATTGGCATCATATTTCTCCGTGATCGTGTCCGCGTCGAGTAGCGCTTCCCGGGATGCGCGCAGTATATCGGTCATATCGGACGCGAAAACATATTTGTTCGCCTCCGCAATCAGTCCCAGCGCGGCGTCGGTGCGCTTATCGAGCTGCGACTGGATGCTTGTTTGGACAAATTTCTCCTGCTTGAGATAAACGCCGTCATAAAACTGCGCTTCGATTTTTGCCGTCTCCCTGTTCACGCTCCGATGGACGCCAAAAAGTGTACCGAAAACGATGACCACGGCGGCGATCAGAACGGCGGTTGAACGCCTCTTCAAGCTGTCCATCGTTATTTCCGCAGATCAAGCAGCTTTTGTTTCAGCTCGCCCTCTATACGTCCAAGCTCAACCTCCGCCGCTCTCCGCTTCTGCGCGCCCTCGGTCTGAATCGTGCGCACCTCCTCCAAAGTCTCGATAAGCTTACAGTTTGTCTCCATGAGTGTTTCAATATCGGCGACGCCGCGCTCAGATTCCTTGGCGACCTCAATGGTACCGGTCTTGAGCATATCGGCATTTTTCTTCAAGAGCTCGTTTGTCATGTTTGTCACATCGCGCTGGGCTTCCATCGCCTGCTGCGAATGGTGCATGCTCAGCGCCAGAACCATCTGGGATTTCCACAGAGGAATCGTGTTGACGATGGAGGTCTGGATCTTTTCGATCATCAGACTGTCGTTGTTCTGGATGAGACGAATCTGCGGTGCCATTTGGATGGAGATCGTCCGCGTCAGCTCAAGGTCGTAGAGCTTTTTCTCAAAGCGGTTGATCATATTCGCGTAATCGTTGACAGCCTGCGCGTCCTTAGGTTTTCCGGATTCCTCAGCCTTCTTCCTCAGTTCGGGCATAATACTATTATGGCATTCCTCCAGCTTTTCCTTGCCGGCGAGGATGTACATCGTCAGCTCCTTGAAATACACCTGATTGATATCATACATCCTGTCCAGCATCGCCGCGTCCTTCAGAAGCGTGACCTGGTGCTTTTCAAGTAATTCGGAAATCTTGTCGACATTAACAGAGGCTTTGTCGTATTCGGTTTTGATGGTTTCGATCTGATTCCGGATCTTCTTCCTGAGCCCGAAAAAGCCTTTCTTTTCGTTTTCACCGTAGTTGAAGCCCTTGAGCTGCACGACAAGGCTGGAGAGCATATCGCCGACCTCGCCCATGTCCTTCGTGCGGACATTCTCAAGCGTGTTCCCCGAAAAATCGGCGATGTTCTTCTGGGACGCCGCACCGTACGTCAATACGGCGTTTGTGTCAGTAATATCGATCTTCCCTGCGAATTCGTGCACCATTTTCTGTTCTGCTTCCGTGAGCATGCTCATGTCGAGCTTAACGCCAGTCGCATCCCTGTTGAGAGTCTGCGCTTCTGGTGTGACCACCTCCGCTGTCGGGGAATCGCTGGTATTCAGAGTCAGGACGGGGGCTAATCCGCTCGTGTTATCAGGCATCGTATTTCTTCCTTTCTAAAAGTCGCGGCCGGCCAGGCCTTGTTTCTTCAGCATAGTTTTAAGGACTTCAATATCCGTTTCGATGTCGAGCGCTTCATTGGCGAAGAGCGCGTCAAGCTGTTTTCTGTAGCCTTCGATGGTCATGTCCAGAATATCGTCAATCCGTGCCATAGTACCTTTGACGTTGCTGCCGCCGATGTCCAGCCGGCCCATACGCTCGTACGTATGGAGCAGTTTCATTGTCGTCGGCAGATAAAAGTCGGCAAAATGCTTGACCTGCTTATAATCAGCCGGGTCATCCGGCAAATGCTTGAATATCTTTTCGGTCACACTGATAATTTTGTCCGTTTTTTCTTTAATTCCGGGTTCCGGTATTGAATCCCGCAGTCTGTTCATCTCATTAACCGCCCGTTTCCCTTCTTCAAGGAGCATGTCTATATCCGCGTTCCCTGTCGACACCGGCTTCTCAGGCTCTTTCACCAGTACTGTCTTGCCGGGGAACAGAAAAGAAAGCCCCGCGAAAGCGGCGATTGAAATTCCGATGAGCAGCAGATAGTCCGACAGCCTGAGCAGCGGGAATAACAGGCAGTACAGGAGCCATACGGCAGCAAGCCCATATACAGGGATAACCGACTTTTTCCTGATCTCGCGCATGATACGTTCCACTCCGCTTATTTTATTACCCCTGATCAGAGGTAAATTGTACCTTTATATTATGTTCAGGATAACACAGTGTCAAGCCGTATCTGCTTTTACGCTTCATACTCTGTGTTCTTCTTGACATGGTTTGATTCAATATATTATAGTCAGTATGATATGAGCGTATGAAAATGTTTGACGCACTTCGGGGCCGCAGCCGGCACTAGTGCCCGCAGCAGCCCCTATATGAAAGCGAGCGGCGCGCCAGCCGCCTAGTTAATAGTATGCCACACTGTCTGGCGACGTTCGCGGAAAAGGGGTATATAAAAATGGTCAAAATCGCACCTTCCATACTCTCCGCTGATTTCACCCGCCTGGGTGAAGAAATCAGGAGTATCAAGGACGCTGAGTACCTGCACTTTGACGTTATGGACGGTGTGTTTGTGCCGAACATATCCATAGGAATACCCGTGCTGGAATCCGTAAGGAAAACAACAGATATGATTCTGGATGTCCATCTGATGATTACCGAGCCAATCCGGTATGTCTCAAATTTTATCGACGCCGGTGCGGATTTCGTTGTCCTGCATGCGGAGGCGGACACGCCGGACAATACCACCCAAGCGCTGAAAATCATCAGGAAACGCGGCAAAAAGGCCGGCTTATCACTGAAGCCAAAAACTCCGGCGGACACAATTCTGCCCTTATTGGAATCGCTGGACCTTGTCCTTGTTATGACCGTTGAGCCGGGCTTCGGCGGACAGAAATTTATGGCGGATCAGCTTCCAAAAATAAGATACCTGCGCCAGGTTATCGACGAGCGTGGCTTGAACTGCGAGATTGAGGTTGACGGCGGTATTAACCGCGATACGGCCAGGCTCTGTGTTGACGCTGGTGCGGATGTACTGGTCGCGGGCAGCTATGTTTTCAATGCCCCAGACCGCGCTGCGGCAATAAAAGAGCTGAGGCAGGGGGACGGTTCTCCCGCTTCATCGAAAGGACAGGCCTTATGAGTTTCTTCCCGCCAACACTTGAAAATCTGATTGAAAAATTCGCTTCTCTGCCGGGGATCGGACAGAAGTCAGCCCAGCGACTGGCTTTTCATATTCTCGCTCTGCCCGACCAAGACGCGGAAGCCTTTGCCGAAGCGATTCTTAACGCCAAAAGAAGCGTCCATTGTTGCAGCGTCTGCCAGAATCTGACCGACAGCGACGTTTGTTCGATATGCAGGAGCCCGCGCCGTGATGAACGTACCATCTGCGTCGTCTCCGACCCGAAAGCCGTTATCGCCATTGAACGCTCTCACGAATATAACGGCCTGTTCCATGTCCTGCACGGCGTCATCTCACCCTTAAACCATGTGGGGCCTGACGATATCAAGATCAAGGAGCTTGTCACCCGTGTTGCCGACGCTGACAGCAGTATTGAAGAAGTCATTATGGCTACAAATCCCGATACCGAGGGTGAGACGACCGCAAAATACATTTCGCGTCTTTTAAAGCCCTTCGGCGTCAAAATCACGCGTCTGGCCTATGGCATTCCTGTCGGCTCCAGTCTTGAATTTACTGATGATGCCACCCTCATGCGCGCCCTGGAAGGCCGTCAGGAAATATAGCTTTAGGATATCAAGTATATCTTAAAGCTATATTTACGTATTCTGAAAAGTAGATTAAAATCCATAAAAATCTAAATCACGTTGTCATTAAGCGATATAATTATTTGACATTAGGGCTTATTACATAATATAATAATATAACGTTAAAAATTGGTTATAATAATTAAGAGTTGATTTATAATATAACTGATACAATGGCGACGGCATATTAACGACGGCATATTACTAAGGCATTATGTACAGAAGTACTTTTTTATAAACTAAACATACCCATGCAAGGTCAGAGGATATTTATCGGTCAAGGCGATTCAGGGCCAAGACTGTTGATTCTTTGGTCTCTTGTTTTGGTATGTATGCGCCTATTACATAACGCAAATTATACTATTTAAGGAGATATATTTATTTCATGGCAGAAAAATTGAAAATTATCGCGCTTGGCGGCCTCAACGAGATCGGCAAGAATCTTTACGTCTACGAGTTCGGGGGTGATATCCTCATCGTTGACTGCGGCCTCGGGTTTCCCGACGACGATATGTATGGGGTGGATATCGTCATACCCGATTTCACCTATCTCGTAAAAAACAAGAGCAAAGTACGCGCGCTTGTGCTGACCCACGGGCACGAGGACCATATCGGCGCCATACCGTATTTACTGCGGGACCTTAATGTCCCCATCTACGCAACGCCGATGACGGCAGGCCTCCTTCAGGTCAAGCTGACGGAGCACGGGCTTGCTGAGACAACGACAATTAATACCCTCAACGCCGGCGAATTCTTTAAGGTCGGCTGCTTTAGGGTCGAATTCGTGCACATCAATCATTCCATCCCCGGCGCCGTGGCGCTGGCAATCAAAACGCCCGCCGGAACGATCATCCACACGGGCGACTTCAAAATCGACACGACGCCCATCTCCGGGGGCATGATCAACCTGGCCCGCTTCGGCGAACTGGGCAACAAGGGCGTTCTCGCTCTTCTGGCCGATTCGACGAATGTGGAAAAACCCGGCTATTCCATCTCTGAGAAAAAAGTCGGCGAGGGTTTCGAGGATTTGTTCCGCGGCTGTACATCGCGCATTCTCGTGACGACCTTCGCATCCAACGTCCACAGGATTCAGCAGGTCATCAACTGCGCGGCCAAATTCGGGCGGCGCGTTGCCGTCACCGGACGGAGCATGGAGAACATCCTGAAGGTATCAACGGAGCTCGGCTTCATGGATGTGCCAAAGGGTGTCCTCATGGAACTCAATCAGATCAAAAGCATGCCGCCCGACAAGATCGTTATCATCACGACAGGCAGCCAGGGCGAAACCATGAGCGCTTTATACCGCATCGCTTTTTCCGACCACCGGCAGGTGGAAATCAAGCCCGGTGACAGGGTCATCATCTCAGCGTCGGCCATACCCGGCAACGAAAGGTCGGTCAGCCGCGTGGTTGACGAGCTGTTCCGGCGCGGCGCGGAAGTGTTTTACGACAAGTATTCCGACCTCCACGTCTCAGGCCACGCTTATCAGGAAGAGCTGAAAATGATGCTGGCCCTCACGAAGCCGAAATTCTTTGTCCCGCTCCACGGCGAATACCGCATGCTCAGCACCCACGCAAAAATTGCGCAGCAGATGGGTGTCGATCCGAAAAACATCGTCATCTCTGACATCGGCCAGGTGATCGAGCTCACGAACAGGAGCATCAAACGGAACGGCTCCGTACCGGCCGGAAAGGTGTTCGTTGACGGTACGGGCGTCGGAGACGTGGGCGCCGTTGTCCTCCGGGATCGGAAGCATCTGGCCCAGGACGGCATGATCGTCGTCATTGTGAACCTGTCCAGTGAGGACGGCAGCCTGATTTCCGGCCCCGACATTATTACCAGAGGCTTCATCTATGTCAAGGAGTCTGAGGAGATGATGCGCGAGCTGAAGGAGATCGTTGTGAAAGCCATGGAGCACTGCGCGGAAACGAACATCACCGATTTCGCTTCCCTGAAGAGTTGCGTCAAGACCGATTTGTCCAATTACCTGTACAAGAAGACGAAGCGCAACCCGATGATTCTGCCCGTTATTACCGAGATTTAATTCCGGCGACCGGAGATAAGGATATGAACATACAGATATTCGGAAAATCCAAATGCTTTGACACCAAAAAAGCCGAGCGGTATTTCAAGGAGCGGCGGGTTAAATACCAAAGCATCGACCTGCTCCGCTACGGCATGAGTAAGGGTGAATTCCAAAGCGTCAAGTCCGCCGTCGGCCTGAATGCGATGATGGACCTGGACGCCAAGGACGCCGACATATTAAAGTACCTCGCCTACGACGACGCCAAAGAGCAAAAGCTCATGGAAAACCCGGCCCTCATCAAAACCCCCATCGTGAGAAACGGCAAAAAAGCCACCGTCGGGTACTGCCCCGACGTGTGGAAGGCTTGGGAATAACGAAACAGACGCCTGCTCATCAATGCGAGCAGGCGTTTTATTTTAAACATGCCTTACAGTTATCGTGTTCTTGCGCTATAACGGCAAAATACGGCACAAAAAAGAAGTGATATCAATTGGAAATCAAACAAATTACAAAAAACAAGAAACAATATCTTGACCTGCTCCTGCTGGCCGACGAGCAGGAGAACATGATCGACAAGTACCTTGAGCGCGGGGACTTGTTCGCGCTGTATGATGACGACCTCAAGAGCATCTGCGTTGTCACAGACGAGGGCAGCGGCGTATGCGAGCTGAAAAGCCTCGCCACATATCCGCAGCACCAGGGCATGGGATATGCGACGAAGCTTATTGAATACATATTTGATTACTATAAAAGCACCCATCGGACAATGCTGGTGGGCACGGGCGACACCCCGGTCATCGTCCCCTTCTACGAACACCGGGGCTTCGCCCTTTCGCACCGGCTGAAAGATTTTTTTCTCAGCTATGACCACCCGATTATTGATAACGGCGTGCAGCTGTTTGATATGGTATATCTGAGGAAAGAGTTCTAATATATGCAAAAAGAGCGGATATAAATCCGCCCTTACTCGCCTGTCATATTGTTCAATACTCTTTTTAGCAGAGATCGCAGTGTCTCAATTTCGCCTGCTGTCATACCCTTTACAAAATTCTCTTCCATAAGCTTTTTGTCTTCCCGGGCGATTTTCTCAATCTCTCGCGCTTTATCTGTCAGGTATATGTCTTTAACGCGTCTGTCGGATTTGTTGACAGCCGTCGTAATAAACCCGTTTTTTTCAAGACGCTTTAAAATTCCGCTGACGGTTGGGTGCTGGAGGTTGAAATGCTGTTCAATCGCTTTCTGCGTCAGCTCTTTGTCTCCCGTGTTGTTCAAGTACTCCAGGACAAAGCCCTGGGACATTGTGAGGTTCAGTCTTCTCAGGTTGTTGTCTGTTTCTTTTTTCGCCGCTTGGGATATGCGCCTGATGATCAGCCCGAGTGTCTCATTTATCATGAAAGCCGCCCCCTGCATTAAAAAATGACTGATTGTGCGTATCATGGTAGCACGCTACTTATTAAAAGTCAAACGAAAAAGCAGTAAATTTTACATATAACTCGACGGCCTGCATCTTATTCACCGCCTTTCCGTGTTTACTGAATAATATTCGCGTTCTTACGGCTTTATTGTGTAATTATGCATAATTCCGGGTTGCCGGCTTACAGAATTTTTGAATAAAAATTGCTCTTGTTGCGACAGTAGGTTTATGTTAAAATCAGCAGAGTAACAGATGAGGAGGCGCGTATGGGCAAGGCTTACTTAATACTGGAAAACGGCGCCGTGTTTGAAGGCCAAACCTTCGGTTATGAAGGAGAGGCAACCGGTGAGCTTGTTTTCAACACCGGAATGACCGGATATCTTGAAACCCTCACGGACCCGAGCTATTACGGACAGATTGTGATGCAGACATTCCCGCTGATCGGTAATTACGGCGTCATTCCTTCCGATTTTGAAAGCGACGGTGTTCAGGTAAAAGCGTATATTGTGAGAGAGTGGTGTCAGGTGCCTTCGAATTTCCGAAGTGAAGGTAATCTTGGCACTTTTTTGTACGACAATAAAATACCCGGCCTCTGCGGCCTGGATACCCGGGCATTGACCCGTATCGTCCGTGAGAACGGCGTCATGAACGCAAAGATCTCGAAAAAGCCGGAGCTGACGCCTGACGAACGGCAGGAGCTCAGGTCCTACCACATAAAAGACGGCGTTGAACACACTTCGACGAAATCTGTATGCACGCTGAAAACCGACAACCCGAAGCATCATGTTGCTCTATGGGATTTTGGCGCGAAAGGTAATATCGCCAGAGAGCTTGCAGAGCGAGGCTGCGACGTCACAGTCCTGCCCTGCGGT
>CAZVLO010000053.1:9329-19591 GCA_964628265.1 uncultured Papillibacter sp.
CACAGCCGGGGAGATCATCGCACTGAACCCGGACGGTATCCTGCTCACAAACGGACCCGGCGACCCCAAGGACAACAAACAGATCATATCGGAGCTAAAAAAGATTGGTTCATATAAAATACCGACCCTTGGTATCTGCCTGGGTCATCAATTGCTGGCATTAAGTCAGGGCGCCTTGACAACAAAGCTCCATTACGGGCATCGCGGGGCGAATCAGCCGGTCCTGGAGACAGACACCGGGCGCGTCTTCGTCACAAGCCAGAACCACGGCTATGCGGTTATGTCTGAGACGCTTCCCAAGACAGCCGCCGCGAGCTTTATTAACTGCAACGACGGTACCTGCGAAGGGGTTAACTACAATAATATGCCGGCCTTTTCCGTCCAGTTTCACCCCGAAGCCTGCGGCGGCCCGTTGGATTCCCGTTGGCTGTTCGACAAATTTATGACACTGATGGAGGAGGGTAAGAGAAATGCCGCTGAATAAGGACATAAAAAAGGTCATGGTCATCGGCTCCGGCCCCATCACCATCGGCCAGGCTGCCGAGTTCGACTATGCGGGAACGCAGGCCTGCCGGGCTCTGAAAGAGGACGGTATCGAGGTCGTGCTGGTGAACTCAAACCCTGCTACCATTATGACCGATAATCATATGGCTGACAGGATTTATATCGAGCCTCTGACGCTGCCGGTGCTGGAGCGGATCATCGAAAAGGAAAAGCCCGACAGCCTTCTCTCCACCCTTGGCGGTCAGACCGGGCTGACGCTTTCGATGCAGCTGGCTAAAAACGGCGTCCTTGATAAATACGGGGTCCGGCTCCTGGGGGCCAGCCCGGAGACAATCGACAAGGCAGAAGACCGTCAGCTGTTCAAGGACACAATGCAGACTATCGGTCAGCCGATCATCCCATCCAAGGTCGTGACGAATCTGGAGGATGCCAAAGCCTTCGCCCTGGAGATCGGCTTCCCGCTCATTATCCGCCCCGCCTTCACCCTGGGCGGCACCGGCGGCGGCATCGTCTCCGACATGGCGGAGCTCAGTGAAATTGCAACGGGCGGCCTGCGGCTATCCCCCATCGGCCAGATACTGGTCGAGCAATCCGTCGCGGGCTGGAAAGAGATCGAGTTTGAGGTCATGCGCGACTCCCGGGCGAACGTCATCACCATATGCTCCATGGAGAACCTTGACCCTGTCGGCGTCCACACCGGCGACAGCATTGTCATCGCCCCCGCCGTCACTCTCTCCGATAAGGAGTATCAGATGCTCCGCACGGCGGCTTTGGACATCGTCAACTCGTTAAAGGTCGAAGGCGGCTGCAACGTCCAGTTCGCCTTGAATCCGGACAGTTTTGAATACATGGTCATCGAGGTCAATCCCCGCGTTTCGCGGTCGTCAGCGCTGGCGTCAAAAGCCACCGGCTACCCTATTGCCAAGGTCGCAACGAAGATTGCCATCGGTTATACGCTCAGTGAAATTAAAAACGCCGTCACCGGCAAGACGAGCGCCTGCTTTGAGCCGGCTCTGGACTATGTCGTCGTCAAGTTCCCGAAATGGCCTTTCGACAAATTTGTCTACGCCAAGCGGACGCTGGGCACACAGATGAAAGCCACCGGCGAGGTCATGGCCATCGGTACGACATTTGAGGAAGCCATCATGAAAGCCGTCCGCGGCGCTGAAATCGGCCATAACAGTCTCAACGACAAGACCTGTGCCGGCCAGGATACAGATACAATACGCGCGCGGCTTTACGATTGCACAGACGAGCGAATCTTTGTGGTCTACGAAGCGCTCAAGCGCGGCATCTCCCTCGATGAGATTTACAGCATCACAAAGATCGACCGCTGGTTTTTATCAAAGCTCAGCAATCTCGTCAAAATGGACGCAAAGCTTTCCAAGGGCTTTGACGAAGAGACCTATCTGCAGGCCAAGCGCATGGGCTATCCTGACAAGCTGATTGAGTCGCTGTCCGGCCTGAAGGTCACAAATCCGCAGCGCGCCGTTTTTAAAATGGTCGATACATGCGCGGCTGAATTCTCCGCCGACACACCGTACTTTTACTCCACCTACGACGACGAGAACGAAGCTGCCGAATTCATAAAAGCAAAAAACAGCGGTAAGAAAACCGTCATTGTCTTCGGCTCGGGGCCGATCCGTATCGGTCAGGGCATAGAATTCGACTACGCGTCCGTCCACTGTGTGTGGGCGCTGAAGGACGCCGGGTATGATGTGGTCATCGTCAACAACAACCCCGAAACCGTCTCCACGGATTTCGATACCGCCGACAGACTCTATTTTGAGCCGCTGACAACCGAGGATGTGTGGAACATCCTCGAAACCGAAAAGCCGTACGGCGTCGTCGTGGCCTTTGGCGGACAGACCGCCATTAAACTGACGGCTTTCCTTGACAAAATGGGCGTTAAAATCCTCGGCACATCCGCCGACAGCATCGACGCCGCCGAGGACAGGGAACGCTTCGACGCGCTGCTGGAGGAACTCCGGATTGCCCGTCCCGTCGGCGACACCGTTATGACAGAGGCGGAGGCTCTGGTCGTTGCCGACAGAATCGGCTACCCGGTTCTGATGCGGCCGTCGTACGTCCTGGGCGGGCAGAACATGATTATCGCCTTCTCAGAGGAGGATATCCGCGAGTATATGACGATTATCCTCGGTCAGAACATCGAAAACCCCGTTTTGATCGACAAATACCTGATGGGCACAGAGCTTGAGGTTGATGCCATCTGTGACGGTACGGACATCCTCATCCCCGGTATCATGGAGCATGTGGAGCGCACCGGTATTCATTCCGGCGACTCCATCGCCGTCTACCCCGCCTGGAATATTGACGATGATATGCGGGAAATTATTGTGGAAAACACCAGAAAGCTGGCGCTGGCTCTCAACACGATGGGGCTGATCAATATCCAGTATCTCATCTGCGACGGCAAGCTTTATGTCATCGAGGTCAATCCCCGCTCATCCAGAACTGTCCCGTATATCAGCAAGGTCACCGGCGTTCCCATGGTGGACCTTGCCACGCGGTGCATGACGGGCGATAAGCTCAGTGACATGGGCTTCGGGACCGGCTTATATAAAAAATCTCCATATGTCGCAGTGAAGGTTCCCGTCTTTTCCTTCGAGAAGCTGCTCAATGTGGATACGATGCTGGGACCGGAGATGAAATCCACGGGAGAGGTTCTGGGCATTGCCACAACACGCGAAGAGGCGCTTTACAAGGGACTGCGCGCAGCCGGGTATAAGCTGAACAAGTCGGGCGGTATTTTCGTCACCGTCCGCGACAGGGACAAGGCCGAAATCATCCATGTGGTCAAGAAATTCGCCGACCTGGGGTTCATGGTCTACGCCACCGCCGGTACAGCCGAGGCTTTCAGAGCCGTCGGTATCGAAGCTGTCACCATTCAAAAGATCTATGAGAGTGAAAACAACGGCCTGTCACTCATCGAAAGCGGCAAGGTGGATTATGTCATATCCACCTCGACAAGAGGCCGCATTCCCACCCGGGACTCCGTTAAAATCAGACGCAAGGCCGTTGAACGCTCCATCCCCTGCCTGACCTCCATCGACACAGCCAACGCCGTTGTTGACTGTCTCATGAGCAAATACTCCCAGTCCACCATTGAACTTGTGGATATCAACAATATGCGCCGGGAAAAGTACCTTCTCCCCTTCTCGAAAATGCAGACCTGCGGAAACGACTATATCTACTTCAACTGTCTCGAAAATATGATTGAGAGCCCTGAAAGCCTCTCTATCCGCCTGTCCGACCGCCACCTGGGCATCGGCGGCGACGGCGTTGTGCTGATCTGCCCGTCGGAAATTGCCGACGCCTCCGTTCAGATCTACAATATGGACGGCACCAACGGCGGCATCGGCGGCAACGCTCTGCGCTGCGTCTGCAAGTATCTGTATGACAACGGCATCGTTACCCGAAAAAACATGGCCATCGAGGTGGGCGGAAGGATACGCCATATGCGCGTTTATACGACAGGAGGCAAGGTCTCCACCGTCACCGCTGATATGGGCGTGGCGGAATTCAAGCCTGCCCTGGTTCCCGTCAACCTTTCGGGAGATCGTGTCGTCAACAGGCCGGTATCTGTCGCCGGTGCGATATACAATATCACCTGTCTCTCTCTGGGCAATCCCCACTGCGTCGTCTTCCAGTCAAATATCCACAAACTTGACCTTTCGCAGCTCGGTCCGCTTTTTGAGCACGATTCGATTTTTCCCGAACGGGTCAACACGGAGTTCGTTCAGGTTATGAACGAGACAACGATATCCATGCGCGTCTGGGAGCGCGGCAACGGAGAAACTCAAGCCAGCGGTACGGGCGCCTGCGCGGCAGCAGTAGCCGCTGTCGCAAACGGTTACTGCAAAAAGGATACCGACATTACCGTCAAGCTCCTTGGCGGCGACTTAAAAATCCGCTTCACCGACGACGGCGTCTTCATGACAGGCGGTGCCACAAAGTGTTTTGACGGTACCGTGGAAATATAAAGCCGAAAGCCTCCCGAAAGGGAGGCTTTCGAATATTAGGTATTGACACAGCCGGATTTGTCTGATATTATCATTGAGCGTTCCAAAGACAGCAGGTAAAAGAGCCATCGCAATGATTATGCTCTTTTGTAAGTCCTGCCGAGGACAGCCAACATGATTATTTATGTGTTTGCTATGTATCCTTGTGCTTTTGGCGCAGGGATATTTTTATTTGGATACGCTACTTTTTTTCTCGGAGGTGAAACAGAAAACATGCCAAACGAAAAAACTCTCAATGAGAAAAAGGCCATTGTCGCCGAATTGACCGAGAAGCTGCAGAGCGCAGCCGGTGTTTTCGTTGACTACTCGGGTATCACGGTTGCCGAAGATACCGAAATGCGTAAAGCGATGCGGGCTTCCGGTATTGAATACGCCGTTGTCAAGAACACCCTGACACGCTTTGCGGCCAACAACGTCGGTTTTGAGGCCCTTGACCCACATCTCAACGGTACGACAGCTCTGGCCATTTCGGCTACGGATCCCGTGGCTGCCGCGAAGGTCATCAATGAGTACGCCAGTAAAAAAGACGCCAAGATCAAAATCAAGGTCGGATTCGTCAGCGGTAAGCTCATCACAGAGGCTGAGGTAAAAGCACTGGCTGCCCTGCCGTCAAGAGAGGTCCTTATCGCCCAGGTACTCGGCACAATGATAGCCCCCATCAGTGGCCTGGCAAATGTCCTGAACGCCAACATCCGCGGTCTCGCGGTAGCGCTGCAGGCTATCGCAGACAAAAAATCAGCATAAGCATCCCTTTTTAACGATAAGAATCGCATACGGCTCTGCCGTAAATTACAAAACTATTATTGGAGGAAATTATAATGGCAAGCGAAAAAATAACCGCTTTGATTGAAGAAGTTAAGAATTTGACAGTTCTGGAGCTCTCCGAGCTCGTACATGCCCTTGAGGACGAATTCGGCGTATCCGCTGCCGCTCCGGCCGCCGTCGCCGTTGCCGCTCCGGCTGCCGCTGCTGCTCCCGTCGAAGAGAAGACCGAGTTTGATGTCGTTATGACAGATTTCGGCGCCGAGAAGATTAAGGTTATCAAGGAAGTCCGTGCCATCACAGGTCTCGGACTGGCCGAAGCCAAGGCACTCGTTGAAGGCATCCCTGCCAAGATTAAGGAAGGCGTCAACAAGGACGAGGCTGAGAATCTTAAGAAGCAGCTTGAAGGCGTCGGCGCCAAAGTCGAAATTAAATAATGCATTTAAGAAATCCACGCCCAAGGGCGTGGATTTCTTTATAAAGAAAGCATGACGTTATTCGTCATGCTTTCGATTTTTTATTGTAAGAGGCGTGGTGTGCCGCTTCAATGACTGTTACGGTATCATATTAATCCGAAAAACCGTTTTGGTCAAGTGTTCGTCCGGTATTGTAACGCAACGGTAACACTGCCGGATTATTTCGTCAGAGCCATCAGCCAGGTCGTTTTAGGCTCGCCGACGAGCAGTGATTCCTTCCAGGTCCGCAGGTCTTCATCGCGTCTTTGCGTATCCGCCAGAATATCACTGTACTGCTTGCCGCTTCCGATAAAGTTGAGGATATAGTATCCCACCGACTCGACATATATCACATCATTGTCACCGGGTTTTCTGAGCGGATCGTAAATCCAGCTGTCCACCTCTGCAGGCAGTTGGTTTTTGTAAACATTCTCGTTGAGCTTGCTGTCGGTAGCGCTGATCTCCTTGCTGTAGGTAGTCATCAGCTCTGTAAGCTTATCCTGTGTCGCACCGCCGCTGAGCCATTCACCATGTATCTTATCAGCTGTATCCTTGGCTGTCTTCTTCGCCGTCGCGACGGCTTCGTCATAAGCTGTGCCGTCCTCGTCCTCCGGGAAGTTTTCTTTATTCACTGTTTCCTGCTGCACAACAATCTGCTGAACATTCACGGTGGGATAATGGTTATCGTCTCTTGCTTCAAACATGACCACGTAATATCCGTTCGCCATTTCAAAGGTTGACACATCGCCGTACCTGCGCCCTTCGGCCCGCAGCCAATCGCCGTAGATGGAACCTAAAAGCTCACCCTTGTAAACCCTTTGCGATGCATTGTCATCCTTATATGTCGCAGGATCATATTCCCGTGCCGCATCGATAAAGCTCTGCGCGTCCGTGATCTTTGCCGCGTATGCCTGCGCCTTCACGCCGGCTTCCTTAACGGCCTCGGCCTTTGCCTCCTCATACAGCGTGCTGTCAGGGTATTCGGCCTCATCAATCTCCGCGGCGCTCACAAGAAAGTAGCGGTACGTAAACGTGTCAAATTTATCTTTATTTTCGCTGTAATAATCCTCTATCTGCTCCGGTGTGTACTCATAGGAATCTCTGACATGGTTGATATATGCGTTGACAAGGTATGACCTTTCAAGGTTTTTCGCGTAGGTTTCCTCTGTCATTGATTTGCCGTATGCCATTCTGAGGTAGTCGTTGAAATTAGAGTATCCGGTGGCATAACCCGCTGATCTCAGGTTTTCAATCTCGGCTTCCATCTCGGCTTTTATCTCGTCCGTCAGCTGATATCCGGCTTTTTGGGCTTCAAGACAGATCTTATTGTCTTCCTTCATCTGTTCCAGAGCCATTTTTTCAAAGAAATCCGACCAGGTTTCCCCAGTCTCTTCATTATATATCTGGCTCTTCAGCGGCGTATCCCGGCTGGGCAGCATTGAGCTCCCGAAATCACCGGCACCGCTCATGGCGTTGTAGTATTGTATATAAACATTTTCATAATAATAGTTAAAGTCAGTTATGGAATATTTGACATTGTCAATCGACACCGCTGTGAATTTCTTCCTGAAAAAATTGGAGCCAACAAAAAGCGAGATCAAAAATAAAACGACGACAACAATTGCGGTAATACCGGCAATTCTGGCCAACCTTTTTGAGCCGTCAACATTTTCGCCTTTTCTTTTCATTTTTTTCCCGGAATCAAATCCATCGGCATTCCGTTTTGTGTTTTTATGCGCTGCACTCATATGTCCGTCATCCTTCTTTTACCTTCTTTTATATGTAGGGTCCTTTAAAAAGTTGCTTTACAACAGCTGAAAGCTCGAAATGTATAAAAATTTATAACAGGAGTTATTATAACCGAAAGTTATCCCTCTTTCAAGCTATATCAACTACTGTTCTTAATTAATTTACATATTTTGCTCAATATGATAAGGAATCTGTGTACAATAAACGTACCCCACCGTGCCGTGTAAGCCCATTTATAACCTGCACAACTTGGCAGGTGGGTTTCCTCCTGCAGGCTGCTCTGCTTCCAACATCCAAAGAGCGCTCAGCGTTCTCCGGGAGGCCTGCAATTCGCCGTCAGAGATCGGAATCCCTTATAAATAATGTGGGTTTAAAAAAGCCTATCACGCACACCGCAGGGTAACTTGATTCTACCATACAGGGTCTCATATTTCAATGTCTGCAATCACCGCAAAATACTGGATATTCAGACATTCTTCACATTGGAAATACCCGGATCAGATGTCCGTTTCAGCCTCTTCACTGAAGAGCTGCTCCATAAACTTGTTGTAAACGGTCTCCATCTCCCGGTCGTCATCGATGGTCGCCAGGATCTCCTCACCGTTTTCTTCGATGACCTTCAGAATGACGATACCGTAGTCCTCATCATTTTCATCCATGTCTGCGGGCAAAAAGGCCATGTACAGCGCGTCTTCAAATTCTATTGTGTCCAGATGCTCCAGTTCAAATTCATTCCCGTCGTCATCTGTGACGGATATAAAATCGTTGCCGTACTGATCGTTCATAAGAACCTCCGAAAGCAAGACTTGTCGTCTTAAAAAAATATAGCACAATACTCGATTGCGCTATCTATAATACTCTTCCTAACCGGATTAATCAAGTGTCAGGCTGCCTGCGTCACTTATGACCCGAAGTCTTCAAGCAGCTTTAGGACATCCTCATAAGTAGCCGCTCCGATGCCTGTTTCAAGCAGTATTCTGTCAACAGCTCTGAGGCCCTCGACATCAATCACCGTTTCAATCATAGGCGAGTTGTCTGCCTTATTATTATATACGGCGATATGTCCGTTGTGCGAACGCACCCAATAATTGTTATTGCCCTGGGTCTCCGTAAACACGGCGGCAGTATCCGCCGATGCTCTTTGAAAAACGGCAGTGATCACCAGAGCAAAAATCATTACCACCGATGCCAGGACGGCAATGTATAAAACCATCCTTCTCAATGCGTTATTCATCATGTAATCACAACCTTTCAATTACAATTCCGCAACATCATTATTCCCATATTAATCCAGCTCTATGCCATTTTACTCAGCATTTATTTATTTACAAAAATAAAATTGACACATGTGGTACAATAGCTATAATATATCATAATAATGTCACGCAAATTGAGGTGATCAGCTTGACTTCAGACAAAAAATACAAGGTGAAAAAGGTAGCGAAAACAACGGCTCGGACAGCTGGAGGCGTTATCGTTTTATTGCTGAAAATCTTCGGCACCATTGCCCTTATCGGTGTGACAACCGCTATTATTTTCGCCTGTATTTTTACGGTATACATCCAGACAAACCTGACCTCGGAGCTCGATATCAGTCTTGAGGATCAAAGACTGAACGAATCCAGCTTTATTTATTATAAAGACCCCGCGACGGACGAATACAAGCAGTCCGTCATGATTCAAAGCGACGAATACAGGAAATGGGTTAATTACGACGATATCCCGAAATATGCCGAACACGCCCTTGTCGCCATCGAGGACCAGCGCTTTTACAAGCATAACGGCGTTGACTGGTACAGGACGTCCGCGGCTTTCGTCAATATGTTTCTCAGTATGAAGGACAACTTCGGCGGCTCCACAATCACACAGCAGCTCATTAAAAATCTGACGAAGGTTACTGCCTGGGTGCCGCGGCCGACTACTATTTTGGCAAGGACATCCAGGAGCTCACGCTGGCTGAATGCGCATCGATCATCGGGATAACAAATAATCCTTCAAAATATAACCCTTACATCAGCAAGGAAGGCAACAAGGAACGGCAGGAACTCATCCTGGCGAAAATGCTCGAATTTGGCTATATCGATGAAAAGGAAATGGAAGAGGCCAAGAATCAGAAGCTTGTCTTCCAGAAGGGTGAAAACAACTCCAACGATAACGTCATTTATACCTGGTTTGAGGAAGCTGTCATAGAGGATATTATCGCCGATCTGATGGAGCAAAAGGATTTGTCCAGAAGGGCAGCGTCGGACCTTTTGTTCAAAAACGGTTTACGCATTTACAGCACACTTAACCCTGACATACAGGCGAAAGTAGACAGCATTTATCAGGATCTCAGCCAAATACCCGAGGTCGGCGGTTCGAGTCAGCAGATACAATCCTCCATTGTGCTCGCAGACCCGTACACCGGCGAAATCCTTGCTCTGGAAGGCGGTGTCGGAGAAAAGACCGCCAACCGGCTTTATAACAAGGCAACACAGAGCCAGCGTCCTCCGGGCTCATCCATCAAGCCCCTGAGCGTCTACGCACCCGCCATTGAATACAATAAGATCACACCTGAAACGCGGTTTGAGGACAGCGCAGACGTCACGCTCTCCGGCACCACATGGATGCCGAAAAATGACGACCAGCAGTACAGCAATGGTGTCCTCAATGTCAGGACAGCTGTTATTAGATCTAAAAATACGATTGCAGCGCAGGTCGTCGATCTGCTGACGCCTGCCGTATCATATGACTTTATGACCAACAAACT
>CAZVLO010000053.1:19601-19970 GCA_964628265.1 uncultured Papillibacter sp.
GAATCCGTTCGACAGCGATTACGCGCCGATGGCACTGGGCCAGCTGACAAATGGTGTCACAGTCCGTGAAATGGCCACCGCTTATACCATGTTTACCAACAAAGGTCTTGTCAACCATCTCAGAACATATACAAAGGTCTTCGCATCGGATAACAAGACGGTTGTACTTGACAACAAGCCGGATACAACAATCGCCATCAGCGAGACGACCGCCTACTGGGTTACCAGTATGCTGCGCGACGCGGTGAACAGTGGAACAGGCGTCGGAGCCAACCTCGGGAAACTCATGCCGGCTGCCGGCAAGACAGGTACGACGACAGACAACAAGGACCGCTGGTTCGTGGGCTATACTCCATACTACGTCGCTGT
>CAZVLO010000053.1:20041-20693 GCA_964628265.1 uncultured Papillibacter sp.
CCGGCCTGCAACTAAAGAAAGACCCCGGACTGCCTGTTGTCTGGACCGGTTTTGAAATTCCCGCGAGAATGCGCGTCAGCTTCAATCCGGCTTCACGGCTCTGGAAAAACGTCATGACGCTTGTCCACGAGGGGCTTGAATGGCGAGATTTCTCAACGCCCGCCGACACGTATCTTGCGCCGATACCGGGCGTTGACGCAGAGGTCCCTTATACAGTCAGAGGCGTTACGGTCGACGGCGACATCCTGTACGAGATCACTGACAAAGCAGCAATCAAGGGTAAGAACATCACAGAAAAAGCCAATATCATCCCTGGATACGAAGTCGTTTTACAATACGAAAAGACGATCACGATTACAGATGATCCGCTTAAAAATGTCTTCGAATTCTATTACCAGCTTGTTGTGCCGTCGCCGCCCATCGAGCCTTCGGAGTCCCCAACAGGCGAACCCACCGACGAACCTGCTGAACCCACCGACGAACCTGTCCAACCCACTGATGAACCCATGGAGCCGCCGGCATCAACCTCCCCGCCCGAATCCCCTGATCCTTCCCTCATGCCATAACGTCAAAAGGCAGCGGAATATTTCCGCTGCCTTTCAGACTGTAGACAAAGCCGCTTTCAGGTTATCCATGAAAGCGGCTTTGAGCA
>CAZVLO010000054.1:0-6194 GCA_964628265.1 uncultured Papillibacter sp.
GCTCGGTGTTGGACTCGGACTCGGACTCGGGCTCGGTGTCGGGTTCGGTGTCGGGCTCGGTGTCGGGCTCGGGCTCGGCGAGGTATCTAAGTCCGGCTCATCCGGACTGACATCCGGGCTAGTGTCCCCGTCCCCCACACCAGAACTGGGTGATATGTCGTTGGGATTGGGGCTCGGTGATGAACCGGGGCTCGGGCTCGGGCTCTGGCTGGGTTTCGGTGACGGGCTTGCAGCGCTGCCGGAAGAACCGCCGCCGGAACCCCAGGACTTGCTGCCCGCCCAAACGCCGTTCGTGACATAGAGCTTGCCGTTGGCGTCACGGGTCAGGATGCTGAGATCCTCTGCCTTAATTTCCTCGTCATATGGATATATTTTCTCGTTGAGCATTTTAAGCCAGTCATTAACATTAATGGTGCAGTACGAAATCTTATTGACGGTATCATAATAGTTGGCCGGAATCGTATCAAAGCTGATATTCGCGGAGTCCATTTTATAAAACTCCTTACCAAGCCATATAATCTCGCCCAAATCAAGATCCGTCTTCACATTCTTGATGAATATGGAGGCCAGCTCCGTGATGTCCAGCTTATTCTGATTTGCCAGTATCTGCTCGGCGGCGGCTTTCAGGAAACCCTGCTGTGTTTCAATCCTGCCGATATCGGCGTTGGAGTAAACGCTTCTGCACCGTACGAGCTGAAGAGCCTTTTTCCCGTCCAGAAGCTGCGGGCCTGCCTCCAGATTGATCTCGAGATCCTGGGAGGGATCTGAATAACGCATATTTTTCGGCACATCGTAATAAACGCCATCAATGGCGTCGACCAGCGCAGCAAACGCCTTCAGATTGACCTGCACGTAAAAGTCCACATGGAAACCAAGAACATCGGAAAGTCCGCTGACAACACCCTCAATGCCGCTGTTTGCGTAAAAGGTGTTTGCTTTTTTTGTGCTCCATTTGACGTTTACCAGTGTGTCCCGCGGGATACTGACAATGTTCAGCTTATAATTGTCCACATCGAAGTTTACAACCATTATCGTATCCGAATTACCGTTTCCGTCGTCAAACCCAAGGAGCACAAAGGTGTATTGGGTGCCCTTTCTACCTGACGAGACAGCATCCGGTATCTCCATTCCCACTGTCGGCGATACGCCGCTGGGCGGGTTGTTGATTGGGTCTTTCGGCTTCATATCGGGAGGTCTGACGCCGACCTTGTAAACGCTGTATATGGTGGCGCCCAACGCTATTATGACGACTAAAAACGAAATCACTATTTTTCCTGCGTGTCTGGATTTTCTCTTTTTCCTGGTGGTCCCATTTACACGATTGTGCTCTTTTTGGCTGTTCACTGCTGAAGACACCTGACGTCGATTGCTGCCGACAGCGTAGCGCCCGTTCCTTTTATTGCCAGATAATTTCATATCTTAATCCCCTTATTGCTGCCAGCGGTATTCAATAAGCCAAGCCAAAGCCTCGGCTGTCCGCTGATGCGGCGCAATGCCGCGTGACCTCAAGTCATCTATACTCATTTGCAGACCCAAGACAACAGTCGCGTCAAGATCACTGTACGCGAGACTTCTCAGCTTATCCAGTCCGCTGAAATCCCTGGTCGGTTCAATATAATCGGCGATGTAAATAGTTTTTTCCAGTAAGGACATATCCGCCCTGCCTGTGGTGTGCCAGAAAATTGCGTCGTACACCGATTGAGAGGCGCCGTATAAGTCCCGGGCGACCGCAGCACCCGTTTTTGCATGGAGGAGCTTGGGCTCCGCCATTTCGACATCGTCAGTCATAATACCATATTTTATGCATAGTTGCAACTGAGCCTCCAGCTCCAGATGCTTAGTGATATCATGTAAAATTGCGGCTTCACGGGCTTCATCCAAGTCTGCGCCCCAGCGTGCGGCCAGCTTGACTGCCTCCGTCTCACAGCCGAGAGTGTGCGGTATTCGATTCGGTTTCATCGCATTGAATACCTGTCTCCTCAGCCATTCCCAATCGGCCTTTGCACCGTACAGTCTTTTCTTTATAATATAAGCGTACGCGGAATCATCAATATACTCTACCCCGCCGCGCATCGGCAGAAGCCCGCGGAGCTCTGTTGATGATATTTCCGTCACGTCATTTTCGATGATTACGGTTTTTGTGCTGTAGTTATTCAGAATTCTTTCAGCGTATTCTCGTATTTCCCGGTTGTCTCCGTCTTTTCTGGAAAGGACTGCGGGCGTAGCGTGCGCCAACAGACGCTTCGTATCGCGCCATGTCTCCAGTAAAAGGAACATATCCGACCCCATGATAAGAAATATATCATAACCGGGGTACATGGTTATGACATCCTCCACTGTCTCCGCCGTATAGCTTATGCCTTCCTTACTAATCTCAATATCGGTGACTTCGGCACCTCGAAGACCAGCAAACGACATTCGCGCCAGCGCCATCCTGTCAGGTATGGCCGGCGTGCCCGGCGGCAGCGCTTTATGGGGCGGTATCCCCGCTGGTATGACCAGCAGGACATCGAGCTTCAGCTGTTCTGCGGCTGCCGCTGCCGCCCTGACATGCCCGATGTGCGGCGGATTGAAAGTACCGCCGTAAATCCCAAGCCTCAATAAAATCACTCACTTAACAAGTTTTATTCTTTTCTCTTTCGGTAATTCACGGTTTTCCCTGTACAAAACAAAACGCGAACCGATGGTAAAAACAGTATCGGCTCCGCACAGCCTGGACAGTTCGTCTGCAGCTTCCCGCGCCGAGAGCATGGAAGATTCCAGAACCCGGCCCTTGATCAGTTCTCTGGCCGTCAGCGCGTCCGACGCCTGTGTGACAATGTTATCCGTAATACCGCCTTTTCCTATTTGTAAAATAGTATCCAGGGAGTTTGCCCTCCCGCGCAGCTGCGCCCTCTGTGCACTGTTCAGCATGATGCGTAACCCGCTTTCTTCATATAGTCCAGGAGCTTCGGCTCAAAAGCCCGCAGTGCCTTTCCCCTGTGGGAAATACGGTTTTTTTCCTGCGGTGTCAACTCCGCCATGCTTTTTCCCAATTCGGTGACAAAAAACACCGGGTCATACCCAAAACCGCCGTTCCCTCTCGGCTCGCGCAAAATCGCGCCACCACAGTCACCTTCGGCGGAAACAATATCGCCGCTCGGAAAAACGCAGACAATGGATGAGACGAATTTTGCCGCCCGATGTTCCTCCGATTCCAATGTCCGGAGAAGGAGAGTGTTTCTGCCTTTATCTGTCAGACCTTCTCCCCCGTATCGTTTTGAGCGCACACCCGGCTCGCCGTTCAGCACCTCCACCATCAGGCCCGAATCGTCCGCAATGGCAGGCATGCCGGAGGATTTCATCACTGCTTCAGCTTTCAGGCAGGCGTTGTCATAAAACGTCTCTCCTGTCTCTTCGACCTCCAGCGTGATGCCTGCGTCTCTCTGGGAAATGACGCTGAAGCCCAGATCCGACAGGATGGTTCGCATTTCTTTTATTTTATCTTCGTTGTTGCTCGCCATAATAAACGTCATTTCAGCAGTGCCTCCACAAAGGTCCGGGCGTCAAATTCAATGAGGTCCTCCGGCTTTTCTCCGATACCGATCAGCTTGACGGGCACCTGCAGCCTGTCGGCAATGGCGAAGACGATACCACCTTTCGCAGTCCCGTCCAGCTTCGTAAGGACTAGACCGGTGATTCCTGCCGTCTCCTTGAATTCCCGTGCCTGTATCAGTCCGTTCTGACCTGTGGTCGCGTCGATGACAAGAAGTGTTTCTCTGTCGGCACCCGGCAGCTCCCGGTCGATGATGCGGCTGATTTTATTCAGCTCGTTCATGAGATTGGATTTATTGTGCAGCCGACCCGCCGTATCGCAGATGATGATATCAGAGCCGCGTGCCTTTGCCGCCGCGATACCGTCAAAGATGACAGACGCAGGATCAGAACCCTCCTCGTGGCGCACGATCTCGGCACCGGACCGCTGTGCCCAGACAGTCAGCTGCTCTGCAGCCGCTGCCCGGAACGTGTCGCCGGCGCAAAGCAGGACCTTTTTACCCTCGCCTTTGTATTTCAGCGCCAGCTTTCCGATCGTCGTTGTCTTGCCGACGCCGTTGACTCCGATCGTCAGAATGACGGATGGCTTGGTCTCCAGCTTCAATCCGCTGCAGTCGATATCAATAATTTCCGTCAGGATGTTTCCCAGTTCCCGCTGAATGTCCTCGCCTTTCAGATATCCCTCGCGTTTCGTAGCCTCCCTTAGCTTTGAAACAGCTTTTTCCGTTGTCTCAACGCCCAGGTCCGCCAGGATAAGTGTCTCTTCAAGCTCCTCGAAAAACTCCTCGTTGGCCCCGGTAAAGGACGCAAACATGCTGGTGAGCTGAACAGATATGTTCTTTTTTGTCTTAGCCAAACCTTCTCTGATTTTGTCTAAAAACCCCAAAGGTGTCACTCCAATACGTTATAGTAAACTTGCATCATTTTTGTTTCAAACGGACGCGTCTATATTATGCTTCCTTCTTCAGTGTTTTTTCGGCTTCTTCCAGATCGATACTGATCACGCGTGAAACACCCTGCTCCTGCATGGTAACGCCGTACAGCATATCGGCTTCTTCCATTGTCCCACGGTGGTGGGTGATAACGATCATCTGGGTCTTCACCGACATTTTGCGCATATTCTCGGCAAAGCGCAGCACATTGGCCTCGTCCAGCGCAGCTTCGATCTCGTCCATAACAACAAAGGGCGTCGGTCTGACCTTTAAAATGGCAAAGTAAAGAGCGATGGCGACAAATGCTTTCTCTCCACCGGACAGCAGCGTGAGCGTCTTGAGGGATTTTCCCGGCGGCTGCACCTTGATCTCGATACCACAGTTTAAGATATCATCGGGATCCTCAAGCTCCAGCGACGCCTGACCGCCGCCGAAAAACTCCAGAAAAGTCTCTTTGAAGCTCCCACATATGACCTCAAATTCCCGGGCAAACAGCGTGCGCATTTCGTTAGTTATATCTTTGATTATCTCCAGAAGCTCCGTCTTCGCTGTTTCCACATCGTCCCGCTGGTCCGTCAAATATGTGTAGCGTGTATTGACCCGGTCAAACTCCTCGATTGCGCCGATGTTGGGATTGCCAAGCGCCGAGATTTCCTTTTTTAGCTCCGCGACGCGGCGCTTTGCTTCCGGCACGCTCTGTAATTCCTGCCGGACGGACATTGCTGCCGTACGGCTTATTTCATAGGTGTCCCAGAGTCGATCTATGATCAGCTTTTCCTCCAGTCCAGCCGTCAGCTTCTTCTGCTCCAGACGCGCGCATTCCCTTTCCAGCTCCAGAAGCTCGTGGTTCTTGTCCTGGATTGTCTTATCGCGGCGGTTCCGCTCGGCCTCCAGCTCCAGCTTCTCCGCTGTGATGGTTGCGGACTGCTCCTTCATATATTTGATTTGCTCCGAGAGCACACCCCGTGACACCGCTTTTTCGGAAATCTCATCCTGTATCTCTTCGCGCTTTGCTTTCAGTTCCTCCAGGAAATCTATCTGCTGCTGACGCCCGCCCGTCAGAACGCCGCGCAGCTCAGAAAGCTCGGCGACAGCCTTTTTCAGCGCATCCCGTTCTGCGTCAAAGGATGCTTCAAGAGCGCGGATCTCCGACAGTGCGTTGGAAAGCCTGTCTCGCTCTCTGGAGAGAACCTCCTGCCCCTCCGTGTCTCGTGCAATCTGTGATCGTATTTCGGCCAGCCGGTTTTCCATGGATGTTATTTCTTCCCGAATGGCTACCGTTTCCTCTGCGTTTCCGGATATCCTGCCGGCCAGTAACGCCGACTCTGTTTTCAGCGATTCAAGATTCCCGTCCGACGCCTCAAGAAGCATTTCAAAATGACCCATGTTATTTTCAAGCTTCAGAACCTTGTCCTCAATGACGCGCGCCTCGGCGTTTGAGGTCTCCAGCTCGTATTCCGCCGCGTTTTTTTCTCTCAGGGCATCGTGATGCTCCCGTTCAGCGCGAGCGGTGGCTTCCTCAAGGAGTTTCTCCTGAGCGGAGAGCTGCTTGAGCTCGTTAGCCCGTGATAGTATACCCGCGTTTCCCGAAGCGGAGCCGCCCGTCATGGCCCCCCCGGCGTTGAGTATCTGTCCGTCCAGTGTGACGATGCGGAAGCTGTTGCTGTTCTTTCTGGCAATCCGTATGGCGTCATCAAGAGACTCCGCAATGACGACTCTTCCCAGAAG
>CAZVLO010000054.1:6309-14084 GCA_964628265.1 uncultured Papillibacter sp.
CGCGTATTTTTCATCGTAGCGAACCAGATTAATCGCAAGCCCCTCATAGCCCGTTTCCCGCTCGAGACCGCGATTGTCAAGAACACTCCCGCGAATGGTTGAAATCGGCAGGAACGTCGCCCGTCCGCCGTCCCGGCGCTTGAGGTAATTGATGGCCTCCTTGCCGTCCTCCTCGGTATCGACAATGAGATGCTGCGCGGCGCCGCCAAGTGCAGTTTCAATGGCGACGGTGTATTTGTCGTCTGTTTTTATTAAGCCCGCCACCGTGCCGTGTATATGCTTAAGTATGCCCCGCCTCGACTCCTGCATCACAAGCTTGACGGCTTTCGAATACCCCTGATAATCCCTCTCCATCTCTGTCAGAAGACTGATACGGGACCGGAGCGAATTCATCTCCATTTCAAGCTTTATTTTTTTGTCGCCGGCGTCTTCGGCCTTTTTTCTCCGGCCTTCCACACGCATGGCATAACCGCCGATAACATTTTTCAGGCTTTGCAGTTCTTCTTTCGCGCGCCCCAGTTCCTCCGCGCATGCGCGTGCTTCATCTTCCAGCGCTGTGTGCTTTTCAGTTGCCGCCACGGCGTCCTGCGCCAACGTGTTTTCCCTGTCGTACAGCTCCTGCGCCGTTGAGGCCAACGCCGACAGGCGCGCTTTGGTGTCGCTGACGCGGGACAGCAGCGCATTCTCCTCAACCACGAGTTCGCCAACCCGTTTCGATGATTCTCCCACTGTATCCGCAAGCGCCTGCTGTTCCTGAAAGAGTTTTTCAGTCTTCCCGGCCAGCATAGTCTTCTCGGACTCGATCTCGTTGATTCTCTGCTCACGCTCGTCGATCTGTGCTTTAATGCCGCCGTCGCGGCCTTCCTGCTCATCCAGCTCACGACCCACCCGGTCGGATTCGCTGATATTGTTTTCCAGTTTTGATTTCAGAACGGCCGTGGCGCTGTCAAGCTCGGCGCACCGCGCCTCATGCTCGGATATTGTCCGGCGCAGCTCGTCAAGCTCCACGTCCTTTTCATGCATTTTGTCGGAGAAGGACTGGGAATTTTCATAATATGAATCGATCTCATCACTGATCTTATTTTTTTGCTCAAGTGCGCTCCGGTAATCCGACTCCGCCTTTCTGCCCTGCTCCTGTAGATTTTCGAGGCTGTCCATCCAGACCGATATTTCAAGGCCGCGCAGTTCATCCCTCAACAGCAGATATTTCCGGGCGATCTCCGACTGTTCCCTCAGTGGCTCCACCTGCAGTGCCAATTCCGAAATCTTGTCGTTGATGCGTACCAGATTCTCATCGGTACGTTCAAGCTTTCGCTCAGACTCCTCTTTCCGGTGACGGAAACGCGAAATACCGGCGGCCTCCTCGAATATCTCGCGCCGGTCTGTACTTTTAGCCGACAGGATAGCATCGATCTTGCCCTGTCCTATGATGCTGTAACCCTCACGGCCAAGCCCGGTATCCATAAACAGCTCGCTCAAATCCTTCAGACGGACAAGCTGGCGGTTAATAAAGTATTCGCTCTCGCCGGAACGGTAATACCGCCGCGTGATCATAACCTCAGTATAGTCCAAATCAAGGGCGCGGTCGGAATTATCCAAAATCAGGGATACCTCCGCGAAGCCGACCTGAGGCCGCTTCACTGTTCCTCCGAAAATGACGTCCTCCATCTTTCCGCCGCGGAGATTCCGTGTAGACTGCTCGCCCATCACCCACAGAATGGCGTCAGATATGTTGGACTTCCCGCTGCCGTTGGGTCCGACAATAGCAGTAACCGGCTTTTCAAACGTCAGCTTCGTCTTTTCCGGGAATGATTTAAAGCCCTGAATTTCTAACGACTTTAAATACAATTCAAACCACCGCCCAGTTCATTAGTTTCTGTCTGTCATTATAAAATTTGAAATCAAAACTATCACGCTCTGATTACGAAGTTTTGATTTCAAATTATTACCTCATATTTAAATCATTATATACTTTTTACAGTTTATTTTCAATGCTCATAATGACGATTTCCTGTTCAGTGGCATCCACAGCCGCGACGCTGATCCTCGTGATGCCGAATTCGCGCTCCAGCGTTTCGACATTGCTCCGCCTGTGCCCTGTCATAGCGGAGACGCGCCACGGCGGGACCCCAAGCGTAAGTTTCTTTATATGCATGGTATCACCCCTGTGCCTCAGCAGTTGCCGGGCTCTGTTCAGATAAACGCGTGACTGTACAAGCGCTCCCAGCGCCGGATGATAAGCACCGCAAATCGCATCACCCCCTGAGAGATCCTCTGTAGGATTGAGCCCCAGCCTAATAACTGGAATATTCGCCTTTTCAAACAGCTCACAGATGACGGCACATAGGCTGACAGCATCCTCAACGGTGTGTTCAGTGTATTCGCCATTCCGCCACATGTCATGGAGCTTCGTGTCCCGTATCACGACAGACGGATATATCCGCACACCGTCCGGCTCAAGAGCAATGAGCTTTTTTGCCGTATCAATCGATTTATCCGGCGTATCCCCCGGCAGCCCGGTCATCATCTGGAGTATCAGTTCAAACCCCGACTGCTTAATAAGGCGCGCGGCATCTGCGACATCCTGCGCCGTATGGCCGCGCCTGGAGGCTGCCAATACCTCGTTACTCATCGACTGCGCACCCAGCTCTATTGTCGCGACACCGTCAAGCGAAAGCCGCCTGAGCGTCTCTTCGTCGATGTGATCCGGCCGCGTCGATATCCGGAGGCTCGCGTTCTTGTATTTTGTTAAAAACGGCTGCGCCGCTTCAAGCAGCGCTTCTTGCTGCCAAACCGGAATCGCCGTAAAGCTGCCGCCGTAAAAAGCCAGTTGCTTTTCCGCTTCGTCCGGCATCTCCGGTAAATTATCAATAACACGTCTGACCGTCCCAGGGGCTGCCGGCTCGAGCATACCGGATATCCGTCGCTGGTTACAGAAAACACACTCGTTCGGGCAGCCGAGATGCGGAACGAAAACAGGAATCACGTGGCGCTTTGGCTTCATTTCGTCATCTCTTCATAAGCGATTTTCGCGGCGGCCTGCTCCGCTTCTTTTTTGTTTTTGCCTGTACCCTCGCCCTTGACCTGGCCGTTGAGCCGAACCTCCACAGCAAAGAGCTTCATATGGTCCGGGCCGCTTTCGCCTGTCAGATGATAGGAGAGCACCTGTCCGCTCTTCCTCTGTATAAGCTCCTGCAGAACAGTTTTATAATCATATCCGCCCGTTTCGCCTTCTTTATAATGAGACATAACATAGCGCATCACTATGGATTTCACCGGCTCGATCCCGCCGTCGAGAAAGGCAGCGGCAACGACGGCTTCAAAGGCATCCGCCAGGATGGACGGGCGTCTCCTGCCACCGCTCAGCTCCTCTCCCCGTCCCAGCCGGAGATGCTTACCCAGCTCCAATTGGAACGCCGCCGCCGCCAGGCTTTTTTCGCAGACAAGCTCAGCCCGCAAGCGCGTCATCTGACCCTCAGGCATTTTTGGTTCATTACGGTAAAGATATTCAGCAACCGCAAAACCGAGTACAGAATCCCCCAAAAACTCGAGGCGTTCGTTGCTCTCAGCGCCGCTTCTCTTGTTTTCGTTAGCCCAGGAGCTGTGCGTCAGCGCTTCATTAAGCAGCATCCTGTCCCGGAATGTGTAGTCAAGTTTCTTTTCAAGCTTTTCCATATAAATCCATACCTTGTGCTAATAAATAAGGGCGGGTGATTACCCGCCCAGGCTCGAAGCTCAATTAATCGATTTTGCTTGAGATGTATTTAAATACATCTCCGACGGTAACGAGCTTGTACAGGACCTCTTCCTCCGTTTCAGGAATGTCGAATTCCTCCTCAAGCGCCATCGTCAGTTCAACCACATCAAGAGAATCGGCCCCTAGATCATCTGTAAAAGAAGTATCCATATCAATGGAATCCTCGCTGACTGCAAACTGCTCGGAAATAATGGCACGCAGTCTTTCAAATATCACTATTTATCACCTCAATAGCTACTGATAAGCGGTCAGTATTGCTGTTTCCAACCGCGTACATAAGTGAGCATTCCCCTCACTGTTGAAATATTAAAACGATGCATAGTATTTGTCAACTGTTTTTCATAATGATTTTTCATTCGTTTTTTCAGACATTTCAGCAATTTTCATTCGCTCGATATTGTTTTGTATATCCTCTGCAATTCCGGCGTTTACTGTGCTGATTGCCTGATATATTGCACTTTTCAATGCGTGGGCATTTGAGGAGCCATGGGCTTTAACGACAGGCTTTGCAATCCCCAGGAGGGCTGTACCGCCGATTTTATCGGCGTTCACGCGCTCCTTTAATTCCATAAAATGCCTTTTCAAGAGTGCCGCCGCCAGCTTTGTGGTGGAATTTTTCATAAATACGTTCCTGATCTCACGCATTAAAAATGAGGATGTGCCCTCGATGGACTTGAGCAGAATGTTGCCGGTATACCCATCGCAGACAACGACATCGCATTCGTTGTTTGTAATTCCTTTAGATTCCACATTGCCGATAAAATTGATGGAGCCGTCTTTTGCCGCCTCTTCAAGAAGGCCATATGCCCCAATCTGCAAAGCTGTTCCCTTAATACGTTCCGTACCAATATTCAAAAGACCCACGCGGGGCTTTTCTATCTTCAGTACACGCTCGGCGTAAAATGTGCCCATATATGCGAACTGCAGCAGATATTCCGGCGTACACTCGGCATTAGCACCGCAGTCAATGAGGACGACGCCTTTTTCATTGAGCGGCAATACAGGGGCCAACGCGGCACGGCGGATGCCTCTGATTCGCTTGACCAGCAGCGTCGAGCCCGATAGAAGCGCGCCGGTGCTACCGGCGGAAACCATGGCGTCACCCAGCCCGTCCCGGAGCATGGTTAAGCCGACAATCATTGACGAATCCTTTTTCTCACGGACAGCAGTAACAGGGTCCTCATCCATTGTGATGACCTCATTGGCATTCATGATCTCTATCCCGCGCGGAAGCTCTTTGCGGCCCATTTTTTCCAATGACCTGAGAATCTCCTCACCTTTACCCGTCAGGATAATCTCCGTTTTATATTCTTCGCACGCCGCGATTGCACCTCTTACGATCTCAATCGGCGCGTTGTCGCCGCCCATAGCATCTACAATAATCTTCATGTGTGCTCTCCTCCCGCTCGGATGTGCTCAATGATTTCAAGAGATCTCTGAGATATTGCCATATTCCTGTTTCTTTTGCCGCGAATCTTTTGCCCCGGGGGGCTTATGATCCCGTAATTTATGTTCATCGGCTGAAATTCCGCCACGGAACCACCGGAGACATACAGCGCCAGCGCACCGATGGCCGTCTCCTGCGGGAAGTCCACAGGCGGCTGCTGCTTTAACTCCCGCGCTGTCTCGATGCCCACAAGAAGACCGGAGGCAGCCGATTCAACATATCCTTCAACACCGGTCATTTGCCCGGCAAAACTGATGCGCTCTTCGCCTCTGAGTCTGTAATACCTGTCCAGAAGACGCGGAGAATCTATAAAGGTATTGCGGTGCATAACACCGTAGCGGATAAACTCGGCGCTTCTGAGTGCCGGTATCATGGAAAAGACGCGTTTCTGCTCGCCGAATTTCAAATGCGTTTGGAATCCGACGATATTATAAAGCGTTCCTTCGGTATTGTCACGCCTAAGCTGGACGACAGCGTAGGGTTCTCTCCCCGTCTTCGGGTCATGGAGTCCCACAGGTTTCATCGGACCGAAGCGCATCGTATCGGTACCACGGCGCGCCATAATCTCAATCGGCATACACCCCTCAAAGACACCGGCGTCTTCAAAGCCGTGAACGGTCGCTTCCTCGGCATTTGCCAGTTCGGTCTGGAACGCCCGGTATTCCGCCTCGGTCATCGGGCAGTTGATGTAGTCCGCCGTTCCTTTTCCGTATCGGGAGGCGAAATACGCGCTCTCCATATCGACGCTCTCAAATGTGATAATGGGCGCCGCTGCGTCATAAAAGCTTAAATACCCCGTGCCTTTGAGCAGAGCGTCAAGCTGCCCGGCCAGGGCGTCCGACGTCAGGGGTCCTGTGGCTATAATGACCCTGCCTTCGGGGATTGTAACCTGTTCGCGAGATACACAGGTAATCAGCGGATGCCCTTTGATTTTTTCTGTAACCATTCTGGCAAAGCTTGTCCGGTCCACCGCAAGCGCACCGCCCGCGGGCAGCCGCGTCTTATCGGCGCATTCCATAATGAGGCTGTCAAGCCGGCGCATTTCTTCTTTCAAAAGTCCCACGGCATTCGTCAGCTCATCACCGCGCATAGAGTTGGAACAAACCAGCTCACAGAAATCATCCGCTACGTGCGCCGGTGTTTTTTTGTCGGGCTTCATTTCTATGAGTTCAACGCAGATCCCCCGCTGCGCCAACTGCCAGGCCGCCTCACAGCCGGCCAGGCCTGCACCTACAACACTTGCATTCATTATTTTCTGCCGGTTTCTGTCGGCTTCCGCGCGGCCTGCTTCTTTTTTTCTGTTTTCTTCGGAGCGGTTTTCCCTGCAGCCTGTTTTTTTATTTTTTCGGTTTGCACCTTTTTCTGGTCGACCGATTTATCTTCAGTCTGTGTCTGCTGCTTCTTCGGATAACCCCGTTTATCCTCCGGCAGGAAATTCGGGCATGCTGCATTGGCGCAGAAAGGCTTCTTGAAACCCCGGCCCGACTTCTTAAACATCGTATGGTCGCATTCCGGACAGTTTTCCTTGGTGGGCACATCCCATGTCATGAAGCCGCAGTCCTTTAATTTCTCACAGGCATAATATGTGTAACCGTTTTTAGATGTACGCTTGAGTATCCTGCTCTGGCACTTTGGGCATCGACCCGGCATTTCCACAACCAGGGGTTTTGTGAAGCTGCATTCCGGGTATCCCGGACATGCCAGAAAGCGGCCGAAGCGCCCGGACTTGACGACCATCTGCTTTCCGCAGAGATCGCACACCTCCTCGGACACCTCGTCGGGTATTCTAATCCTTTCGCCTTCCAGAGCTGTTTCGGCATTCTCGATTGACGCTGCAAAACCACTGTAAAAATCGGCGAGGATGCTTTGCCATTCCCTGTTGCCCTTTTCAACGCTGTCCAGGGCTTCTTCCATTCTGGCGGTGAATTTTAAGTCGACGATATCGGAAAAATGTGCCTTCATAAGGCTGGTAACGACATCACCCAGCGCCGTCGGACGGAGAAAACGCCCTTCCTTGACGGCATATTCCCGGTCCAGTATCGTCGAGATTGTCGGTGCGTACGTACTCGGGCGGCCGACACCTGTTTCCTCCATCGCCTTAATGAGCGTAGCTTCCGTATAGCGGGAAGGCGGCTGTGTGAATTTCTGTTCGTTTTTAATATCCTCGAGCTTCAGCGGTTCACCCTTCTCAAGCTCGGGCAGCGGTGAGTCGTTTTCCTCTTTTTCATCGTCGCGGCCTTCTTCGTAAACCGCCGTAAAGCCGGCAAATTTAACGACGGAGTTCGTTGCTCTGAAAACATAACCCGCCGACACCACATCAATCGTGACGCTGTCATATACGGCGCTGGTCATCTGGCTGGCGACAAACCGGCTCCAAATCAACCGGTAGAGCTTATACTGTTCGGTAGTCAGGCTGCCCTTGATCTGTTCGGGCTTCATGAATACACTGGTCGGACGTATCGCCTCGTGGGCATCCTGCGCACTGTTTTTTGTCTTATACCGCGTTGGCGTGCCGGGATAATAGGCTTCACCGTACTGCGCCGTAATAAACGCTTTCGCGTCGCTCAGCGC
>CAZVLO010000054.1:14096-17856 GCA_964628265.1 uncultured Papillibacter sp.
GGTACGCATATAGGTGATGAGACCGACGGCACCCTCGCCTTCGATATCGATGCCCTCATAAAGCTGCTGGGCGATGGACATTGTCCTACGCGGCGTCATTCCCAGCTTGCGGGAGGCCTCCTGCTGGAGCGTCGATGTGATAAAAGGCGGTGATGGCGATTTCTTTCTGTCGGTACGCTTGACATTACCTACAGAAAACGGGGACTTTTCAACAGCCCTTACGATGGTGTTGACCTCGTCCTCGCTGTGGAGCTCCATTTTTTTATCTTCCTTGCCGTAGAAGGAAGCTTTGAACCGTCCCTGTTTCAGTGTCCGGGAAACCTCCACATTCAGAATCCAATACTCCTCCGGTATGAAGCTTTTTATTTCATCCTCCCGGTCAACAACCATTCTGGTTGCAACCGACTGGACACGACCAGCTGAGAGGCCGCGCTTGATCTTGCGCCATAAAAGGGGGCTGAGCTTATAACCGACGATTCTGTCCAGAATGCGCCGCGCTTGCTGCGCGTCGACAAGATCCTTGTCAATGGCGCGTGGCTGTTCAATGCTCTCCCGCACTACTTTCTTCGTAATTTCATTAAAGGTGACACGGAGTGCATTCTCGTCTTCGATGCCAAGCAGCTCCTTCAGGTGCCAGGATATCGCTTCACCCTCGCGGTCGGGGTCAGTTGCCAGATATATCTTGTCACTGTTTTTCGCAGCAGCCTTAAGTTCACTGATTGTATCCTCCCGCCCCTTGACCGGCTGATAAACAGGAACGAAGTCGTTCTCGAGGTCTACACCCAGCTTGCTCTTGGGTAAATCGCGCAAATGGCCCATAGACGCCTTTACTTTATATTCAGGTCCCAAATATTTGCCAATAGTTTTTGCTTTGGCAGGTGATTCCACAATAACGAGATTTGTCGTTGCTTTTGACATCCGGTATTTCTCCATTTCAAAATATGTAAGAATTGCCGCGATCGTTATTCTCTTATTTGCTCGTACAGCAATTTAAAGTATTTGCCTTTGCTTTGCTCGATATAGCCTTCGATTTCGAGCATTGTGAGCGCTGAAAGCACTTCATTTGCATCCAGATCGCATGAGGCGATAATTTCGTCGATGTGCTTTGTATGAGGTCCGACAGATGAAATAACCTTGAATTCATCCTCATTAAGGCGTTCTTTGAGTTGTACTAAGTCAATATATTCTACGGTTTTACCATTGTCAATCTCTTTTTTTGCCGGTTTTTGCCGACTTTTGACGGCAACGCTGCTGATAAGCTTCTCCGTCTGCTTTTCATCAAGGGGCACCTTTTTGCGTACCGCCTGGATTTTATCCGGGAATAATGCCTCGTATTCCTGGGCGATCTCGATTCCCGAGGTGGCAAAAACGGCGCCTTCACGCAGGAGCTGGTTGGAGCCTTCGCAGGAGGGTGAATCGACATTTCCCGGCAGAGCAAATACATCTCTGCCCTGATCCAGCGCCAAAGAGGCTGTAATCAGCGCGCCGCTTCTGAGAGGCGCTTCGATAACTGTCACCCCGACGGAGATACCGCTCATAATCCTGTTCCTCTGGGGAAAATGCTCGCCCGCAGCCGGCGTTCCCGGAGCGTATTCGCTGATAATCGCCCCGACACCCGCCACATCGTCGTAAAGCTGCTTGTTTTCGGGAGGATAAATAACGTCCAGCCCCGCTCCGACGACGCCGACAACACGCCAGCCGGCCCGCAGCGCCCCTTTGGCCGCGGCTGTATCGATTCCTCTGGCGAGGCCGGAGACAACAAGGCACCCGTGCCGTGTCAACTCGTACCCTATCCGTTCGGAGGCCTTAATCCCATACGGCGTGCAGTTCCGCGTTCCCACCACTGCAACGGCCGCTTCCTCGTCCAGAACAGGCAGCCTGCCTCTCACATACAGAACGATCGGCGGATCGGAAATGTTTCTCAGACGCGTCGGGTACTCCCCATCGTACAGCGTAATGATACGATATCCCATATCGGCGCAGTCTTCAAGTGTTTTCCTGGCGCTGATTAGGTTTTTATCCGATAATGCGCTGATTTCGTTTTTCCGAAGCCCGTATAACTCGCCGTAATCATTTTCCTCAGCGAAGAATATTTGCTCCGGTGACCCAAACCTGTCCAACAGCCGGTTTGCCGTATAAGCCCCAATCCCGGGCAGAGAAGACAGCCATACCCAATACTTCAGCGACGCCATCGAATATCTCTCTCTTTCTATCGAATGTTGCGCTATAGATTGGCTCCTTTCGAATTATTGCATAATATCCTATATTTTACAATAGCATTTATCTTCCGCCCGCTTGTTAGATTATCGTAGACCTCTCCACGCTTCCCACATGATAATTGCTGCTGCGACGGCGGCGTTAAGCGATTCGCATTTCGGCGACATGGGTATAATGATCGTCTCGTCGCACAAGCCGAGCAATTCTTTAGACAATCCTCGGCCCTCGCTGCCGATGGCGACGGCGGCTTTCTCAAAAGAAATGTCCCTTATATCGCAGCTCTCTCCGCTCAAAGCCGCGCCGTATATTTTGAGCCCTGACGCTTTCAGCACCCGGATATCGTCCAATGGCATTGACAGGATCGGTTGCCTGAAGATGGCGCCCATGGTGGCGCGGATGGTTTTCGGATTGTAGGGGTCGGCGCAGCCGCCTGTTAATATGACACTGTCCACGTTGAAGGCTCCGGCCGTCCGGAGGACTGTCCCCACGTTGCCGGGGTCCTGAATTCCCTCCAGGATGATAAGGAATCCCGTTGCGGGGAGTCCGGCGGTTTTGTCCGGCACCCGGCAGGAGAAAAGAACGTCCTGCGGTGTTTTCAGCGGTGAGACGATGTCGATGATATCCCGCGGAACCGAATAAACGGGAACGCTTTCCGGCAGACCTTCCGGATCATGCCCGCTGAACAGCACGGCTGTCACATCAGCACCGCTTAAGATTGCCTCTCTCAGCAGTTTGTCCCCGTCACAGAGAAATTCCCCGCATTGACGTCTGTAAGTGCTGTCGGCTCCGAGCTTTTTCAGATGGAAAATCAGCGGATTTTTTCGGCTGGTGATCTCATTCATATATAAAACCTTCTAAATGAACAAAGCTGTGGCCTTAAGGTCGCCCTTATCGCCGCAGCTCTGGTTTTTCAGTCTTCGATTGGCTTCATCGTGGGAATTAGTATACCATTCCCGCCATGTCTCCGATTAACACAATATATTGTGTTTTTCCTGCTGTATAACTCCATATGCAGTATCTCACTTTTCTTTCGTTCCAGAGCTTTCTTAAAAGCTCTTATAGTTTCTTATAAAAGGCGAGTCAGTTTTAGTACGATTTTTAGTACGTCAGCATATCTTGACTTTGCCTTCTAAGTTTGCAAAAGATTCCTGTTTCTTTTCTCTTGTTGCTTCGTTGTAGATATCCATCGTCGTTGAGATGTCGGCGTGTCCCATAATCTCTTGAATGACTTTCAAGTTTGTCTCATTCTCACAAAACCTCGTGCAGAATGTGTGCCTCAGATTGTGGACTGAAAAGTGCGGCAACAACAATGGTTCTCTGTGTTGTTCCTTTGCCAGCTCGGTTTCCTCGATGTTGTAATCCCTTACGATACGTTCAATAGCTCTGTTGATGTTGTGCGGTGAAAGCACATCACCATAACGGTTGGAAAAAATAAACCCAGAGTACCCATCAACAACAGACTGATTAAAACCCTCTCGCATTTGGCGCAATCTTTCTTGTAACAAGGCTTGTTTAACCGCTGCAAACATAGGGATTTCTCTTG
>CAZVLO010000054.1:17866-19074 GCA_964628265.1 uncultured Papillibacter sp.
AGTCGTAATTTGGAACATAGACTTTCGAGTTTCTTCTTCTGGACGGTAAATCAAGCTATGATTGATTTGAAAAAGATTGTTTTTGAAGTCGCAATCTTCCCATCGAAGCCCTGTTACCTCTCCAACTCTACAACCAGTTCCAAGGAGGACGGTAAATACCGGCAACCAGTGGTCGTAAGTCTTATGCCCCTTTACAAAGTTCACAAACACTTCTTGCTGTGGCTCTGTTAAAGCGTGGCGCTTTGGTTTCTCCCAGTCATGGCTTTTCTTTATCTCCGCCATAACCCCATCCGTGGGATTTGTACGGATATACCCATCTCGTACTGCGATAGTGAATATAGGATGGAGAATAGTGTGAATGATTTCCATGCTGTTTGGCTTAAACCCATTTTCGAGCAGCGAGTTATAAAACCTTTTGATTGTGCTGTACTTGATATCAACCTTCAGCTCTTTCTTGTCTGAGATATACTCTTCCCAAAAAGCATTCAGCGTTGTCTTCTTTGCATTAAAGGTATCAATCTCATCCTGCAAATCTTTGGTAATCTCTTTTTCAAGCTCACGCAAGCAGATTCCCGGCTGTTTCCCTTTCGGGGTTCTGTCAGATTGAGTTAAAGTCCAACTATAAATAAAACGTGGCGTACCTTTGGCGTCAATATAGCGATACATATATCTGCCATCGGTGTTCTGGTACTCCCCCTTCCATAATAACCTATTTTTCGTATCACGTCGTTCTTTAGCCATCGCAATTTCCTTTCCGACAAAAGAAACCGCAATACAAACATACATATATATTATACGAATTGCGGTTCCTAATGTCAACCGCATAATTTGAGATAAATCGTTAACTTACTAAAAACTTACTATTAGTATTTTACAGATAGTCTTGTTGTTCAATCCACTTCTCGAATAATTGTCTTTTAATCCGAACGTGTTGACCTGTATGTAATATCCAATTAAGACTCTTTTCATATTTGTCTTTGTCTATAATGTTGCGTAGGCGATTTTCGCCAATCATAGAATACTCAGCAGCTTCTTCAACGGATATACATAACCTTTGATTGTACGGCAATTTCACTCTATCCATATTATCACTCCTAACTTACAGGTAAGAGTTTGCATTACTTTGTTTGATTTTTACTGTATTACTCAGTATTTATTTGCTCAGTTTAATCGAAAACAAGTTATGTGAACAAGTTTATGTCCAAAAT
>CAZVLO010000054.1:19084-20099 GCA_964628265.1 uncultured Papillibacter sp.
TAAAAGTGTCTCAAACAGGCTTATTTAGCGTTGTATGAATGAGATATAGATTATTCAATATCACAATCTTCCACAGCCTTCTTGACGCTTATAATCTTACTGCCTTCGTCTGTGAATATAATGCCAGTAAGTTTATTGCCAAAAACGCAGCCGGTATCAATACCAATACTTCCGTTTGCAGTTTGGAACACTTCTTCCATAGGGGTATGTCCAAATATAACCTGTTTGTTGTCTGGAGTTGGAATGTTTTTGCTTAACCACTCTCTTCCCCAAAGTAAATCTTCTTCTGTGTTATCCTCTATCTTTGACTTTGATAACCCGGCATGGCAGAAGATAATTTCAGGAGTATCGTAAATAAGTGGGAGATTCCGCATCCAACTTTTATGTATCGAGACATCCTGCCCGTTTCGTTCGTAGCTTGCTATGGTGTAATGTCCGCCGTTATACATCCACAGGTCAAAATCAAAGCCGGTAGCCATTAACTCGTGATTTCCTTTGAGACAAACTACCTTGTCTTTACCAACCTGACGCTGAAGCTTTATCAGAAAATCCACCGTCTCAAAACTGTAATACCCACGGTCAATGTAATCTCCTACGAAAACAAGCGTGTCTGTTGCACTTTTATAGTCAGCCTCTTTTAATAACGCTTTTAGGGTATGAATACACCCGTGGATATCTCCAATAGCAATCATTCGCTCGTCACTCATTCTATTCACCATCTTTACTGCAAAGTTTATTTATATCAATAGCCGGTATGATATGAAAGAACTCAGTATGACTTCCGACATCGACAATGGTGATTTTACCGTTGCTGCCTTTGAACATTACTTGCATTGTCACACCTCCAGCTTGTATATCGTTACATCAAAATCTTTGAAATACGTATCAATCATTTGACTCACTATCTTCCAATCTCCATTAGCAAGTCCGCAGCCAAATCCATAAGGAAAAGCCAGCGAATACCCGTTGTACTTTGTGCGAATGGTATCGAAAGCTTTGGTTAGTGCGCTGTAAT
>CAZVLO010000054.1:20109-20574 GCA_964628265.1 uncultured Papillibacter sp.
GAGAATCTATGGGGATAGTTTCTGCTTTTTTTTCTTCTTCCGGCTTTTTAAAATGTCTCCGGCAATGTTCGCAATCCATTCTGCATGAAACCCCGCTTATATTTGTCTCTTCCATAGTCAAGCTGACCGAAGATGTTTAATACGACCCTATCATCGCCTATATTTATGGATTGGACATATCCAAGCAGTTCGCCCAAGTTAATTTGTTGTCTGCATTTCCAAGTATATAACGATTTGACAAGCGGCCATTTCTCAGCAATAGCTTTTGCTACTCCAGCTCCCATAACTCCATGACAGTTAACTTGCTGGCAAATGCAATCCTCTGTGCTGTCGAGGATATTACCGGCTACAGTTTTAATCATAAGTCTTTTCTCCGTTCTTCAAATCGTCTATTTCAACCAACAACTCGTTTATTTTCTGTTCGTATCTTTCAATGATTCCCTCAAAATGCTTTTTAGCATCATA
>CAZVLO010000055.1:0-8759 GCA_964628265.1 uncultured Papillibacter sp.
AGAACGGTGTGTGACGGCCGCCTTCATCCTTGGAGAGAACGTAGACCTGCCCCGTAAACTTTGTGAGGGGCTTGATGCTGTTGGGCTTTGCCAGAACCTGACCGCGCTGGATATCCGTCTTGGCAATGCCGCGGAGGAGCGTGCCGATGTTATCGCCGGCCTCTGCGTAATCAAGCAGCTTGCGGAACATCTCAATACCGGTGACGACTGTCTCTTTGGGCTCGTCCATCAGGCCGACGATCTGAACCTTATCGTTCATGTTGACTTTTCCGCGCTCAACACGGCCAGTAGCGACGGTGCCGCGTCCGGTAATGGTGAAGACGTCCTCAACAGGCATCAGGAACGGCATGTCTGACTTGCGCTCAGGTGTCGGGATATAGCTGTCCACAGCATCCATGAGCTCTTTGATGCACTGGTACTCGGGGGCATTCTGATCGGTGGACTCCGAGCTCAGTGCCATAAGGCCGCTGCCCTTGATGATCGGGATGTCATCGCCGGGATACTCATACTTGGAGAGCAGCTCGCGGACTTCCATCTCGACAAGCTCAATCAGCTCAGGGTCATCGACCTGATCGACCTTGTTCAGGAAGACAACGATTGCAGGTACGTTAACCTGGTGAGCCAGAAGAATGTGCTCACGGGTCTGGGCCATCGGGCCGTCGGAGGCTGCGATGACGAGGATAGCGCCGTCCATCTGGGCAGCTCCGGTAACCATGTTCTTAATATAGTCGGCGTGACCGGGGCAGTCGACGTGCGCATAGTGGCGCTTGTCCGTCTCGTACTCAACGTGCGATGTGTTGATTGTAATGCCGCGCTCTTTCTCTTCTGGAGCCTTGTCAATCGCGTCATATGCCTCAAATTTCGCCCTGCCCTGGAACGACAGGTACTTTGTGATGGCGGCGGTGAGCGTCGTTTTTCCATGGTCAACGTGACCGATGGTGCCGATATTGACGTGCGGCTTTGTTCTTTCAAACTTTTGCTTAGCCATTGAAATTATATCCTCCTTACAGTTATCAAATTATAATAATATTTTTGTTTCCTTGTAATGCGGTATTTTACAGCATTTTTCTAATTATATCAATAATTATTTTCTACGCCTTTTTCCCGCTGATCATCTCTTGCTGAAGTGATTTGGGAAGCTCGACATAATGGCTGGGCTCCATGGAGTATACTCCGCGTCCTTGGGTTTTTGACCGCAGGTCCGTTGCGTAGCCGAACATGGTTGACAGCGGTACGAACGCATTGATGACAGCGGCGCCGCTTCTTGTTTCCATACCGGTGATCTGACCGCGCCTTGCGTTCAAATCGCCGATAACATCGCCCATATAGTCCTCCGGGACTGTTACGATGACCTTCATGATCGGCTCCAGCAGGGTCGGCTGGGCTTTCTGCATGCCTTCCTTGAACGCCATGCTGCCGGCAATTTTGAAGGCCATCTCTGAGGAGTCAACCTCGTGGTATGAGCCGTCGTACAGCGTAACCTTTACGTCTACAACCTGGTATCCCGCCAGAACACCTGCCTGCATCGCACCCTGGATGCCCTGATCGATGGCAGGTATATATTCCTTCGGGATCGCACCGCCTACAATCTTGTTAATGAATTCATAGCCCTTGCCGGATTCATTCGGCTCAACGATGATCTTAACGTGGCCGTACTGTCCCTTACCGCCAGATTGTCTGGCGTATTTGTTGTCGACATTGGCCGTTCCGAGTATCGTCTCCTTATAGGAAACCTGCGGTTTTCCAACGTTGGCCTCCACCTTGAACTCTCTCAGGAGCCTGTCAACGATGATCTCCAGGTGCAGTTCGCCCATGCCGGCGATAATCGTCTGCCCCGTTTCCTCATCGGTGTAGGATTTGAATGTCGGATCCTCCTCGGCCAGCTTGCTGAGTGCAATGCCCATCTTCTCCTGCCCGGCCTTTGTCTTGGGCTCGATTGCCACGCGGATGACGGGTTCCGGGAATTCCATCGACTCCAGAACTATCGGTGCCTTTTCACTGCAGAGCGTATCCCCGGTCGTCGTGTTTTTAAGTCCGACAGCGGCGGCAATATCTCCGGCAAACACCTTGGTAAGGTCCTCGCGGTGGTTGGCGTGCATCTGAAGAATGCGTCCCAACCGCTCCCTGTGGCCTTTTGTGGAGTTCAGTACCGTAGAGCCGGCTTCAGCCGTACCGGAATAAACCCGGAAGAAGGACAGGCGGCCGACGTACGGGTCCGTCATGATCTTGAATGCCAGTGCTGAAAATGGGGCTTCATCGCTGGACGGGCGCATACCCTGCTCATCCGTACCCGGAACGGTACCGGTAATGTCGGGAATATCCAGCGGGGACGGCATATAATCCACGATAGCATCCAGAAGCTTCTGAGTGCCTTTGTTCTTATAAGATGTGCCGCAGACAACTGGGATCATCTTGACGGCAACCGTTGCTTTTCTGATGGCAGCCTTGAGAGACTCGCTACTTACTTCCTCACCCTCAAGGTACTTTCCCATAATTTCATCATCGAAATCCGACACGGATTCCAGCAGCTTCGCGCGGTATTCCTCTGCCATACCCCTCAAGTTTTCCGGAATGGGTTCAACACGCATATCCTTGCCCAGTTCGTCGTAGTAGATATCCGCGTTCATCTCAACGAGATCGATAATCCCCTTGAAATCGGCTTCGGCTCCGATCGGCAGCTGAATGGGTACAGCGTTGGCTTTGAGTCTGTCCTTAACCATTTTGAGCACATTGAAAAAATCTGCACCCATAATGTCCATTTTATTGACATAGATCATACGCGGTACATGATAGCGGTCGGCTTGCCGCCACACCGTTTCGGACTGCGGCTCCACGCCGCCTTTGGCACACATGACCGTCACCGATCCGTCAAGTACACGCAGAGAACGTTCCACCTCAACAGTGAAATCCACGTGGCCGGGCGTATCGATGATATTGATGCGGTGGTCATTCCAGAAACATGTTGTCGCTGCGGAGGTGATGGTAATCCCACGCTCCTGCTCCTGTTCCATCCAGTCCATTGTCGCGGAACCCTCGTGAACTTCACCTAATTTGTAGGTTCGGCCTGTTTGAAACAGTATACGTTCGGTCGTCGTGGTCTTTCCCGCATCAATATGAGCCATTATGCCAATATTTCTTGTTTTTTCTAACGAATATTGTCTTGGCATAAACTTCTCCTTGTAATTTTCCTGTTAGTCCCTGGCGAAAAAGACCTGTGTGATTACCAGCGGTAGTGTGCAAAAGCTCTGTTGGATTCTGCCATCTTGTGGGTATCTTCACGCTTTTTCACGGCGTTGCCTAGGTTATTAGCAGCATCCATGATTTCGCCTGCGAGACGTTCTCTCATGGTCTTTTCGTTGCGCGCTCTTGAGTAGTTTGTCAGCCAGCGCAAGCCTAATGTCTGTCGTCTTTCAGCTCTGACCTCTATCGGCACCTGATATGTGGCGCCGCCGACACGGCGTGCCTTTACTTCAAGCGTCGGCATGATGTTTTCGATAGCCGCTGTGAAAACGTCAAGCGGTGGCTTGCCCGTCTTCTCGCCGATGATGTCAAAAGCGCCGTAGACTACTTTTTGAGCAACACCTTTCTTGCCGTCCAGCATGATGCTGTTTGTGAGCCTTGTAACAAGCACTGAGTTGTACAAAGGATCAGGTAAGACTTCTCTTTTCGGTACGTTACCTCTTCTGGGCACAATACTTCCCTCCTTCATATATAATGATTTCACAGGTACTCCGGTAAAGACCAAAGGTCTTTTTACCGGTTTGGTGCTGAACGCTGAGGCAACATACATCTGTCGTTCCCCGCAAACGGGGATCCGCATTTATAATGTATATTTACCTTCATAAAAGAATTTACCCGGGGGCTTATTCCTTTATGAAGCGTTATCAGCTTCATTTTTATTTTGTCTTGCCAGCTTTCGGCCTCTTCGCGCCATACTTTGAGCGAGCCTGCATACGCTTTGCCACGCCCTGGGTATCCAGCGATCCGCGGATGATATGATAACGGACGCCAGGTAAGTCCTTGACACGGCCGCCGCGAATCATAACAACGGAGTGCTCCTGAAGATTGTGACCGATACCTGGAATATAGGCTGTGACTTCATAGCCGTTTGTCAGGCGTACACGGGCGATTTTACGAAGCGCTGAGTTCGGTTTCTTCGGTGTTGATGTTCTGACCGCCGTGCAGACGCCTCTCTTCTGGGGTGAATACAGATCGGTCTCCTTGTTCTTCAGCGTGTTTAGTCCTTTATGCATCGCCGGAGAAGCCGATTTGTACGTCATCATCTTCCTGCCCTTTCTGACAAGCTGATTGAATGTCGGCATTTTTTTCCTCCTTTCACTAATACTCTTTTATTTTTATCGAGTTGCTTTTAGGCAATTCGTAAAAATCAATACCATAATATAGTGCAATATCACACAGAGTTTTACCATAGCATAAAACCGGACGCTCGTCAATATTTTTATGCGGATATGGTGTCGCATTTGGTTAGCTACGCCATGACATCCTGAGCGCCAGCGAAGGATCTCCAGGTAATCATCATTTTATGTGCTGTATAAATTTCCTGGAGATTCTTCGTTGTTCTGCTCCTCAGAGTGAATGATTTTGCTTACAGAGCGTTCCCCGAATTGATGAGGACCGATAGATCTATATCGTCTTCCTCTTCCTCTTCCTCTTCGTCGGTTTCCCAGGAGACATTCTGAGTGTTTCTCTCGAATTTCCTGTATATTGGCAGGCCGCTGCCGGCCGGAATCAGCTTGCCGATAATGACGTTTTCTTTCAGTCCCACCAGACGGTCTACCTTGCCCTTGATGGCGGCTTCCGTCAACACCTTCGTTGTCTCCTGGAAGGATGCCGCCGACAGGAAAGACTCCGTGGCCAGCGACGCCTTTGTAATACCCATTAGAAGCGAGTCAGCGGTGGCCTTGCGTAGCTCTGTTTCGCCAGCTGCAATTCGCTTTTCGACTTCGCTGTTGGCGCGTTTGAATTCAAGAACATCCGCCGTTGTACCGGCGAGGAGTTCGGCGTCCCCACCGTCCTCTATCCTGACCTTCCGCATCATCTGTCGGACGATGACTTCGATATGCTTGTCGTTTATCTCAACGCCCTGCTGGCGGTAAACCCTCTGGACCTCATCAATAAGATACGTCTGTGCCGCAGCTTTGCCGCGAATGCGCATGACATCATGCGGATTGAGCGCACCGTCTGTCAGCATGTCACCCTTATTTACAGTATCTCCTGACTTGACGCGGATACCGGCGGAATAGGGTGCCTGGTAAACCTTGACCTCGCCGTCGTCTGGGTTCGTCACGTTGATGGCGACTACGGCGTTTTTCCTCGTCTCCTCTATCTGGATAGAACCGCTGATTTCGGCAAGGATAGCCATTTTCTTGGGTTTACGCGCCTCGAAAAGCTCTTCGACGCGGGGCAGACCTTGGGTGATGTCGTCCCCGGCAACACCACCTGTGTGGAACGTCCGCATGGTGAGCTGCGTGCCGGGCTCACCGATAGACTGCGCGGCAATGACGCCAACGGCTTCACCAATGGAAACGGGCGTGCCTGTTGCCAGATTGATGCCGTAGCACCGGGAGCAGACGCCGCTGTGGGATTCGCAGTCCAGAACTGTTCTGATGGTTACTTTCCTGATGCCATGGGCTTCCAGCTTCTCGGCGTCTCCTGAGAGAAGCATTTCATCTCTTGCGCAGAGGACTTCGCCCGTAGCCGGATCGGTAATGTCTTCGGCCGGGAAGCGTCCGTGTATTTTTTCGCCCAAGCCCTGAGATCCGTCCTCGGCGGCTGTTACAACGATGCCTTCATGGGTACCGCAGTCATGTTCACGGATGATAACATCCTGCGAGACGTCAACGAGACGGCGCGTCAGATAACCGGAGTCGGCGGTGCGGAGAGCCGTATCGGCCAAACCCTTACGCGCGCCACGGGAAGACGTAAAATATTCAAGAACGGTCAGACCTTCGCGGAAATTGGCCTTGATGGGAATTTCAATCGTCTTGCCGGCGGTATTGGCCATCAGACCGCGCATACCGGCCAGCTGACGTATCTGGTTCATACTGCCTCGGGCACCGGAGTTTGCCATCATGAAAATCGGGTTATATTCATCCAGCGAATCCTGCAGGGCATCGGTGACATCCTTTGTCGTCCGCTCCCATTCCTTGACCACAAGGCGGTAGCGCTCATCATCGGTGATGAAGCCGCGCTTGAACTGCTGCTCAATGCTGATAACCTTTTTTTCAGTTTCTTTTATCAGTGTACGTTTGGCTTCCGGCACTGTCATGTCGGAAATCGATATTGTGATGGCACCGCGGGTGGAGTACTTGAAGCCCAGTGACTTGATGTTGTCCAACAGCTCCGCTGAGAGCGTAAAGCCGTGCTTTGCGATGGCTTTTTTAATTATCTTCTCCAACTGCTTCTTACCGGTCTGGAAGTTGATTTCATAGTCGAACATATGCTCCGGGTCGGTTCTGTCAACAAAGCCCAGGTCCTGGGGGATCGGTTCGTTAAAAATGACTCTTCCAACTGTTGTATCGATAATCCTCTGCTGAACAACACCGTCTATCTCCTTGGAGACGCGGATTTTAATGGGGGCATGGATGCCCACGTCGCCGTTCTGATAGGCCATCAGCGCCTCGTTGGGCGAACAGAAGACCTTCCCCGCGCCCGGCTCGTCTTCCCTGAGAAATGTGAGGTAGTAGGAGCCCAGAATCATATCCTGTGTCGGTACTGTCACAGGTTCGCCATCCTTGGGGTGCAGAAGATTGTTGGCCGAAAGCATGAGAATTCTAGCCTCCGCCTGGGCTTCGGCGGACAGCGGCACGTGGATGGCCATCTGGTCGCCGTCAAAGTCGGCGTTGTAAGCCGTACAGACAAGGGGATGCAGCTTCAGGGCGCGGCCTTCAACAAGAATCGGCTCAAAGGCCTGGATACCGAGACGGTGAAGTGTCGGGGCGCGGTTTAAAAGAACCGGATGTTCCTTTATCACCACTTCCAATGCGTCCCATACCTCTGTTTGGCCTTTATCCACCATTTTTTTAGCGGATTTAATGTTGTTGGAAACCCCGTCCTCCACCAGCTTTTTCATAACAAAGGGACGGAACAGCTCGATAGCCATTTCTTTCGGTACACCGCACTGATAAATCTTCAGCTCAGGCCCGACAACAATAACCGAACGCCCGGAATAGTCGACACGCTTGCCCAGAAGGTTTTGGCGGAAGCGGCCTTGCTTGCCCTTGAGCATATCTGACAGGGATTTTAATGCGCGTGAATTAGCACCCGTAACAGCGCGTCCGCGGCGGCCGTTGTCGATGAGCGCATCAACGGCTTCCTGCAGCATGCGCTTTTCATTACGCACGATAATGTCCGGTGCGTTTAACTGAATAAGCCTCTTGAGGCGGTTGTTTCGGTTGATGACGCGGCGGTACAGATCATTCAGGTCTGAGGTGGCAAACCGTCCGCCGTCCAGCTGGACCATTGGGCGGATCTCCGGCGGAATGACCGGCAGCACATCGATAATCATCCAGGTGGGGTCGTTGCCTGACTGGCGGAACGCTTCAACGACCTCAAGGCGCTTTACCAGCTTCGCTTTCTTCTGGCCGGTGGCCTCTCTGGCCTCGGCGCGGAGCTGCTCAGAAAATTTCTCGCAGTCAATATCCGCCAGCAGGTCACGGATGGCTTCAGCGCCCATGCCGGCTTTGAAATCATCCTCGTATTTTTCGCGCATTTCGCGGTATTCTTTTTCGGAGAGAATCTGGTTTTTATGCAGCGGTGTCAGTCCGGGATCAATGACGATATAAGCGGCGAAATAAAGCACTTTCTCAAGGATTCGCGGCGTCAGATCCAGCAGGAGTCCCATGCGGGACGGGATGCCCTTGAAATACCAGATATGGCTGACGGGAGCGGCCAGCTCGATATGGCCCATGCGCTCGCGGCGAACGTTGGACTTCGTCACTTCGACGCCGCAGCGGTCGCAGATCTTACCCTTATAACGTATCTTCTTATACTTTCCGCAGTGGCATTCCCAATCCTTTGTGGGCCCGAAAATTTTCTCGCAGAAGAGTCCGTCCCGCTCGGGCTTCAATGTTCTATAGTTAATCGTCTCGGGCTTTTTGACTTCCCCGAATGACCAGCTTCGGATCATATCGGGAGATGCAAGGCCGATCTGAATAGCATCAAACGGTGCACAGCTCATTCTTTATCCTCCTCTTCATCTGCGAAATCATAGAAATCGCCGGCTTCGAATTCATCTTCCCCTTCGGGCTCCGCATCCAAATCATCGCTGTCATCGGCTTCAAAGATTTCATCGATCTCATCATCGTCAATACTCGCATCGCTATTGACATCTTCAATGGCGTATCCGGCAGAGATGATTTCCTTTTCATCCGCCTGGTAGGCGCTGATGCGGATATTATCGCGAATATCTTCATCATCGTCATGCTGAAGATCAATCGTTATACCGTTCTCATCGAGAACCCTGACGTCAAGACAGAGCGACTGGAGCTCCTTAACGAGAACCTTGAAGGATTCAGGCACGCCCGGTTTAGGAATATTATGTCCCTTGACGATGGCTTCATAGGTGCGCACACGGCCATTCACGTCGTCGGACTTTACCGTCAGGATCTCCTGCAGGGTGTAAGACGCGCCATAGGCCTCCAGAGCCCAGACCTCCATTTCGCCGAAGCGCTGGCCGCCAAACTGGGCCTTGCCGCCCAGCGGCTGTTGTGTGACCAGACTGTACGGGCCTGTGCTGC
>CAZVLO010000055.1:8769-19610 GCA_964628265.1 uncultured Papillibacter sp.
TCGGGGCGCAGCCCGGCCAGCTCCAGCGTCTGTGCGATTTCATCCTCGTTGGCGCCGTTAAAGATGGGGGATGCCACCTTCCAGCCCAGCGTTTTGGCAGCGTATCCCAGATGGACTTCCAACACCTGTCCGATGTTCATACGGGATGGGACGCCCAGGGGATTCAATACAATATCCAGCGGTGTGCCGTCCGGCATGTACGGCATATCCTCCTTCGGCAGGATACGGGAGACGACACCCTTGTTACCGTGGCGTCCGGCCATTTTATCTCCAACGCTGATTTTCCTCTTCTGTGCAATATAGCAGCGAACGACCATGTTAACACCGGGGTTCAGCTCGTCGCCGTTTTCACGGGTAAATACCTTTACATCGACAACGATGCCGCTCTCGCCGTGGGGTACCTTCAGCGATGTATCGCGGACCTCACGGGCTTTCTCCCCGAATATCGCGCGCAGAAGACGCTCCTCGGCCGTCAGGTCGGTTTCACCTTTCGGCGTCACCTTACCGACGAGAATATCACCCGCGTGGACCTCGGCGCCGACGCTGATAATGCCGCGCTCGTCAAGATAGCGGAGTGAATCTTCGCCGACACCCGGGATGTCTCGTGTAATTTCCTCCGGCCCCAGCTTTGTGTCACGGGCGTCAATTTCATGCTCCTCAATGTGAATCGAGGTAAAGACGTCGTCCATGGCCAGGCGCTCATTTATAAGGATGGCGTCCTCATAGTTGTAGCCATCCCACGTCATGAAGCCCACCAGGATATTTTTACCCAGCGCGATTTCGCCCTCGCTGGTGGACGGGTCGTCGGCCAGGATATCCCCGGCATTGACGCGATCCCTGACACTGACGGCAGGCCTCTGGTTGATGCAGGTGCCCTGGTTTGAACGGGCAAACTTTGTCAGGTTGTAATCCTTTATCTCACCGCTGTCATAACGGACTGTAATTCTTGTAGCCGAGACGGCTGTCACAACACCGCTGCCCTCAGCCAGCACAACGACGGTGGAATCCACGGCGCACTTGTGTTCAATGCCGGTGGCAACGATAGGCGCCTCCGTTGTCAAAAGCGGCACGGCCTGGCGCTGCATATTTGCGCCCATAAGCGCGCGGTTGGCGTCATCATTTTCAAGAAACGGGATCATGGCTGTGGCGATGGAAACCATCATGCGTGGTGAAATGTCGATATAGTCGACGCGCTCTCGGTCGACCTCTATAATTTCGTCCCGATGGCGGCAGGTAATACGCTGATTGGCAAGAGCACCGTTTTCATCCAGCGGCTCCGTGGCCTGGCAGACGATATACTGGTCTTCCATATCAGCCGTGAGATAATGTATATCGTCGGTTACCCTGCATGTTTCTTTATCGATCTTTCTGTATGGCGCGATGACGAAGCCGTATTCATTGACTCTGGCGTAAGAAGCCAGATATGAGATCAGTCCAATATTCGGGCCTTCAGGCGTCTCAATGGGGCACATGCGCCCGTAGTGGCTGTAGTGAACGTCACGAACATCAAAGCTGGCGCGTTCTCTGGAGAGACCGCCGGGACCGAGGGCTGACAGGCGGCGCTTGTGGGTCAGCTCAGCCAGCGGGTTTGTCTGATCCATAAACTGCGACAGCGGCGACGAGCCGAAAAATTCCTTTATAGCCGCCGTGACAGGCCTGATATTAATAAGGGACTGGGGTGTGATAATGTCCAAATCCTGCAGCGTCATGCGCTCACGGATAACACGTTCCATGCGGGAAAAGCCGACCCGGAACTGATTCTGCAGCAGCTCACCAACGCTGCGCATTCTTCTGTTCCCCAGGTGATCGATATCGTCAGCCTCACCGATGCCGTGGGCGATGCAGTTGAGGTAATTGACAGAGGCAAAAATATCATCGGCGATAATATGCTTTGGGGTCAGATCGTCAATCCTGTCCTTTATGGCGTTTTTAAGCTCCTGACCGGAATACTCCTCAAGGAGTTTCTTTAAAACCACGAAACGGACGCGTTCTTTAATGCCAAGCTCAGCCTCGGGATCGAAATCCACAAAATTGTCCAGCTTGACCATGCCGTTTGAAAAGACTCTGACTTCCCTTGCCTCGACTTTGACATACGCGTTTATAACGCCCCTGTTTTCGAGCTCTTCAGCCCGCTCCCGCGTCAGGACCTCACCGGCCTCAGCGATGATTTCACCGGTCATCGGGTCCACTGCCGGCCTTGCCAGTTCATGACCGCTCAACCTGTTCCAGAGTGCGAGCTTCTTGTTGAATTTATACCGCCCAACGGTGGAGATATCATACCTCCGCGCGTCAAAGAACAGGTTGTTGAGCAAGGTTTCGGCGCTGTCCACCGTAGGAGGGTCCCCGGGGCGCAAACGCTTATACAGTTCAATAAGCGCTTCCTCACGGTTGCGGCAGGTATCCTTATCCAGTGTGGCGTTTATGCGTTCGTCGTCACCAAACACAAGCTTCAGCTGCTCGGTTGTCTCCACCCCGAATTCAGCTTCCGGTACAGAAAGCCATGTATGCGGCTCCGCCGTCGGTCTTCCGACAGCGCGCAGCAGCCATGTAATCGGCAGTTTTCTATTTTTGTCAACCCGGACGTAAAAGTTGTCGGAGGCATCTGTTTCATATTCCAGCCAGGCGCCTCTGTACGGTATAACTGTCGCGGCGTATATCGTTACAGTTGTCTTCGGGTCGGTTTTCTTCTCATAATAGACGCTGGGCGAGCGGATAATCTGGGATACGACGACGCGCTCCGCGCCGTTTATAATAAAGGTGCCGGCTTCCGTCATGAGCGGAAAATCTCCCATGAAGATCTCCTGCTCTTTTATTTCCTCGGTCTCTTTGTTTCGAAGCCGCACGCTGACCTTCAAAGGCGCAGCGTAAGTGGCGTCCCGCGCCTTGCATTCTTCTACGGAATACTTCGGCTTTTCATCAATATTATAGTCAATGAAGGTAAGCTCAAGATTTCCCGTGTAGTCCTCAATTGCAGCGACATCGTGGAACACTTCTCTGAGTCCGGTCTCCAGGAACCACCTGTAAGAATCCTTCTGCACCTCCAAAAGGTTCGGCATATCCTCGATCTCTTCCGTTTTGGCAAAACTCTTTCTGATCGTTCTGCCATACGCCACGTCCTTTGGCATTAGCTTCACTCCTCTGTTATTATAGGTACACGCATTCGGCACGCACGGATACGTTGTTATCTAATATCCGCATTTTGTTGATTTTGCGTGAGAGTATGTTAAAATAGAAAAAAAGTGTTCGATAAGAATAGTTCGTCCATTTTAGTGCATAGCAATTTATTTTAACTGAATATCACATTAATGTCAAGTAATATTTTTGGAGAAACGTGTCGTTTCTCCGTTTTTTCATTCAGGTTAATATCAGATGTGTATAACCGCGAAAAAGCCGCTTTTGGGTATTGCCAAAGGCGGCTTTTATCAATTGATGCTCATTCAGTTCAGCCCGCGGCCGGCTAGGTATGGAACGAGCCCGCAGCGCAAGGCTGCGGGCTCGTCAAGCGTGGTTTCGGTTTTTACTTTGCAGACTATTAACCGGCTTTCGGATACTCCTTGTAATTATCCGGAATCGTACCGCGGGCATTAAACATATTAATATCAGTTGCAAGCGGGTAATCCGGATAAGTACGCTCTTCAGGAGTCGCATCGGGGCCTAGGTCGTACAGATCGACCCAACCGTAAAACTCCTTATAGTTCGCCGGATCAGTCCAAATCATCGGGAGCAGCATCGAGGCATAATTGTGCTCCTCGAGAATAACCGGCTTTCCATCGGCGCCCATCTCGACCATAGGTACCTGGAAGACGGGATCCAATTCGTCTGTGAGCTGGAATTTGTCGCCCTTATCATAAACGACCACCCAATCACTCCAAAGCGTATCCGGGGTAGCGAAACCGGCCATCATAGCCCAAAGCCCGTTGATGATCGCTTCAGCAAAAACCGGGGAAGCTGTTTCCAGGGAGAATCTGATCGGCGTGGGTTCGCCGGTATCCCACAGAGCGATCGCGCTGGCGCCTGAGCCAAAGTTCGTGATGCAGAATTGATCAACCATGTTCATATTCTGAGCGACAACCGCCGCGCCCGCTGTTAAATCCCAGAACGCGCCGACAACCAGCCAAAGCTTCATCTGCGGGGCATTGGAGACAATCTGCGTGACGAGGTTTGTTGCTGTTTCCTGAGTCGGCGCGCCGGAAGCGGTATCTGCTATGAAGAAGTTTTTCAGCTCACTTGCAGGGTCAGGGCTGTATGCGCCGAACGACGGATTCTTTTCCTGCCAGATCATCTTGGCGCCGAGCGTGCGCTCGTTGAGCTGCGGCGACAGCGAGAAGTTGATGGAGATAAATCCGACATCATCATACGAAACGTCCGGATGCTCTTCATCCTTCCACTGTAAAAGTCTCCTAGCCTGTTCCTTGCCGACTTCGATGTTGTTAAAGCCAACGTTCGGGGCGAAGAGCGGGCCGATTGAATACTCGCCGTTGAACGTATAAGGCTGGCTGTAATCACGGGCCTGAGCCATGCACATCATCCATAACACGTCGTTCTCCGCGCAAAGCTCCGCGATACGCGCGGCAATGTTCGGATCCGCGTCAAAAAGGAGCCCGTCATAACCCATGTCGGCATACTGTTCAACGCCCGAGAGGAAGGCTTCGCTGCTGGATTCCGCAGGCGCCCACATGCCGCCGTAGTTGATGTTGAGACGCTCGGACCATGTCGCAAACGCCTGGTCAAAGGAGTCATACATAACGCCTGTGCCGCTGACCATATACGCTATCCTGTATTTTTCGTGCTGCGTATAATCATAATCACGGTCATAGAAACCCATTTCCTTGGGACCTGCGGGGCCGCTTGATCCTTCGGGGTCACTGCTGGTCCCGCCGCTGCTGGGGGCATTGCTGTTTGCCGGGGGATTGTTGCCTGTAGTTTTGTTGCCTCCGCAGGCAACCAGCGCGAATATCAGACCGAGAGCCAATAATAATGCGAGTACTTTTCTTGCCTTTTCCATACGATCCTCCTATTTTTTATGTTTGCTTTCCCTGACGCCCGACAGCCACTGTGCACGCCGGGTGTCAAAACATCTGACAATCCTGCGGATCTGTCGATTTGTCCCGAAAATCCGCGGAATGGCCATACAGTGTTATTTCGACATGCCCGGCATAACCATGCCGTTGCCGCCGCCGGCTTTTATGCCAAGCTTCTTCATTCTTACACGTCTTGAGACGTCGTCGATGGTCAGGGCGACGATCAGAAGCATACCGTTGATAAACCCGTTAATCCAGATGGGTACGCCCATGGTTTGCAGGGAGTAGGCGAGGAATTGTATCAGCGCGACGCCTAAGAAAGCCCCGCCAAGTGAGCCGGACCCGCCGAAGAACGAGACGCCGCCGATCAATGCGCCGATAAATGCGGTCATGTGGGGCTGTGTCATTGAAAAAGCGGTGTGCGCGGCCATTCTGTTTTGCGCAGCCCAGATAACCCCGCCGATAGAGGCGATAACGCCGCTGTTGATGTAGAGGGCCGACCTGATTTTATTGGGGTTGAGCCCCGCAAGACGCGCCGCATTCGGGTTACCGCCTGTCATCAGAATGCTTCTGCCGACACTTGTCTTCATGAGCATAATCGTGTACAGCGCCACCAAAACCGCTGCAAAAATGAAGAATACCGGTATGATGTCAAAGAGAAACGAGGAGCTGAGATTGGTGAAGGATTTGTTGGTAATCTGAATCGCAACGCCTTTGATGGACCAGGTGGCGAGGCCGTTGAGAACCTGCGCCATTGCCATAGTTAAGATAAAAGCAATCAGGTTGAGCTTGATAATAAAGAATGAATTTATCGCGCCTAAAATTGCTCCGACAAGTATCATCGGAATCAGCATGACCGGCCAAGGAACGCTCGGAAACAGCTGCAATAACCGGGCGAAGACGAGCATGGTGCAGGTGCCGATGGCGCTTCCTGAAAAGTCGATGCCGCCGCTCATCAGCAGCGGTGCCATACCGCAGATGAATATTGCGTAAATAGTGATGTTGTTCATAATTTGCCGGAGATTCGCTGTATTGTATGCGTTGGGTGAGACTAATAGTGTTATAACCAAAATCAAAGCGATCAGGCAAAGAAGCTGAAATATCTTGCCGCGCAAAAACAGTCTCAGGCGAGTAACTTTCATGGGAAAATGACACTTCCTTTCATTTCAAATACGGACTGTTAAGCGCCGACGCGCCTGTTCTGTGCCCTCACGTTGAAATAGTCGAACGTCAGCGCCGCGATAAGCAGAGCGCCGGCCAGAACCGGGGTCATATATGGGTCTTGTCCGCTTGAGGTCATGCCCGTACCGAATGTATTGATGACAATAAGCCCAAGGAATGCGCCGCCCATGCCGCCGGAGCCGCCGCCGAATGAAATACCGCCGAGAATCGCAGCCGTGATGCCGGTAAACTGCATTGTTGAGAGGGCCATGGATCCACCCATCTTCGTGCGTGAGGAGTTGACGATTCCGGCCAGAGACGCCAGCACGGAACAGTTCATAAACAGGAAGTATGTAATCTTTCTCGGGTTGATACCCGCCAGGCGGGTTGCAGCCCGGTTTCCGCCCATCAGATAAAGTGTCCTGCCGAACTTGGATTTAGAAAGCGCAAGCCCGTAAATGACGAATAACAGTACCATAACCACCGATGCCGCCGACACGACGCCGAACAGCTCGTACGTCCCGATTTGCTGAAATTGAGGGTCGTTGTAATTGACCATCGCCTTCAGCTGACCCGACTTGTCCGTGGACAATATCTGCATGATGGCGCTCAAAATTGTCGATACCGCCATCGTTGCGATAAAGGGCGGCTGCTTCAGCTCGTTGACGAGAAACCCGTTAAGGAACCCGACGAAGGCCGCGGCGGCCAGCGCGATAATAAATCCGATATACCACGGTATATTGAGCCACGCCACGCAGACCGCAATAATAACGCCGCTCATGGAGCCGACGCTGGCTGCGGAAAGATCGATGTATCCGGCCACGATCAGGCAGCCGACGCCGATCGTCAGCAACCCGGGAACTGCGATATCTCCAAGAACTCTCCATAACGTTTTAATCCTGAAGAACGCCTGAAAACCGTCGTTGGCTATCGGTGACAGAATAGCGAAAAGTATAATGATGACAATGAGCAGCACAAACAGCGGAAATGCTTTTGTCCGTAACGCCCTTTTAAACGGCGATATCTTGGCATAGCTGTTATCCGCAACTGGGGTTTTGTATTTTTTGGATACGTCTTTCATACCCTTACCTCCGTCTGTTCAAGCATGGCCATTGCGAGCACATTTTCCTCCGTGGCATCCGCTCTCTCGACCGACCCTGTTATACGACCATTATGCATAACTATAATGGTATCTGCCACGTTGATGACCTCGGTCAGCTCGGATGATATGAAAATAACGCCGATACCCTGTTTGGCCAAATCGCATACCATCTGGTAGATTTCGGCCTTTGTCCTGACATCGATACCCTTTGTCGGCTCGTCGAGAATTAAAATTTTTGTATCGATCAGCTCTGACGTCCAGCGTCCCAAAATAACCTTCTGCTGGTTACCGCCCGACAGCTCGACAACTAATTTGTCTACCGTCGGCGTTTTAATATCGTATTTCTTGACAGCCTTAATCGTCAATTCCTCACATGCTTTGACATCTAAAAACGGCCATTTGCGCAGCTTACCCAAAACGGGCATACAGACATTGTCTTCAATAGAACGAAACAGCACAAGGCCTTGTTCCTTGCGGTCCTCAGGGCACAGCGCGATGCCTGCGTCGATGGCGTCCTTCGGCGTATTCAGAACAAGTGGCTTCCCCTCAAGCTTGATCTCGCCTGAAAATATGGGATCCGCTCCGAAGATGGCCCGCATGACCTCCGTACGGCCGGCGCCGACGAGTCCCGCAAAGCCCAGCACCTCGCCCTTTCTCAGGGTGAAGCTGATGTCGGATACTGCGTATGTCGTCATATTATTGACTTCCAGCAGAACATCGCCGATCTTGTCGTTGCGGCTGAGGTTTGCGTAAGTATCTCCGATGTCGCGCCCGACCATCGCGGCGATGAGGTCTCTCTCATTCGTCTCGGCTGTGGTCAGCTTCTTTACAAACCTTCCGTCCTTCAGGACGATGATCTCATCGGTAATCTCAAATATCTCTTTCATGCGGTGCGAGACATAGATAACGATCTTGCCCTCTTCCTTCAGCTGCTTGATGAGGTCAAAAAGTATCGTAATCTCGACGTCGGTCAGAGGCGCCGTCGGCTCGTCAAAAGCAATAACCTTCGAGTTGCGCCTGTACGCCTTCATGATTTCCACCATCTGCTGATGGGCAATCGACAAAAACATGACCGGCGTCTCCGGTGCTATGGGAATTCCAAATTTGTCGATAATTGCCTGTGTCTCCGATTTCAGCTGCGCACTTTTTACAAATCCGGCTTTTTTCGGCAGCGCACCGGCAAAAATGTTCTCCATAACGCTCATGGTCGGGATGAGCTGCCGTTCCTGATAAATAACGCTGATCCCCGCCTTGATGGCCTGATTCGGCGAAACAAGTGTCAGCTTCTCACCGTTGAGCGTGACAGAGCCCTCATCCGCCTTCAGGTCTCCGCTCATGATCTTCAGGAGCGTACTCTTTCCGGCTCCGTTTTCACCGAGCAGCGCAAGGACCTTTCCTCCCTCCGCCTTAAAGCTGATGTCGTCAAGCGCTTTGACGCCGGGGAACGATTTACTTATCCCTTGAAATTCCATACTTTGTGCCATTCGCTTCCCTCACTTCCTACTTTGTTGATTGCGGTTTATTTGCCTGCATGTCTGCAAAACGGCCTTTAAAACTTGTGGCTGGTGGTGACCCAATCCAGATCGCTCCGAGCCTTGCCAAACCCTACGTCCTCACGGGGTACGTTTTTCATCATTTCCTCAAATTCCTTTTCGCGGAGCTCATCCTGCTCGTGGAGCTTCATCATGCCCTCCGGGCTGGAATAATAGATAACAGTCCTGAATTCCCTCTCGAGAATCTCCTTTGAATTATCATACGGCACACAGAGGACCTGGTCATTTTCGATTGCCGACTTCAGCCAGCGCGCCAGCACTACCGGGTCCATGCCTTCCGCGTGGATAGATTTTAAAAGGCCGATCGTCTTTTCAGTCACGTTGTAGCCAGTGTTTGTGTATTTTCCGGGACGGTATTTTTCGGCCTCACCGATATTTGAGTTGATATTCGCCGGGCACAGTACCGTCACGCCGAAACCATAAGGCTTTAATGCTTCGTAGTAGCTGTACATGAGGTTGTTCACTGCCGCCTTCGCCGCCGAATAAGGCGCCGTTGTCGCACCTGCCGTAAACGCGCCCAACGAAGATGTTGTCGCAACGTGGCAGGCGGTTTTACCGGCGTACGCCTTTATCATTCGAGGAACAAAGATGATGAGCCCGTTGACAACAGCTCCCAGGCAGACGCCCATAACCCAGTCAAAATCCTCAAAGGTTGAGGCTTCGGCCGGTCCGAATGAATTGACGCCCGCAGTCTGTATCAGAAGATGCGGCGGTCCGCCGAATACCTCCTCCACCTTGTCCGCTGCGGCAGCATATGCTGCCCGGTCCGTCAAATCGAGCTGGATGGCCAGAATGTCCTCCCTCTTCGCTCCGTACGCGACGAGTTCCCCGACAGCATTATCCAGTGCGGCCTGCCGCACATCGGCGATGGCAACCTTCATGCCCTCACCGGAGAAAAGCTTTGCCTGACCGAGTCCTGCGCCAGACGCGCCTCCCGTAATGAAGGCGATTTTTCCTGCAAAGTCTTTCATGCTGTGCACTCCTTATTATTTGAATCTCAACCGGGTAAGAGCCTGCGCCGATGCCGCCAGTCTGCTCTCCCCTCCGGCTCCCCTATTGCGTTTGACATTTTTTAACATGGGTTTCTGGTAAATTAACGATTATTTTGGTGAAATGTACCTACATTCTTTTATAATACAGGTGGCCATAAATGTACATTAACAATAAAGTCGACATTATAACCTCAAGGTTATGGTGACAGATGTCTCCATTTCCGGGACAAGATCTTTGCCTTTTCCTCTTTAACACAAATTTTGAAATAATTTTCTAAATATACCTTGACAGGTGAGGTATATTGTGTTATGTTGTAATTGCAATACCGAGATACCTAGCATGGGAGGGATACTATGTCAATTGCTTCAGACCTCATACGTGGCCATACCGACACCATCATCCTGGGCAGATTGATGACAAGCGACAACTATGGTTATGAGATTATGATGCCGTCGGCACCTATGAAGCGCCTGTCAGCTATGTGGACAGTCTCGACATCAGCTGGGTTGCCGGTACTGCAACGATCACAGCTTACGACGGCGATGTGGTCAAGGTGGTCGAGTATGCCCAGCGCGCGCTGTCCGAGAACGAACAATTTGTCTGCGGCGTCTCCGGCGGCACACTTGAGGTTAAATACCATAACCCCGGTTGGCATACGCACAGCATAACCAAAAAACTCGAGGTTCTTATTCCGATGACACTGGCGGACAAACTGGACGTTCTGGATGTGGATGCCACATCGGCTGATGTTACCATCAGCGGTTTCAAAGCGAAATCAATCAATGTCAAGGGAGTTTCCGGCACCTCGGATCTCTCCGGCATCAGCGCCGACACACTGGATGTTTCCTCCGTCTCAGGCACGATCAAAATCAAAAATCTGACCGCGGTAAAGCTGACAACGGGCAGCGTTTCCGGTAAGATCGATCTGGCGGGCGTCGCCGCCGGCACTCTGAAATCCGGCTCAACCTCCGGCGGGCAGGAACTTGAGGGCACTTTCAAGAGCGTGGAAGC
>CAZVLO010000055.1:19620-20456 GCA_964628265.1 uncultured Papillibacter sp.
GCCGGCAGCGTCTCGGGCGGGATTTATATCACCAGCAGCATCGATCCCGAGAGCATGTACTGCCACACCACCTCCGGCGGCATTACCGTCACGATCCCCGGCAACACCGACCCGATCGTCTCCTACTCATCGGTCTCTGGCCGTTACAGCAGCGATATCCCCTTCCGGGTCAGTAGTTCCGGCGCCTATAGATTCAATTCCACCAGCGGCGATATCCGTATCAAGGCGGCTTAACAGGTAAAACGCACCGCAGGGCTGTACGCACATACAGCCCTGCAGAATTTTTAATCGGAGATGACTTTATGAACTATAAAGACGACAGAATCGGTTCCGCCATCAGAGGAGAGAACCCGACGGTTCTCCTGCGGATGAAAAGCGGTTTCGCCGTTCTCGCCGATTCGCAGTTTCTGCCGGGCTACTGCGTCCTGCTGGCACACCCGAAGGTGAACAGTCTCAACGATCTCAACGCTGTTCAGCGCCTCATGTTCCTCAGGGAAATGGCTCTCGTCGGCGACGCCATCCTTGAGGTCTGCACCCCCCTTCGCATCAACTATGAGATTCTGGGCAACACGGACGCCTACCTTCACGCCCACATCATCCCCCGCTACGACTGGGAAGAAGACGACCTGCGCAAAATGCCCGTTTGGTTGTACCCACCCGAATACCGCACCAGCCCGGAATTCGAATTCAGCGAAACAAAACACGCCGAGCTCAAATGGCGCCTGACTGAGAAATTAAAGGAACTGACAAAATAGCGAAGGGGCGGACCTTGTGTCCGCCCCTCAGACTGTAGACAAAGGTCCCATGTTTAGCAAAAGCTGAGCATGGGACCTCAA
>CAZVLO010000056.1:0-20323 GCA_964628265.1 uncultured Papillibacter sp.
CTACTTCCTCTACATGGATAACACCGAAACCGGCACCAAGGCGCTGGACGACTACACGGTAGAAATCGTCTTTACGCAGTTTAATGTCAGCTATGAAAACAGCTTTGCGACGATATTTATGGTTGACAAGGAGTCATACGATCCCGAAACAGTCGCCTATGAAACGAACGGCACCGGTCCTTACAAGGTGACAAATTACACCATCCAGAGCAGCCTGGATCTCACGCTGCGCGATGACTATTGGGGACAGGTACCGCCCATAAAGAACATCACCTATAAAGTCCTGATGGAAGACGCGCAGAGGGTCAACGCGCTGGAGACCGGTGAGGTCGACGTCAGCGGCGTCCCATTCCAGGATGTGGAATACGTCAAGGGAATGGATGATCTGTCAGTCCGTGAGAGACCTGCCCGATCCTGCAGGGCGCTCTATGTTAACGTGACGAATCCCGACTGCATTTTCTACGACAACATGGACGCCAGACTCGCGGTTTATCACGCCATCAACCCGGAGTCGGTACTGAAGATCGTCTATAACAACTATGGCGCCGTCGCCCGCGCGCCATATACGATAAATGCCGTCGACGCGAATCCGGATGATTTTGACAAAGGCATATATGGAAGCGGATATGATCCCGAACTAGCCAGGCAGCTGGCTGAAAGCTCCGGCCTTACAAAGCTTAATCTTGTGTGTATCAACAACGGTACCTCGGACATGGTGACGACATCGGAGCTGCTGCAGCAGGCGCTGAAGGAAATTGGCGTCAATGTGGAAGTCAAGACGACGGATGCGGGCTCATGGCTAACATACAGATTTGACGACACAACGTTTGACCTGTGCGTTGACTTTACCGGCGGCCTGTCCGCGACTGTTGACGCGCCTTTATGGTGGCAGTACGCCGGCAACTGCGGTACTGACAAAACGAAGACCCCGACCGCAGCCGCGACGCTCCGTCAGCTGACCGACGCAATTGCCATGGAGCCCGATACAGTAGTGAGGAAACAAATGGTTTCGGATATAACGAATGAACTGATCAACCTGAACTACTTCTACAATTTGGTCGATATGGCATCCTTCCAGGCGTATAACAAGGCTCTGGAGCTTCCCCGCATATCAAACAGCTGGATCAATTGGAGCAACGCATACTGGACCTCATGATACACCTGTAAACTGATACGAAAGCACAGGAAAGAACCGGTATAGGGCAGAACGGGCTTCGCCGCGTGCTAGTGGTCAAAATAAGTGCGAAAACGAACAAGGCCATCTATACAATGTAGGGGGCCTTGTTCGTTTTCTATATATTCACTATCAGCCGTTGTGTGAAAGTTTTTCTGTTTGCTCATCCACCCTGAACCTGACAATTTCGCGAATCATGTCTATCGGAAGTGGTTTGTTCAGAGGGAATTGCACCGTTCCTTTTGAGGTTCTATAGCCGGATAGTTGTTCTTTGAATGCTGCAATACCTTCAGGTTGTGGATAAAAGCCAATGTGCTTCTTAAATCCGGCAAAATGAGCCAACCATTTTCCGTTTAAATCATATGTGGGCATTCTCATACAAATTCGTTCAGTAGCCTGTGGAGCCAATTCATGAATAATATTTCTGATTGCAATTAATCGTTCTTGTACTTCCGTCGGAAAGCTATTAATATATTCATCTACTTCATTCATTTAAGGACACCCTTTATTAATTCGGTTTCTTTGCATATATCCACATTATCCGTTTCAATTCATTATTTCAAACATTTTGATGCTCAGTCCGCCGCCCTCTTCAAAATGCCCTTCTCCTCTGAAATTGTTGCAGTGAAGATAGGGGGCGAGCTTTTGACTGTCGGTCATAAAGGTCGGTATCGTTTTGAAAGGCATGCTCTGCGTTTCGAACCAGCCGTTGTTTTCGATGTAAACACGGCAGGGATCGCCGTCCTTGTCGACACAGTCAAGCATATAGCGGGCCGACATGTGACGAACACCGTTCTGGTTGACTGTCTGGGTATCGACGCCGCCCGGGAGTACCCTGCCGTTCAGGAGCTCACCACTGACGGTTCCCGCAAACGGGATCATAACGACCTCGCCGGCCGGGCTTTTCAGAACCGAAACGGCCTGGTTGTCGATTTCTATTTGGATTTCAAAAATTAGTTTATCGGGCATACTGCATTTCCTTTCATCAAAACACTTTTACGCACACCAACAATCTGAAATCATCCGGATTGGCCGGCAAGGCTTGTTGGCAGGCACGGGTTTATCTGTTATAATAAGGCAACAAATCACAGGGGGGACGTTCTTTTGTCCGACATCAGGAAAAGCCGGAAAGATCAGGCGGAAGAAACGAAGCTTCACATCTTTAATACTGCTCTGAAGCTGCTTGACGAGATGGGGTTCGAAAAAATCACGATACGCGATATCGTCCGGACAGCCAACGTCTCCATAGGGACTTTTTACTATTATTACGCGTCCAAGCTGGACGTGTTTTATGAGACATACGCGCTTGCCGATCAATATTTCGAGGAAACCGTCGCACCGCAGCTCACCCAGGATACGGCCGGCGCACGGATAATCTGTTTTTTTGACCATTACGCGCGGTATTGCTCCGACCTCACCAGCGTCACACTGACAAGCATCCTGTTCAATTCGAACAACAAGTATTTTGACAGGAATAATTCCATCGGTATTCTGAGGATTCTCCCTGAGCTCATATCCTTCGGGCAAAACAGCGGCGCGCTTCGTTCCGATGTCCCACCCGAAGGAATGACCCGCTTTTTAATGCTTTCTGTCCGTGGCTTGGTTTATGACTGGTGCATCCATGACGGTGGTTATGATCTCCGAAAAGCGATGAGGCTTCATGTAGAAAGGCTTTTGAAAGGATGCCTTCGTTCCGACTAATCTGCTCTGGCGTTTATTTGTATACTGTAAAGTCTTCGTCATGGAAGACGGGGCTGAACGGCATATGGATGTTATCCGCCTGACCCAGCGGCATATCCTCCGGCCGAATGGGGACGCTCCCCGCGGGGGCTTCAGGTATAAACATCGGCATCATCGGCGCTTCTCCTTCGGGCATAGGCGGCATCATCTGCGCCATCGTCCGCAGCTGCTGCGGGATGCCGAGCTGATTTTTAAGGAAACCCCACGCCTGCTCGAACCAGTCGTCAATACAGGGACCGACAGTGCCATCGTCAGCGAGCATGCGGGTCACAGAACTGGTTTCGCCGTGCCCACCGGTACTCGATATGTAAGCCGCGAAGGGGCGTTTCGCCCGCTCCATGGCGTCCAGCATGGCGATCGCCTGGTAAACGGAAACGACCATATCCTGGCGCGCATGATGGAAAAACGCGGGCGGCGTCTGCGGGCCTACCAATTCGCCGTTCGGCACATAGACAATGCCATCGTCTGTCTGTTGACCGCAGAACATGGGGCCGAAGCCCAGGATCATGGCATTGGGCTTTCCTTCTTCGCCGCTGCAGCCCGCCGCTCCCATTATATTGGAGCGGTTCCAGAGATTCCCGGTGGTCATGCAGATAAAGGCACCGGCCGAATTGCCGGAGATAACGATCTGATTGGGATTGATACCCCATTCGCCTGCATGCTCCCTGAGCAGCTTAATGCTCTTCATCAGGTCTACAACAACCTGTGGGAACCGGTAGTCTTTTCCAACCGGATATAGGTATGTACAGGTGACGGCGAATCCCTTTCCCATGCATCGGCTGGCAAGGGACGTTGTATCCCATTCGCTGCACATAACAAACGCGCCGCCGGGGACATGAATGAGCGCGGGCGCCGTCTGTGAGAACGGCGGGGCATCTGACACGGTAACAATCAGCTGCGCGGTCTTTGCTTCATTAAGGTCATAGGTCAGTGTTTTCATATTTGCCCTCCAGTTTTAGTTTTTTTTACCTTTAGTTAATATGAAAATACCACACTGACTGAACATGTTCAATAGAATGCTGCAAAAAACTACCCTTTCGACATGAATACTCATGTGCAAAAGGGTAGTTTTCATATGTGATTATAATCCAAGCTGACAGCCCTGTCAGGCTACCCGAGCCATTCAGGCCGAGGATGGTCTTGGCGCGTTTTTTTGTGGTATGTTGTTATCCAAAATATGAGATTTATTGACACGTTTACCACAATAGGTCTTTTAAGGAGAAATACGTTATGAGGAAAAACTACTGAGCACGTTTCTTGTTCTCTGCCTGGCGCTGACCCTTCTGCCGATCACGGCGGCAGCGGCAGCTACCCCGAGCGTTTATGTAGGTGACACCGATGTAGCCGGTGCCAGCATGACTTATTGGGTAAGCGAAGCTTGCTGATTGCCAAGGGAGAGAACTGCGCGGTAGCGTCTGAGGTAAAAAACAGCAGCGGCAATGTCGTTACCCCCCTCAGCGGCGATTACAGCGAAAAATACGCCGTCTGGGGCGACAGCGGCACATACCATGTAGCTGTCGGCAATGTGACAAAAGCTACGGTTAATGACGGTATTGTATGGAACGGAGATAATTTGACCTTCACCGGAACCGGTCCTCTGCTTGCCGTCAGCGGCACATCTCCAGACAGTAAGGCCATGAGCGCACAGCCGGCCTTCTCGGGCGGTTATGGTGTGACTTCCGGCGCATGGGACGGCTGGTTCATCCGGACCGACCTCACCTATTACAACGTCTGGGTTTGCAGCGTACAGGTTACCAGTGCAAACATAACTGGCGTCACCGGCACGGGGATCACTGGCACCGTGACCTATGATCCCGTGGAAAATACCCTCACCCTGAATGGTGCACAATTGGAAGGTGTAACCGATAACGCCCATCGTAACGCCGCCATCTATGCCGACGGTGACCTGGCCATCGAGCTGATTGGTAACAATAATAGCGCCACCGGCGCGGATGCTGCCGGTACTAATAGCAGCTCCGGCCTGTCTGTTACTGGTTCGCTGACGATTTTCGGCAGCGGCAGCCTGACCGTCGCCAGCGGCAGCGGCTGGTTAGCTCCGGCATCAATTCCAGAGGGTTTACCATACCAGTGTCTGCAACAGCCACAGTCTCCGCAAGCGGCGACACAGGCACCTGGGGCAGCTACGGCCTAAGCGCAACAACGGTTGTTGTCTCAGGCGGTACGTTAGAGGCCACCGGCGGTACGGCAACAAACAGAAAAAGCAGCGGTGTATATTTTGGTTCTGACAATGCCAGCCTCACCATAACGGGTGGAACCGTCACGGCCGCCGGCGGGGACGCGCTAAGCGTAAGCGAAAGTGGAAACAGCAGCGGCGTGGATTTCTCTGATTATCGCAACAACCTCACCGTCTCGGGCGGCACCTTAACGGCCTCCGGCACATCGGCGGCGATGACGGGTACACCCACATTTTCCGGTAACCCGAAAACCGGCTATACGCTGACCGGTGTTGCAGCAAACTTTTTCTCGGTATCCGACGCAAAGAGCGTAAGCAACGATGCCGACAGCGGCGTTGTGACCGCCGTGTTTCCGGCGACTGCCGCAGCCCCCACCCCCCCCTCCTACGACACCCCCTCGACTGCGCCTGTCACCGAGATTAAGAACAGCGGCAGCACGACCGGCTCCAACCTGGATCAGCTGGTTGCCGATGGAAAAACCCTGACGGTAGACGGGGACAACGGCGCGAAGCTGGTGTTCGAGCCCGACGCATTAAAGGGGATTGCCGGCCAGACCTCCGGTGATATCAAGGTGGAAATGAAGGACGTATCTCCCGTGCATCAGGAGAATCTCCCCGGCAAGCAGGTGTTCTCCCTGACGGTTTCCTCAGGAAGCGGCGCGATCACGAATTTCGGCGGCGCAGTCACTGTTACCTTGCCCTATACGCTTAGGGACGGAGAGACGGCAAACGAAGTTACCGTCTGGTATCTCTCCGGCGACGGCACCATGACGGAGCTCCCCTGCACCTACGACCCGGCAACAGGGCTTGCGACCTTTAAGGTCACCCACTTCTCCCTGTATGTGGTGGGGACGGAACCGTGGGTCAATCCCTTCACCGACGTGAGCGAAAACGACTGGTTTTATGACGCGGTCCGCTATGTCTCCCGAAGTGGTCTGATGCAGGGTACGGGCGCGGCCTTCAGCTCCGGCGCGGCCACAACCCGCGGCATGCTCGTCACCATCCTCTGGCGGCTTGAAAACGCGTCGGCCCCATTAAAGGCCTTATCATTTACGGACGTTTCCGGTGACGCGGATTACGCTGGCGCGGTAGCCTGGGCTGCCGAAAACGGTATCGTCGGCGGCTACGGCGACGGCAACTTCGGCCCGGACGACAGCCTCACCCGCGAGCAGCTGGCAGCTATCCTGTACCGCTACGCCGGCTACAAGGGTTATGATGTGACCGGCGAGGCAGATCTCTCCAGGTTCAGCGACAGCAATAGCATCAGCAGTTATGCGCAAACCGCGATGCACTGGGCAAACGCAGGGAAACTCATCAATGGCACCGACGGCAATCTGCTCAATCCCCTCGGGGACGCGGCGCGCTGCCAGGTCGCAGCCATACTCCAAAGATTCATTGAAAATGCGGCCAAATGACAACAACGAATAATAAAAGCCGCTGACAGTCAGCGGCATGCAGAACAGCGCAAGCGGCGGTTCGGAAGTATACTTCCAACCGCCGCTTTTGCTGTCAAGGGCCAATAAGTATGCTTTCATCATTACACATGCATTTGTGCTGTTAAGCTGTTTGCCTCTTTTGATCTCTCCCTCAGTTCTTTTAACTACATATTGACGAAATGCTGTTTTGTGGTACAATATATTGTGTTGTTAAACTATAGATAGAGGGAGTCAGCATCATGAAAATTACCGATAATGCCCGCGAAGTCCTGGCACGCCGTTATCTGGCCCGTAACGAAAAAGGAGAAGCAACAGAAACGGTTGACGGCTTATTCCGCCGTGTCGCGGACGCCATCGCCGCCGCCGATTTATGCTATGACCCGAAAGCGGATGTGTCTTCAGTTGCCGACCGCTTTTACGATATGATGACAAATCTGGAATTTCTGCCGAACTCGCCCACCCTGATGAATGCCGGCCGCCCTCTCGGGCAGCTTTCAGCCTGCTTCGTCCTGCCTGTACCGGATACAATGGAGGGCATCTTTGAGGCTGTGAAAAACGCCGCGCTGATTCATAAGAGCGGCGGCGGGACGGGCTTTTCCTTTTCACGCATCAGAAGTCAGGGCGCAACGGTCAATTCGACAGGCGGCGTGGCCAGCGGACCGATCTCATTTATGAGGATTTTCAATACGGCGACAGATGCCGTCAAGCAGGGCGGTACCCGCCGGGGCGCGAATATGGGGATACTTCGTGTGGACCATCCTGACATAATGTCGTTCATTACATGTAAAAACAATACGAATGAATTAACGAACTTCAACATATCTGTCGGAATTACCGAAAGCTTCATGCAAGCGGCTGAAAGCGGCAGCGAATATGAGCTGATAGATCCGGCGTCCGGCGCCGTCAAAGGACACCTGAATGCCAAAGAGGTTTTTGATACCATCGTCAGCTCCGCGTGGCAGACCGGCGAGCCCGGTATCATCTTTCTCGACCGCCTGAACCGCGACAACGCCGTCCCCTCCCAGGGCGAAATTGAAGCGACCAATCCCTGCGGCGAACAGCCTCTTCTGCCATATGAATCCTGCAATCTTGGTTCCATCAATCTTGTCAGCCATATAAGGCTTATTGACGGCCGCTATGAGCTCGACAAGGAAAAGCTGTGCGCCACGATCCGCGACGCTGTACATTTCCTTGATAACGTGATTGATGTCAATAAGTATCCCCTCGCGGAAATCGACAGGGTGACAAAGCTGACACGAAAAATCGGGCTCGGTGTTATGGGCTTTGCCGATATGCTCTTATATCTTGATGTCCCGTACAACAGCGCTGAGGGCGTTGCACTGGGCGCCGAGATCATGGAAATGGTGCAAACCGTCGGACACGAGGCCAGCGCGGTGCTTGCAGAGACCAGAGGTGCTTTCCCCCTATTCGGCGAGAGCATTTTTAAGGACGGAAAGCCCCTGCGCAACGCAACGGTTACAACCATCGCTCCGACAGGCACTCTTTCCATCATTGCCGGCGTGTCCTCCGGTATTGAGCCGGAATTCGCCTATGCCTACTATCGGAATGTTATGGACAACACCAAATTGATTGAGACGAACGAGATCCTGAAGCAAAGATTGACAGCCGAGGGCACTAAATACGATGAAATCATGGATACGGTTATCCAGCACGGGACGCTGCAAAAGGTCAAGGAGATTCCGAAGCATATCAAAAGGGTCTTCGTCTGCGCCCACGATGTGAGTCCCGTCTGGCATGTAAAAATGCAGGCGGCATTTCAAAAATATACGGACAACGCCGTTTCGAAGACCGTGAATTTCCCCGGCTCAGCCACAAAGGAGGATGTCGCCCAGGTTTATCGTCTGGCGTATTCATTAGATTGCAAGGGTATCGCAATCTACAGGGACGGCTCCCGGAACGAACAGGTCTTGAACATTGGCAGCCAAAGCGACAGGAAGGCGGAAGATCGGGCGACGGAAACCTCAAGTGCCGGTGCTTTCACCCCCAGGCCAAGACCCGCCATCACAAAGGGCTTTACCGAGAAGGTTAAAATCGGATGCGGCAACCTGTATATAACCGTCAATTATGACGAAAATGGCATCTGTGAGGTGTTTACAAATACAGGCCGGACCGGCGGTTGTCCCTCCCAGTCGGAGGCCACCGCGAGACTTGTCTCGATCGCTCTTCGCAGCGGGCTGCGCACCGAAGTGCTGATTGAGCAGCTCAAAGGTATCCGCTGCCCCTCCACGATTCGCCAGCAGGGAATGTCAGTGACTTCCTGCCCTGACGCCATTGCCAGAACCATCGAAAAAGTGCTCAGGGAATCCGGCACCACGGCTGCGGCTGACGTGGCCGCCAAGCATACCTCACCCCTTAATTCTCCATCTGAAATAAAGTTTGCCAAATACTGCCCCGAGTGCGGCAGCGAAATGGAGCACGAGGGCGGTTGTGTGACATGCCGCAATTGCGCTTATTCCAAATGCAACTGACAGGCTGTCAGCCTATGGTTCCAGTCGTTGACAGGTCTCTGACCAAACAAAAATAATTCAAATAAAATGCCCTTGGCCGTCGAATTGATAGACAGCCAGGGGCATATTCGCAGTTACTTGTCTGAGGTTAGCTTAATCGGAATTTCTTTATTCTCCCGCGGTTGGCCGCCCACCGGATTTTGTCCTATTAAGCAATCTCTGCACACGCGGGCGATTATACCGCTGCGCAATAATACAAGGGAGATTAACAAGCAGGGCATATATCAGCATATACCATATGACCTGCGGAGGAGCAATAAAACCAAAAATCCAAAAAGGAAGTATCGCCAGCCAATGTGTCAGCTCTCCGCGTGCAGATTCAACAAGGAACCGGTTTAAAGTCTTTTCGGTGAAGTTAACCAAATGCTTCTTCTTGAATCCATGCTTCCGGCAAACCATACCGCCGTCCGGCAACAGACGCTTCCATCTGCTGACACGGAATACTCTGTCATAAATGCGCCCCTCTTTTTCAAAATCATGCATCCGAAAAAAGAAGGATTGAGATGAAAATACCCGATTGGGCAATTTTAAACATATAAGTGCTGCCAAAACCTGCAGAACCGGCCAAATAATGAAGCACAGCGCAATCGTCAATCCGGCAGGCAGGAATATAATTCTCACGTTTCATCCTCCCCGCGGATAGCACGTTCTTTCCAGATTACTGATAACCCAAATAGTCTTTTAAACTGCGATATAACAAAGATACTGATAAACCCAATGATCAATAAAGGGTAGAAGACAATTGTAAAGATGCGGAATTTCCCGACTTTCGTAGAAAGTATACAGAGAACGCCCACCCAGGTCATGTAAAGCAGCGAATAGACAGCAAGCCATAGCAGGACCTTGCTTATAGCAAATATCACCATGTGAAGAGGGACAGAGATCATCGAAGCAATCCAAAAGAACATCATCCAAAACAGCGGTTTGGGAGTTTTCCCCGCACCTGATGCAATATTCTTTACCCAGCCCTGGAATAGGCTGTGAAGTCCTCCGCTATACATTCTGAAGGATATCTCTTTATCGCCGACAAAAAGCTGATACGGAATAGCGGCTTCTTTGAGCCGTTGCCCTAACGCCATATCTTCCACAACACTTTTTTTGACACTTTTATGACCGCCAATTATGGCGTAGTCTGATTTCGGGATTAATATGATTGGTCCATATAATCCAATTCCTAGCGGTCGGGGTAATGCCGTGCCGTTGGCCGCTATTTGAATCAGGTTAAAAAGCAAGGAGAATTGTTCGTATACCCTTTTGGTGCGGTGAAAGGGTTGAACAGAGATGGTACAGTCAGAGTCAGAATAAGCTTTAATCAGCCGTAGTATACCATTTCGCCCAAGCCTGATATCCGCGTCAAGGAAAAGCAGCAGCTCTCCCTTGGCTGTATCGGCACCGTTTTGACAAGCCCAGGTCTTGCCTGTCCAACCTTCCGGCTTATTATGTAATGATATTACTCTTACTCCATAAGATTCTGCGATTTGAGCAGTTGCGTCGGTTGACTCGTCGTCAACACATATGATTTCGAATGGTTGAATCGACTGATTGCGCAAATCCTCGAGCAACAACGGAAGGGTCTTTTCTTCATTGCGTGCCGGAATGATAACAGAGATAACAGGGATGTGCTCAACTCTCTCCCTTATTGCAGGTAATTTCGGGAAACGATAAAAGAGCACCGGCGTTAACGCTATACCAATAAGGACGATTACCAGTTCAACAATAATAAGTGTCACAGGATTCATCCTTTCAGCGCTTTGCAAACCTCATCTGCAGCAAGTTTGCCTGTCAGTGCGCTAACCGGAAGACCAGCCGGGCTAAATGTCCATTGTCCGCATTGGACAACATCTTTAATCGGTGTCTTTATCGAGCGCGTAATCTTTTTGAAGCGGTTCTCAGAAGGCATCTCGTCATTGCAAAATGACCAACCGGTAATTGCCCCCTGAGCATTGCCGCTTAGCCGCTCAATAGTAATGGGTGTCGCACACATTGTGAACAGCACCTTGTCACGTATACCCGGAAAGGCCGATGCTTCAAGTACATCTGTAATCTTTTGAATACAATACCTTTTAAACGGCTCATATTCACCGGAAGCAGATACATGGCGCGCCAGATCATAATCAAACAGTGTGCTTACGATAATTCCGGTTTTGCCCTCCGGGGCAAGAGAGGGGTCCCGCAGTGCCGGGCAGGAAATTTCATATGTTGTTTTTTCCAGGAAAGAACCGACCCAATCAAACAGTGCATCAGAGCCAACCCTGGCGGCCTCTTTCCAACAGGACGATGAACTTATTCCATCGATGACAGGCGTGTAAAACCCATGGGCACCACAGCGATCATAAAAATAGTCTTTTTCAAGATCAATCCCCATAAAAAGCGTTAAGACGGAGTCAGCACCCGTGCCCGCCTCCACAAGCAAACGCTGTTTACTGACCTTTGCGGAATTCAACTCTTCTACAATCGAATAGAGCGTCTTTTGGTCAGCTGCCCAAACCAGCTTTTTATAACCTGCTATCCGGCCGTTTGAGAGTACGACTTCATTGTTTTTCGGATCTACCCGTATGGCAGCGGTTCCCGTCAGAACTTCACCTCCGGTTCCGCGGATAAACTCTGTGATCTTCCGGGCAAGGGTACCGGTTCCGCCCGATGGGTAGAAGTAATCCAGATAAAGGCCGAAATAGCTCAGGGCGAAAAATGTAGGGGTGTTCTTGAAAAAGTGCTGTGCGATCATATCGAGCAGCGCGTAATTTGTTGTTAAACGTTTCAGATAAGTATAAACAGGCTCACTTAAGCGTCCTATTTTTCGAATATTGAGCTGATACTTGAAAAGCCATGGCAGCAGGGTTTTCATAAGGTATTCCGGGTCGCGCGTATCTTCAAGAAAGAGCGGATTGTCGATGCCGTAAAGCACGTCCATAAATCCCATCACTTTCTTAATTTCATCAGCAATCCGCGCAACATCCGCAGCATTGCCGGGGAAAGCTTCTGAAAGCATTGCCGCATAATCCCGAAGACTATCTCGAGATAAGAGCCTGGTCCACTGGCTCTGTATCCCTATAGATACCGGGTTTGTATTGAATTCCATATCTATACCCAGGTTTTTTAACATGGGAATCAGGATACCGGAGTTTTCAAACGCCCGGATTCCGCCGTCGAATGCAAAACCCCGATGCCAAAAAGTGTTCACCAAACCGCCGGTCTTTTCCCCTTTTTCAATGAGCAATGTTCGAACGCCGCTCCGGCATAAGTAAGCAGCGCTTGTCAGTCCGGCAATTCCTCCGCCGACAACAATCGCATCATATTCTACCTTCATACAGACTCCTCCGTGATGTATGAAACAATTTCCCTAATGGGAACCGCCGGCTTGTTTTCAAGGGCATAAATACAATTATTCTCGTAACTTTCGAGTGTAACCATATCAACTGGGTCCTTAAGCCAACACTTCACCGCACCAACGAAATTCCCAACAGCCGCACGCCGCATAATACCACGGATGTCGGTAGCGCCTCTTTTGGCACAGGTGGGGTGTTCACATAGACGACAGCGCAGTGCATTTTTCATCACATTACGCTCTTCCTCAGAATGTGTTTCAAACAGCTTATCGGTAGTGAAGGGTATGCCGACTAGTCTGATATAGTTTTTCATACCTTCTCGATATACGAACGGTTCTTTCCCGAACTTTTTTAACAGAGCATTTGCAGCAGATAATCCTGATGTGGTTACAGTTGGAGTACCAGTGCCCATCACGGTTGATTCACCGCAGCAGAACAGGTTGTCCCACTCCGTCCGGGTATGCAGCCTGTGGAACATATGCTGACCCATCATCTGCTTTGGTCCTGCAACGGCACCACCGTTTTTCATTGTGTACCTTTCGATGGTACAGGGTGTAGCTACTTCTGCATAACGGATCGCTTGGTTAAATCCCGGGAACCTTCTCTCCAGGACTGAAATGAGTCTTTCTTGCTCCTTTGCTTTCATTTTTTCATATGTAGCCATATCAGAAGAATCCCATTTTTCAAAGGTTGGTCCTATTGCAATGACTGTATGCTCATCTTCGGCACAAAGCGTCCTGTCGTCAATACTCAAGATATACGCTGTAACTTCGCTTTCATCGAGCCGATCGGGATTGCCAACCAGCATTTCGATGGGAGCTGTATCCTCCGGTATCAAAGCCCGGTCAACGACAGCATAGAGCACAACGCTGGGATAAGTCGGTACTTGGCGCCGGGCCCATTCTCGCCGCTTGGGCGTTGTGTATTGAGGGTCGAGGAGCTTGTCATACAGGTTCCATACGGTCCCGGAATAAATGATGTATGGTGCTTTAAGCATAGTGCCGTCATCCAACTGTACCCCGGCCGGTTTTCCGGCCTCGATGAGCAGCGAGATCGCTTCGCGCTCAAGCAGCATATCCCCGCCGTTTTCCTCGATAACTTTTTCAAGCTTTCCGGGCAGGAATAGCGTAGAGCCTGCGGGATAATAGCTGCCCCCAACATGGTTATCAACAAACATCACAGCCGCCAGAACCGCAGGAGCTTCCTCAACTGTTGCGTAACAATATGTCGAGGTCAGTTTGTCGAAGAAATTAAAGATTTCCGGATCCGAAAAATACTCCTCCAGAAGGCTTTTTGCGTTCTTGAACAAGTAACTCAGAAACTTAATGTATGAGGCAGGATGCCTAACCACACTTTTTAAAGCTGTTATCGGGCTCGTTTCGTCGGCAGTTGTATAGCTTGGTGTCTCAACCATGACATGCTGGTACATTTTCAGCATATCGCTGTAGAAGCGGTGTATATTCTCTTTTTCTGAAGGGAAAACCTCCGACAGTTCATCTGCAAACTTATTGACATCCGGCCAAAAGGGTATTCGTTTTTCCTTAAAGTTCACACAATACAAAAGATCGTGTTGAATAATATCTATCGGTTCCTCAAGACAGTTAAAAACAAACCGATGGGCGTTAAAGCCGCTCTCACCAAAGCCGTAGAGCATCGCCGCACCCACATCAAAAGTCACAGAGCCACGTTTAAAAATACCGCAGGACCCTCCGGGGTTGTAGCTTTTTTCAACAACAGCAACCTTCAGGTTCCGCTTGGAAAGAAGGCTGCCTGCCGTTAACCCGGATAAGCCGCCTCCTATGATGATGACATCGTATCCCATAATAAACCCCTTATATGTAAAAATAATAACTATTTAGCAAATAATCTTCTTTGTATTTACAGGCCATAGCCAACAGCATGTTTTTTACAGGCTGTACTTCTTCTCCCCGCTCCAACTTCTCCAATACGCTTTGAAAACGCTTTCTTTCAGATTCCGAAGCCTTGCTCTTAAAATATCCCCAAACATGCTGTGCTGCATTGATGGCGTTACCACTAAAAATCGGTGTTCTGAGCGATGTCTCAATCATAAGGTACATCTCCCGAGCCGGATATGTGCTTTTATCCCTCAGTAATTTCCGAATAGCGTTGTAATGTTCGGGAGACCTCTCAAGGACGCAATATTTGTAATGCGCCCATTCGGTTTCCAGTTTGCTGATTCCCATGTTTGAAACGCAATTCATGCATTTTAATGAGGATAGGTTTTTATCCTTGACCTCCAGCATGATGTCAATATCTGTTCCTGGTAGCCGCTGATAGAATTTAAGAAACTCATCAATGGCTATAAAGTCAGAATGCGCACCGGGTCTTTTATCAGGATGCTGCTGGGAGTAATGTATCTTTTGGGGACCATCGTCTCTTGCCCATGTTTCGGAACACTTAGTAATCCAATGAAAATCATCACAGTATTTATCCGAAGGATTAACGGCATTATGCAAGTTATCATAAACTACAGGCATTCCGACGACAAACGCAGTCTCCAACACATCTTCTATATTAAAAATTTTATCATCGTTTTCCAGTACCAGTCGACTTTTTACAGTGGTACTCAGTTCCCTGTACCGTGATACAAAACGCTTTCTTGCCCGCCCCTTATCCCCGTATGCGCCGCCGTGATGAAGAATTATTTTGTGTTCAGCGCCAAGTCCCAAGCAGTCTAAAACCTTCGCGTGATAATCAAGGTCCTGAATAGCTCTCTCTACAACCGATTCATCAGGGGAATTGAGGACTGTGTATTGTCCGGGATGCATTGACACACGCATCCCCGCATTTTTAATTTTGCATCCGATTGCAGTAAATTTTCCTTCATATAAATTCTGCCATGGCAAATCATTTGCAAAACTCGAACCAAACGGAATCAAATCTGAGGATATCCGAAACAGCCTGATGCCGTTTCGGATATTGTAATCGATCATCGTGTTCAGAGAATTTAAATTATTCCCAATCAATGACAGCAGGCGCTCCTGGTTCGCATTCTTCAGCGTGCAGTTCTTCATCTCACTCCCAGGTACGCCGATAGCCAGACAAGCGTATCCAATATTCACATGCTGCCCTTTCTATCCTCTGACTCTACATAAACACCTTGCCAATAAGCTTCGAATATGTTATCCAAATAGGCTGCTTCATGTGATCTTTCGTAAAGAAGCATGCCATCCAGTGCACCTTGGATCGTACAAAAATACAGCTGTAGAGAACTATATGCCGCATCACGCCTTATTTCGCCGCGCTCTTGTCCCCTCAGGAAGCACGACCTCATCGCTCGATAAAACTCACTGTCTTTTTGTGTAATAAGGTTATTGGAGGCTGTTCTGAGCTGCCCATTTGCTATAAATGGTATCCACCTCCAAAAACGCAGACGATTGTTTTCAGCGAAATATGTCATTACAAAATTGTAAATACTTCTCATCGCTTCCTTACAGCCCATTTTTTCCGCATCTATCATTTTTTCTTGAAGACTGCCATAGAAACGGTGGATCTCTTCTTCAATCATAATTGAAAGAATCTGATCTTTGCCGTTAAAGTGGCTATAAAGAGACGGCGTCTTGATTTCCACTTTCCCGGCAAGTTCCGACATTGAAAGGTGATACCCCTTCTCGCAGAACAGCTCAAAGGCTTCCTCTAATATTTCTCGTTTTTTATCCACCTTTATCACCAGCCTCGCTAACGAGTATTAGTTAGTTATATTAAACCATTCTGTTTTCTAAAGTCAATACATTTTGAAAAGTTGGGCATAGGAATTTGCAGGTCAATAAAATCAAAAGATTAATTTAAAACATACTCTTAAGGGGAATCGTTTGTATGATTTACAATTTTTTTATTTCTGGGCAGCTTTAGTTAATCACTAGTTCATAATATGGATGTATAATATTATTTTATATAAAAAATGTTAGCAATTGCGCAAGGGAGCTTAATCTTATGTTGGAACTGCGAGAAATCGTAAAACACTATCCCGCCGGTGACGGTAAGGTGGAAGCGCTTAGGGGCATTAACCTCCAATTTCGTAAAAGTGAATTTGTATCCATACTCGGCCCCTCAGGCTGTGGAAAAACCACGCTGCTTAATATAGTTGGCGGGCTGGATCAATACACAAGCGGAAACCTTATTATCAATGGAACATCCACGAAAGACTTCAAAGATCAGGATTGGGACGCTTACCGAAATCATTCCATTGGTTTTGTGTTTCAAAGCTATAACCTTATCCCCCACCAGACGGTACTTCAAAACGTAGAAATCGCCCTCACGGTGTCCGGCGTATCGAAAACCGAACGAAGGATAAGAGCGAAGGCGGCGCTGGAGCAGGTGGGTCTCGGCGATCAAATGAACAAAAAGCCGAATCAGATATCCGGTGGGCAGATGCAGCGCGTCGCGATTGCCCGTGCGCTGGTCAATGATCCCGACATCATCCTTGCCGACGAGCCGACAGGAGCTCTCGATACCGAAACAAGCGTACAGGTAATGGAGATCCTAAAAAGATTTCTGACGATCGCCTGGTCATTATGGTAACCCACAACCCGAGCCTCGCGGAGAAATATTCCTCAAGAATCATTCAAATGCTGGATGGCAAGATAACTGGCGATTCCGCGCAGCTCTCGGAAGATGAATATCAAACGGCCCTAAAACACGACCAGTCTGTAAAGATGCAAAATAAAAAGGAAAAAAAGCCGTCCATGTCATTTGGGACGGCATTTCGGCTGTCGCTGAAGAATTTGTTTACAAAGAAAGGCCGCACCGCTTTGACCGCTTTCGCCGGAAGCATCGGCATTATGGGTATTGCCTTGATTTTGGCGGTTTCCCAAGGAACGACCGCATATATTGACGCTGTTCAGGAGGATGCTCTTTCTTCGTATCCGCTGACAATTGAGAAAACCTCTGTCGATATGACTTCTCTTATGGAAACATTCATGAGAGTTCGTACTCCCGAAATTGATCATGACATGGATGCGGTCTATAAAAAATCAGCCATCTACGATATGTTAACGGCATTGAACAACGTTGACAGCAGCGAAAATGATCTGCAATCCTTCAGAGAATATCTGGAGAAGGAATATCGCAACAATGAAGTTGACGGCGGACTGGGCCAGGCGATCACCGGTGTGCAGTATACTTATGATCTGGGACTGCTTGTTTATACAAAAAACGTTGACGGCGAAATCATCCGGTCTGATACGCAAGTCCTTCTGCAGGAGCTGCTGTCCGCATATACGGGTTCTGATGCGTCATTTTATCCATCGATGAACGGCGGTTCTTCCGCTTTTGGGAATATGTCGTCCTTCGAATCAATGAGTTCCACAACGGCTTCTTCTATGGGAATGATATCAATGAATCTGTGGCAGGAAATGCTGACAGGCAAGAATAGCGAACCCGTCAACGACCTGCTAAAAAAGCAATACGATATGGTTTATGGTACCTGGCCCAATGACTACAATGAAATCGTTCTGGTGCTGGATAAAAACAACGAGCTTGACGACATGACACTCTACGCCCTGGGACTGGTGCCCAAAGAGCATATCGACTCCATCATGGACGCGGCCCTCATCGGAACGGAACTTGAAAAGACTGATCCAAAGTGGTCGTATGAAGATATATGCAACACCGAGTTCCGCGTCATTCTCAATTCCGACCGTTTTATCCGTGACGAAAAGACAGGTTCTTATGCCGACCTGAGGCAAACAGAATCAGGTCTGCGGTTTTTATACGACAACGCGCTTACCCTTAAGGTAACAGGCATTATCCGCCCCAACGAAAACGCGCAGTCCGCCATGCTGTCCGGTTCAATCGCCTATACAAACAAACTTACTGAATATGTGATTAACCATTCAAAAAGCTCTTCTGTTATTGCCGATCAGAAGAAGAACAGCTCCACGGATATTTTGACCGGCCTCCCATTTAAAACGAGTACGGGAAGCTTGTCGGACACAGAGAAAGAAAAAGAACTGCGGGAATATCTGTCCGGTCTGGATGAAAAGGACAAGGCGTCCGCTTATGTAAGCATGATGAGCATCCCTCCCCGGGAACAACTGGAAACCATGACTGCGGAAACCATGGAAAGCTATACCCGCGCTGACATGGAAGCTGCAATGACACAGACCTTAATGGAGAATATGGGTGTGGACGAAGCAACTATTCAATCCTATATCTCATCCATGAGCGACGAGGAAATCACCGAATTGTTTGCCGCTTCGGTTGCGGAACAAATCAAAGCCCAGTATGCCCGGCAGACCGAGCAGCAGTTTTCAGAAATGAGCCCGGCACAGCTTGCGGCCATGCTGGATCAGTCATTGAACACCTTTTCAACAGAGCAATGTGCAATCTACTATGATGAAATCATGGTGTTCTCTAATTCCACTTATGAATCGAATCTTACCCAAATGGGTTACGTGGATCTGGACTCCCCCTCCGCAATCAATATCTACGCCTCCTCTTTTGAAAACAAAGATATAATCGAAGATGCCATTACGGAGTATAACAGGGGTGTTGAGGAATTATCGCAGATAAAATACACAGATTACATCGGGATTATCATGTCTTCAGTTACAACGATCATCAACGCCATTACCTATGTCCTTCTTGCTTTCGTGGCAATCTCTCTGGTTGTATCGTCGATAATGATTGGCGTCATCACACTCATATCCGTTCAGGAACGCACCAAGGAAATCGGTATCCTGAGGGCAATCGGCGCTTCGAAGGGTGATGTCTCCAGTATGTTTAATGCGGAAACGGTTATTATAGGTTTTGCCTCCGGCTTTCTGGGGGTCGCAGTTACTTATCTGCTGTGCATCCCAATTAACCTCATTCTGCATAGCGTGACGGGCATTGCAAACCTCAATGCGTTTTTACCGCCGCAAGCTGCGGTTATACTCATTCTAATAAGTATGGCCCTGTCGCTGATCGCAGGCTTGATTCCGTCAAGAAGTGCTGCAAAAAAAGACCCCGTTGTTGCGCTCAGAACGGAATGAGCCCTAACAACAAGCTAAATAGTGCAAAAAGTAGGAGGTCACCCATTAATTTAGTGACCTCCTGCTTCCACCACCGTGCGCTTCGGCTGAGCTGTTAAAACAGCTTACCGCCACACATGCCGCAAAAACGAGAACCGGTAACAACACCGGAGCCGCATTTGGGGCAGAAATTGATTTTTGGGGTGCTCTGATATGAAAGGGGTAAATCATTATCCGGCGCAGAATTGGTCAGAAACAGCCAATCGATATCCTCGCCGTCCTCACAAAAACCAATATCCCCGGTGGGAGACACCACATAAAAGCTGTCTTCATCAGCGGGGCTTTCTTCATCGTGGATTTCAGCGATACCCAGCAGACCGTTTCTGTCGTACTTTTCATCGCAAGTAGCAAAACACCATCCCGCACAGAGTGTCGCCGCAAACTCTGCAGCTTCGTACAAGGTGCTGTATTGTTTCATAACAAAGTCTCCTTCTTATTTGAACAGCAAATTGCTGCACCGCTTGCAGCGGTCATTCTGTATGGGGTTCATCATTGAACACACATTACAGTAGATGATGCGATCTTTGGACTTGTCGTATTTCTCATAAGTACCGAACTTGGGGTGGAAACGCACCCGGTCGCCCACGGACAGGTAATCGTACATATGCCGTTGGCTGTCTCTTTCGACAATCGTTTTCTTCTTTCCTGCGTCGGTCGTGATAACCGTAGTGAATTCCGTATAGGTTCTGTAGTTGTCGTCGTCTGAACCTCTGTGCTCGTACTTCTCCTTTTTATACTTGCTGACGACCGTACCCTCCCAGATGGGTTTTTTAGTTTTTTGCAGGGCGAACAGATTGACAATCAGCATGACAAGGGCGATTCCGACGCCGATGACGAGGGATTCTCCAAAGGGGAAGTCCTTTATCAGCAGACCGGCGATGGGGAAGCCGA
>CAZVLO010000057.1:0-8661 GCA_964628265.1 uncultured Papillibacter sp.
CACATTCTTCTTGTTACAGTCGATCTGTACTCAGGTGTTTTGCTCATCCCTAATATCGGTATGATACTAACATTGATCTTTTTTAATGAATTATTTATCACGAAATTGTTAACTTTTATTTGTATTCCGGAACTCCACAGGCAAATCGCCGGTTCGGCCCAGGGTTTCTTGTATATCGGCGATCCATGTCAGGATTGTCATCGGTACAGACGAGATGCCATCGGCATCTGTGTAAATCCTGACAACACTGTTATCCGGGATGAAAACAGCGGCACAGAGCCCGCCGTCCGGCAGGAACATGACAATGGATACATTATAACCCGCAATTCCTCTGACCCACCATCTGTAAACCTCAGCGCCCAGACCGTCCTGATCCTCTACCTCAGAACCGAGATGCGCTGTGTTGAGAAACAGGTCGTAATCCTCTCCGGTCATGTCACGAAACGCATCATCCTGTTCCTGATTGAATACATACCCCTGAGTCAGAAGCGTCTCTTTGGGAAGTGATTTTTTTGTGTATGTGCCGTCAAAATCGACGCCCATGCCTGCATAGTAGCTGATATCGCCGCCGGACATGACCTCCACCAGTCCGTCGTTTAAGGTAAAGATGAGTTCGGCGTCTGTCTCCTGAGCCTTAAACCGTGCCGTTTTCCCTTCAATCTCCGCTTGCCCGTCGACAAATCCCATATTTACACCGGAAAACGCATCCAACTGGAAGCTGAACCCGCTTTTCGTCTCATTATAAATCGCAAGTGTCGCGCTGTCGAAACGTCCCGTCATTCGATGCCATTCTCCCGCCCAGACGGCGTTTGCCGGTACGCCTCCGAGTATATTCAGGCTGAAATCGAGTTTCCCGTCTGTTTTTGCGTTAGTCCATGTGCCTGAGATGCGAATGCCGCGCGTATACCAACCGTCAAAACTGCCGGTGAGCTGCCCGTATTCATCATATTCGGACATAGCGATCATGCGTTCTGCTTCCACAGTCCCCTCCAGCTTCAACTCCTTGCCCACATTATCGTAATAATAGGAGCCAGCCACACTCCCGTCGGTAATAACCAGACTCATATGTACCGGGAGCTCGCCGATCTTCCCTTTCAGCATGATCACATTTCTATCGCCGGCTGTGTTCTCCGGTGCCTGGCTAATCTCACTGTCAGGAGAGACAGCTGTGTTCAGCGGACCGTCAGAGGTTTTGTCCGAGCCTGACCCAGCCGTACCCCGACAGGATGCTCCTGTAAGCAGTAAAACAACAATCAAAAGAATAACTGTAATTTTCACTCTTGTACCGCCCGTCCTTACGTAATTTTCATACAACGATATTATATGTTCTGGCAATTTTTTGCAAGTCTCTCTTTGTACCGGTTCTTCAGAAATGCTGCGGCGGGGCCATCTCCCTTGCCCCGCCGCTTTTTATCCGTTTTCTTTTTACAATCAACTCATAAATACAAATATAGTTTTGTCAAATAAACCGCTAATATTCGTTGTTCTGCAAAAAATAAAGATTTACCTAACGAACGTTATAACCATATTGCCTGTTTTGACTCTTCTGTTATTTTTCATCGTTGGGTTTGACTTCATACGTCTATCGTACAATTTAACGGGCGTTAAGCTGTGCTTGTGTTGATTGTAATATATTTTTCATGTTGTTGTCAGGCAATTTTCCATTATCCGACATATTCTGACTGAATATTCAGTGTGGGAACCCATATTGAATCACACTTCAATTATGTCGTGGCCGCCGCCGGTGATGCATTTCGCGCCGTCTTTTGTGATGATATATGTGTCCTCCACCCCAACGAGTCCGATGTCTTGAAGCCCCTTCTTCGGCTCAATGGCAAAGACCATATTTTCTTCGATGGGCTCGTCAAAGCCCTCGGCGATAACGGGAATTTCGTCCACATGGAGCCCGACGCCGTGCCCGAGAAATTTGACATGCCTGCTGCCAAATCCCATGAAGTTCCCCTTGAAATCGTCGCTCAGCTCACCCATAACCGTTCTGTAGATATCTGACGGTATGGCACCCGGCTTCAGCAGTTCGACGATCCGGTTCTGAACCGCGATGCAGCCGCGCTGTGCTCGGGTCATTTGCTCCGTCGGCTTCACCCCGAAGATAAATACCCGTGATATATCACTGTTGTAACCCTTGATGCCGAAGCCGGTGTCCACAAATACGGTATCTCCGCGCCTCAGTTTCCGCTCGCGGCTGCCCATTACAGGGACAGCTGCTGAGAGGCCAAGGCTTCCTCCGGGTCCGTCAAAGAAGGTTGGATAGAGAGAACTGGTCCCGAATCCGATCTGACCTATTCCTAAGTCCGTCTGGAACATTTGAAATCGCGTTGAGCCGTGAAAGCCGTAATCATACATTTTTCCCAACAGCGCTATTGATAAATCAGTTTCGCTCATCCCCTCGCGTAGGAGCGTGGGGAGAACGTCCAGCATCAAGATGCTGTGGTTGCGCCCCGCTTCCTCCGTGCAGGCCAGCTCGTAGGCTGTCTTGACGGCACGAACGGAGAGGATTGTCTTATCCACCGCGCCGTATTCCCTGATATTGAAGTACTTCCTGAGCCGCTCCAGAATGGCAATCGTCATGATATCCGTTTCGATATAAGTCTTCCCCATGTCGGCACCGATTACTCTAACGGCGTCTCTGTAGCTCTGCATCGGGAATATGCTCTCAAAAGGCGATTCATCCAGCGCACGCTCGAAACTTCTGCGAACAAAATAGGCAGCCTCACCGCTTCGCCTTACAATCAGCAGCCCGTCCTGCATGGTACCCGTCAGGTAGTATTGGTTAACTTTGCTGACAAATACCGCTGTCTCCCAGTCGGGATTATTACTGTCCATCTTTGCGCGGAATTTTCTCATGCGCAGCGTTATTTCTTCCTTTGTTAGTTCTTTTGTTAAGTCTTTTAACATGATCCCTCCGAATGCTTTAATGTGGCTATTTTATCAAAAAAGATGAATTGTATCAATCATTTTGCCTGCATACCGTTATGCAGCACGAAATCGCCGGATGACAAGTCTTTCCGCTTCGGTAACGAAAACCGCACACTGCAAGCCGGACACACCTTCATACAGATCCCGCAGACAGCGCCGCGGCCTATATCCATGAAATGCGCACGCATGTAATCGTTGCAGGCAACGGCGTCGAACTGCGCACCGCGCTCAATGCCGGGATGCCACTGAACGCCTTTGATCGCTTTGGCCGGGCACGCTTCGGCACACAGGCTGCAGCCGCCGCAAATGGATTCGGCCGTTATGCTTGTCTCTCCGAGGGGGCAGTCTGTAAACAGGGTACCAAGACGGACTCTGGGGCCGAGCTCCCGGTGTAAAAACAGCGCGCTCTTCCCCACTGTCCCGAGCCCCGCCAAAACGGCGGCCTTTTTATGTGAATACCGCCCCATATGCGCCCGCTTACCGCTGGTGTTAATCGTCTGGGAAGCGGCAACCGGGATATACCTATATCCGGCGTTCTGGAGCAGCAGACCGGTCCGGAGCAGCATGTTATCAATAAACGAATTCACCGTCCTGTAATGGTGGAAATATGTATGCGTCGGCATGCCGATGGCATCGCCGCTGTCAATCTCATCAATAACCGCATCCGACAACGCCGCAACTATGGATACGGCGTAATCAAGTCCGCAGGGCGAATCAGACACGCGGGCAAATCCCACATCATACACGCCGTTTGATTTCAGCAACTTCTCAATTTCAGCATTCAGCAGCATATAAACCCTCCTATTATCTTTTTTTGTTTCAAACTTTCAAAAATCTTCTGCAATTACTTTAGCCCTGCCTTAACTATATTCTCCTTCGGCAGTGATAAAAATTATTTTCTATTATATGCCAGAGTTCGACTGACCTCAACATCCCTATTGTGTCAGAATACTTAAGGACATGATATCCGGTTAATTCTGCTTATGTAAATATTATCCTGTATGTACTTGACAAAGCCTTTTCAAGAGCATATATTGAACTTATATTCAGTCCGGCAATAAAAATGTGTTATATTATGGTATTTTATCGGCCTTGAATGGCTTTCGCTTTAAAATTTCTATGTTTCTATGTTTTGAATTCTGATTCACCGGGATGGGAGGGAACCTTTACATGGCAAGGACTGCGGCGCAAAACAAGAGGATACGTGACGCTAAACGGGAGCTTATACTGACAACGGCGCTTAACCAGTTTTCCCTGAAGGGCTACTACTCCACACGCATTCAGGATATTGCCGAGGCGGCGGATATTTCACAGGGGCTGATGTATTACTACTACCCCTCCAAGGAAGCCGTCTATATAGATCTTGTGGACGATTCGATTGAAAAAATCAACGAGACCGCCCGTTATGTCCGTGAGATGAACAAGACGTACGGCGAAAAAATAATGTACGCGCTCCGGATTTTATTTAAGACGATTGAAACGAGCTATCGGTTCCGTCAGACGTGCCGACTGATTGCCCAGGCGACTTATCAGGAGGATATCTCTGAGGAAGCCCAGGTGCAGCTTGATAAAAAACGCGATATCTCCTACAGGATCATGTCCGAAATCTTCCGGAAAGGGCAAATTGAGGGCAGCGTTGTCGACGGGGACCCGATGGAACTGTCTATCCTGTTTTGGACAAGCGTCAACGGTCTGGCTATCTATTACGCCACACGCGATATCGCATCGACCCTGCCGGATTATAAGCTTGTAGCACCGATGTTTCTGAAGAGCTTCACTGAAATCGCCGACGATGATGAATAATGATGAATTGGGGCGCAAGCGACTCGCTGTGTGAATCGCTTGCGTCCCCTTCAAATATTGTATATACGAAATTGTTATGAGGGGCGACTATTTGTCGCCCGTTTGTTTTTCTTTCTTTCTAGAGGGAATCTCCTCATTTTGCGACACACGGAACCGGACGATCTCGCCGACGAGGTCAAGCGGCAGCGGTCTTGTATGCGGGAACTGAACCGCACCTTTTGAGAAGCTGTATTTACCTTCCTCGAAGCTATTTCTGAATAGCTCGATGCCGTCAGCACCGGGATAGAAGCCGATATGGTTTTTAAAACAAGCAAAATGAACAAGGTTGCCGTTTAAATAAAACGTCGGCATCGACCAGCTGATTTTTTCCGCAGCTTTCGGCGTCGCTTCCCTGATAGTTTTCCTTAAAAGCGCCATCCGTTCCCGCAGCTCGAGCTGAAACTGCGCGATATACTCGTCGACCGTCGTATACTCTGTCTGTCTGGCCATAAATTTCCCCTTCAATACCTTTCTTATCAGTCATTATAAGCCGGAGACGTCATATGCACAAGCCCGGCAGAAACGACGGCGTTGTATTCAATATAGTTATCATGTATAATCCGGATATGAAACAAACCCTAAATTCGGGAGGGTGAAAGATGGGTTTCAGCACACAAATTTTCTGCGCCCCCGGGCGGTATGCGCAAGGCCCCGGCGCTATCAGGGAAATCGGCGCGCACGTCGCACCGCTGGGCAGCAGTGTACTCGTTGTCGGAGGCAAAACCGGACTTGCCGTGACGCAGGCCGGACGTGAAGAAAGCTTCGGAGCACATCATATAAAACAAAATGAAGAACTATTCAACGGTGAAACAAGCGATATGGAGATCGAACGACTGGCTGCGCTTTGCTATAACAGCAGCTGTGATGTCCTCATGGCATGCGGCGGCGGTAAGGTCATTGACGCTGTTAAAGCCGCCGCGGAGAATATTGATGTCCCGGCTGTCATTGTCCCGACGGTCGCATCCAATGACGCACCCTGCAGCGCACTCTCCGTGGTCTACAACGCGGATGGCTCATTCAACCGTCTCCGTCCCTTGAAAAATAACCCGGCTCTTGTTCTTGTGGACACGGAAATCATTGTGAAAGCGCCGGTGCGGACTCTTGTTGCCGGCATGGGTGACGCCCTGGCCACCTGGTTTGAGGCGGACGCCAGTCAGAGGTCAAATGCGCTGAATAATTTCGGCGGGCATATTACACGCACCGCCATGGCACTGGCAAAACTCTGTCTCGATACAATCATTGAACACGGGTTCAATGCCAAAACCGCCTGTGAAAAGCATACTGTGACGCCCGATTTTGAGAAGGTCGTCGAAGCGAATACGATATTGAGCGGGCTCGGCTTTGAAAGCGGCGGCGTCGCTGTGGCCCACGCTCTGTCCGAGGGTTTTTCGGTCATCCCGGAGATGCATCGCTATCTCCATGGAGAGACGGTTGCCTTCGGCCTGCTCGTCCACCTCCTAGTTGAGGACCGTCCCGCTGCTGTTATAGACCAGATTTACGACTTTTGCCTCAGCGTCGGCTTACCCGTAACACTCTCCGACCTCGGCTGCGAGCAGATTGATCAAAGCCTCCTTCGTCAGGTGGGGGACATTGCCGCCGGGCCTGATAAGCCCTCCGCCAACATGCCCTTCCCCGTGACAGGTAAAATGCTCTATAACGCCATCCTCGCTGCAGATCATCTCGGCAGGGAATTCAAAGCGAAAAGGCAAAGTTGACATATAAATCCGGCGAATGTATGATTGCATCATAATATATCCAAGATTCGTTTGTGCTTCAATGAAGCCTTAAGATACATATGAGGTGCTCATAATATGATCATTGGTTTGTTTGATTCCGGCGTCGGCGGAATCACGGTGCTGAGTGAGGCGCGCAAAATAATAAAAACCGCCGACTTTTTATACTACGCCGATACCAATAACGTCCCTTACGGCACGAAGACAAAAGAAGAGGTCAGAGGATATGTATTAAACGCGGCGGATTTTATCGTCAGCCACGGCGCCGGCATCCTTGTGGTCGCGTGCAATACGGCAACGAGCGTTGCCATTGAGGATTTGAGGCAAAAATATCCGATACCGGTCATCGGTATGGAGCCTGCGGTCAAGCCGGCTGTTGAGAACCATAAGGACAAGCGGATTCTCGTGACGGCGACGGCACTGGCCCTCAAGGAGGAAAAGCTTAAAAAGCTTATCACACGGCTTGACTGCGAGGATATTGTCGATCTCCTCCCCCTGCCCGGTCTCGTCCGCTTTGCAGAAAGCATGACCTTTGACAGCAGCACAGTGACGGCATATTTGCAAAATGAGCTGTCACGATTTGATATGAGCCGGTATCAGACAGTGGTGCTCGGCTGCACGCATTTCATTTACTTCAAACCCGTCTTCAGAACGCTGCTGGGACCCGGTATCGACATCATCGACGGCAACAGGGGCACGGTGAATAAGCTCACCGCAACACTTTCGGAACTGAACGCGGCAACCGGCGGCAGCGGGAAAGTTACCTGGTATCAGTCGGACGCGGAAGTCACGAACCGCGAGGAGCTTAATAATTTCGAATTTTTTCTTAAAAGATGCGATGAGATCGGATAGTCTCCCCTGCGGAGACGGAAAATATGGGGCTACTGCAAATATCAGGCAACAGCCCGTTATCCCTTGTAAGGAGGTATCATGTTGAAAAAAAAAGCTGATAATGATTCTTGTCCTCGTTGTCATTGCGATAGCCGTTTACATCTATTTTAGGCCAATACCCTTGCTCAGAAACATTGACAACGCCTCCATTCTCTACTTGGGATATAACTCGGGTCACTCTCAAACTGAAGAGATTACGGATTATAGTAAAAAAGATATTCTTGCTTTTCTGAGCACGTGTAAAAAGCAACGAACACTTTTTCATATAAACTCAGGTACGCTGTCTCACCCTCTTGATGTTGTTATTATTTTGAATGACGATAATCCCACAATTAAACTTGGACGCTATGCGAATACCGTTCAGTCAAACGAAAAGTATTATAAGATGGTAGATGCTGAAGATGTCCTGGAAACACTGCAAGAAATGCTTGGGCTCGCGCAACAGCAGGAAGGCTGAATAGCGGAAAACAGTTATCAAGACATGCCGCGTTCTTACTTCCAAGAAGGGGTTGCCCTGAAAACAAACGCAGAGCACCCGGCAAAAGGTAAACACAAATGGAGGCTGTAGCAAAACTAATTGCTACAGCCCCTTATTTTATTGCTTCTTCGTCGTCTGTTTCAGCTGTATCTTCAGTCCATTCGGATCCAGGACAAAGAAGTATTTCACGGTTGGATGGACAAAGGGACCGCTGTGAATCGGAATCCCCTTTTCCTTCACCAGCTTTAACGCATCGTCCAGGGAATCGACCTCGAACCCCCAGGACACGGCGTCACCGACGACAGCATTCCCTGCTTCCTCATTGCACACAAGCTCAATCTGCGTCTCCCCTGTTGCCAAAAAGGCGATCTCCAGTCCCGGCATGGCGTTCTGCCGGTAATTAAGCTTGAGTCCGAGGATTTCCGTGTAAAACTTCAGCGATTCCTCCATGTTATTCACGAGTAAGGTACTCCAGCAAAATTTCATGACTGAATCCTCGTTCAATTCATTTTATTGCCCGGCATTCCAGGTAATAGCGCTTGTCGCGGGCATGGCCGATGGAGAAGCTCTTCTTGGGGAAGACGCCGCCGGCGGTCACGGTTTTGAAAAAATCGGATTTGTCCATGGCCGGCAGCAGAAAGCCGATATTGCCTTTGCTCGCAGTGCTTCCAGGCTCTTTAACCAGGGCGAGAACGGATTCCTCACCGTGTATGTAGTCGATTTCACCGCCTGATGCAGTTACCTCATCATCAAGAAAGGTCTGCAGGAGCTCGATGAGAC
>CAZVLO010000057.1:8671-9051 GCA_964628265.1 uncultured Papillibacter sp.
GCTCGGCGCGTTCACATAAAGGCTCTCCTGCCCCTCCGCTGTGACAAGGCGCAGCTCGTATCCGCCGTCGGCAATTGGAAGCGCCTTGCGGAGCGCCCCGATGAGCGCGGGTGTGTCAACATTGAAGACAACACGGTGGATGGCTTCGAAGCTGATGGCGGGGTCGTAGACATTATTGAGTTCCACGAGGGCAAACCGCGCCGGATGCGTCCGGCGTTCCGCTTCGCTGAAGCCGCCTTTGATCTCATCCCAATAGGCTTTGGCGGCGGCCAGGGAGTGGTTCCCGTCGCCGATAATGATCTGAACATCGCTCTTCTCACACAGGCAGCGGAGTCCGTCCTCCACTTCCATCGCCGCGTCGCCTGTTACGCGCCAGCCTT
>CAZVLO010000057.1:9084-13865 GCA_964628265.1 uncultured Papillibacter sp.
GAAGTCGTAGACCTTCTCAAAGCCGGCTGTTTTCTTTCCCAACGGCTCAATCACCCGGCATGTACTGTCGTCGATGAGCGCCATGATGTGCGGCAGCTCCAGCGGCGCACGTTTTCGGACATCAACACGGGCGGGCAGCCGGGAGACAATCGTCTTCTCGCTGGCGCGGACAGGTACTGATGCGCCGGGCGTATAATCATAGAGCTCCAAATCCAGCTTTCCGATGAGACCGCGCCTGATATGTCCGTCTGATAACGTCCGCTCCAGGTAAATATATGAATTCGTGAGCTTTTCAAAATGCTTGTTATCGAGATAGTCCTGCATCGCCGCTGCGATGGCATCCCCGCTTTGCGCCGTATCCACTTCGCCGAGGTATGCCTCGGGTACGATCAGCTTCAATGTGGAGGGTGCATCACCGACGTATTTTTTCACACGCTCCCAGTATGCGCGCTCCGATGAAAACTGATCGCAGGCAATGACTGTCCATTTTGTCATATCACCGCCGCGCGGCAGCATGATGTCCGCCGGTAAAAATGCGTTTCTCTTCAATTCAGTTCCCCAGTCAAAAAAAATTTATACCACGACCGCGCCGTATTTTGCAGCCATCGCTGAAAGTGTGCTCTTGTCGATATCGGCGCTTGAAATCGCCGGCGTGCCCGTAACGTCGTGCAACGCCGCAGACAGCACCTGTACATTATTGGTAATGAAATGCAGCGGCCTATCGCTCTGATTTTGAATGCTGCGTACAATATACCCCGCCTGCTCGGACGTGATGTTGTCTGTCAGGAATACAGTGACTATTTTCGCACCACCGTCGGATTTTTCGATGGCGTCTTCGATAATCTCCTCCGCTGTTGCCGTTATTCCCACAGACGGATTACGCGAGGGCTGTTGAACGCACTCGACTCTGAGCCATGTGCAGATGCGCGGACTCGTATCCCGCTCACAGGCAGCCGGTTTCAGTGCGGAAAACGTCTTCTTCAGTTCTTTGATATATTCGGAGGACGTACCGCAGCAACCGCCAATAATCCTTACACCCAGAGATGCGAAGGGTGCCATCTGCCGCGCGAATTCCTCCGGACCGATATCGTAACCACCTGTGACGCTGTTTGGAAGACCCGCGTTCGGCTTGACGATAACGGGCAGGCTCGTGCTTTTCACAATTTTCTCTGCAATCGGAAATATCTCGGCGGGTGCCAGGGAGCAGTTGATACCGATGGCCTTGGCGCCGAGGGCCTCCGCCGTGATGGCAAAGCTCTCCGGCCGGCAGCCCGTAAAGGTTCGTCCACTTTTATCAAAGGTCATCATGACGAATAGCGGCAGCTTCGTATTCTCCTTAACAGCCCGTATAACGGCTTTGACCTCGTACAAATCGCTCATGGTTTCCACAGCCACAAGGTCCGCGCCAGCCTCCTCAGCCGCGACGGCCTGTTCCCGGTACAGCTCGTAGGACTCGTCAAAGGTCAATGTCCCAAACGGCTTAATGAATTCACCGATGGGGCCGATATCCAAGGCCGTCAGTGCGCGCCCCGCGCACGCTTTCTTTGACACGGCAACGGCGGCTTTCACAAGCTCGTCCACGGTATAGCCCGTGTCTTTAAGCGTTTTGGCATTGGCGCCGAAGGTATTGGTGAAAACGATATCGCTGCCCGCCTCGACAGCTTTCCGCTGAAGCTCGCCGACGATCTCAGGCGCTGTAATGTTCATTATGTCAGGCCTTTGCCCGGGCTTCAGGCCCTTTTTCAGCAAAATCCATCCGTTGGAGTTATCTGTAAAAATAAACTTTCTTTTGAGCAGTTCGTCGAGCATAGTAACACACCTCCTGATGACGCATCGTAGTATGACAATAGTAATGGAATAAGGCGTAAAAGTAAAGCTGTTTTCAATCATCATTTTAAAAATCCGTTTCAATCCGGCGCAGTATGTGATATGATGATTGTGTCAGAACATACAGTTTTCTGTTCCCGTTTCACCTGTATCATATGAAAGACGACAAAAATTCCATACTTTAACGATGATAACGGAGGTTTATATGGATAAGTACATTATAACGATCAGCCGTGAATTTGGCTGCGGCGGCCGGCTCATCGGCGAAAAGCTCGCTGCTCGGCTCGGCATTGAGTTCTATGACAAATCAATCATCCAACTGGCTGCGGAGAAAAGCGGCCTGTCGTATAAATTCATTGAGCAAAACGAGGAGCACGTAACAAGCAGTCTACTTTTCAACATTTCAGCCGCGTCATCCTTCTCTCAGGCGATGACTTATTTCGATACGCCGGTGAACGACAAGACGTTTTTTGCCCAGGCGGAAGTCATCCGGGAGCTTTCCAAGAACAGCTGCGTCATCGTCGGCCGCTGTGCCGATTACATTCTGCGTGAAGATCCTGCGCTTGTCAGGCTCTTTATCACAGCCAAACATGACGACCGTGTCCGCCGCTCTGTGGAAGAATACAATTACCCGTCTGCAACGGCAGCCGAGAAAATCAAGAAGATAGACAAGAACCGCGCAAACTACTACAAATACTACACAGGTCAATCCTGGGGCAACCTGCATAATTTTGACCTCGTCATCAATACATCTTTTACCGGGGTTCAAGGTGCCGTGTCCATTATAATGACGGCGCTGGAGGAAAAAGGCGTCAAAGTGAAGACGAACTGAGCTATAAACAATCGCCTGTTTTAAGAGGTATTACAACAAATTTTGGGGCACTGTGTCGGCAGTGCCCCTCGTTTTATGTTGATATCATTATGGCGGGGCGGCGTTTCCGGTTGTTTTTTCTTTGGAAATAGGTTAGAATCCTTTCAGTTTATTAGGGGGGCATCAAATGGATTGGCTTGAAATCACCGTCAACACGACGCCGGAGCGGCTCACCGGCCTGATGACGCGGTTGGAGAACCTGGGCATTGAAGGTCTGGTCGTTAACGACGAGGCATCGTTAAGGGAATTTCTCGATAATAACCCCTCGTCGTGGGACTATGTGGACTATGAGGTTTTTGACGGGGTGCGGGATAAGTCTTCCCTGCAGTTTTATCTGGAGGACAGCGAGGAGGGCGTATCCCTGCTCGAAGAATATAAAAGCCGGCTGCCGGAGGAGACCTTTGACGTCCAGCAGGTGCATGACGAGGACTGGCTGAACAACTGGAAGCAGTACTTTAAGCCTTTGGAGATCGGTTGCCGCCTTCTGATCGTGCCGGAGTGGGAACCCGTCCCTGCTGATACGGACAGGACCGTCCTGCGTATCGAGCCGAAGCTGGCTTTCGGCACGGGAGCCCACGCCTCCACGCGGATGTGTCTTGAGGAACTGGAAAACCACAGCGCCGAAAACGTTCTTGACCTGGGCTGCGGCAGCGGCATCCTGGCCGTGGCGGCGCTGCTGCTCGGCGCAAAGCGCGCTGTCTGCTGCGATATTGCGGCGGATGCCGCCGCTGTCTGCCGCGACAACGCCGTTATCAACGGGCTCGACCCTTCCCTCATGGACATTCACACAGGCAATATCCTGGAGGGTGATACCCTGCATTCTGTGGCCGGAAATCGGCGGTATGACATCGTTTTCGCCAATATCATCGCCGACGTCATCATCCCGCTGGCACCGTTTGTGGATAACCTTCTGGCTCCGGGAGGCGTTTTTATCTGCTCAGGAATTATTGACGGACGGCAGGATGAGGTCCGGGCAGCGCTGGAGCAAAACAAACTTGAAATCATACAGGCGCGCCGGTCGGATAACTGGCATATGTACGCTGCCCGCGCAGTTGCCGCGACGGCACGCGCGTGATAAAATCAAACTGCGCATGTGCTTTGCTAGTTTCTGGGGCGGATTTATATATCCGCCCGTGAGTTGAGGAGCTTTTAGATAATAAGGCAGGAGATTTTTATGAAACATCAACTTAAAGCCATCGTGCTGGCGGCAGGTAAGGGCACCCGGCTGCAGACCGAGGGGTGCGACCTTCCGAAAGTCCTGAGGCTGGCCTGCGGGCGGCCGCTGCTTGGTTATGTGCTGGACGCCATTTCATTTATTGATAGAAATAACATTATTATCGTCGCAGGCTACAAACGGGAGGATGTGATGGCGCAGTTCCCGGGCTACACATACGCCGTTCAGACGGAACAACTGGGCACGGGGCACGCTGTTATGGCCGCGGAAAACGCGCTGAAGGGATTCGGCGGCAGTGTCCTTGTCTGCTACGGTGATATGCCGATGTTAAGGCGCGCCACCTACAAAACTCTTGTAAAGGCTCATTTTGAGGATGAAAATGACTGCACTATCCTCAGTGGCCGGTCGGACGAGAAGCTGCCATACGGCAGGATTGTCCGGGATGAAAGCGGCGGGTTTCAGAAAATCGTCGAGGATCGGGACTGCACAGCGGAGGAAAAAGCCATTACGGAGCTCAACACAGGCCTTTATGTTTTTAAAGCCGAAAAGCTGCTGCCTGCATTGTCGAAGCTCAAAAACAACAACACCCAGGGCGAGTATTACCTGACGGATGTTCCGGCTATACTAAAGGAAGAAGGCGCGAAAATCGGTATAACCACGCTGGATCTGGGCAGTGAGATAATCGGAGTCAATACCCTCGAACAGCTCCGTCAGGCGGAAGATATTATGCGCCGCGGCGGCACCCGCTAGGGTTTTGTTTTCGCCCCGGTTCGTCTTGACATTCGTATGATGAAATGCTAGTATAGCAAGTGTTTCACCAATAAGCCGGTGTGGCGGAACAGGCAGACGCCCGGGACTTAAAATCCCGTGAGGGTCACCCCTCGTACCGGTTCGATCCCGGTCACCGGC
>CAZVLO010000057.1:13875-19367 GCA_964628265.1 uncultured Papillibacter sp.
GGCACCACCAAAAATCGCGCTGTTACTGGATTTCCCGGTAGCAGCGCCTTTTCATTGACGCTGCGATTTTTACGTTTTTTGTCTTAAAAAACTCAACATCCCTCCAAATATCCCTCCTGACAAAAAAGACGCTTCTGACAGGAATCCTCTTACACCGGATAGATGCCAAGTATGGCGTTAGCCGACGATACTTTTGAGCTATAATCAAGGTGCGTATAGATATTCGACGTTGTGCCGATATCACTGTGTCCGAGCCATTCCTGTATTTCCTTTAAGCTGACGCCATTTGAATACAAAAGAGTAGCGCAACTGTGCCGGAGATCGTGAAAACGTATTTTCTTCAGCTTGTTATTCTTTAGAGTTAAACTAAAATTCTGCGATACATACGATGGCTCAACACGCTTCCCCAACTCATCTACATAAATGTATTCAAGATAGTCTTGGCAGTAAGAGTTGCCGCATACCTCGTGGTTTCGTTCCTGCTGAGCTTTCATATTGATAAGCAACGCCTCAAAGGGCGCTACCAAAGGCAAGGTGCGGTGACTTGACTTGGTTTTTGTTCTATCTTTCGAAATAACAGTGTGCTTGCCGTCCATGTTTACTGTTGTTACGACATGCTTCACCGTCAGTGTCTTTTTGTCAAAGTCAATCGCGTCCCATTTTAAACCTACAACCTCACTGCGCCTCAATCCGTAGAAAGCCCCCATAATTACCGCAAACTCGATTGTCTTCCCTTTCACAACAGCGAAAAGCTCCTCAAGCTCCTTTTCGCTGTATATCCCCGCCGTATACTTGCTCTTTCGCGGGCGCTCCACTCTGTCGGCAGGATTGAAATCAATCAGTCCCGTTTTCATCGCATATTGGAGAGCTTTTCGGATATTGGCATGCCTGTGTATTACCGTGTTCGTGCCGACTCCGTCAACTTTCATAATGTATGCATAATAATCCTGAATGTCTTTCGGTTTCAGCTCGGTAAGCTTAATCCCGCGCTCTCTGAAATATGGTGTAATGCGGTTTTTAATTGAAGCGGAGTAGCCTGCGTAGGTCGTAATTTCTACGCTGTTTTTGATTATCTCCAACCATTCAAGAAGGAAATCGGCAAATAGGATGTTGTTTGCTTGATTCTTAATCTCCACAGGTGAGAAGACCCGTCTCGCCTCCAGCAGCATTGACTCCGCCTTTCGCTTGTTTCCCTTGACCTCAAGCCCTGTGCTGATAGACTTCGTTTTTCGTTTTCCTTCATCATCCTTGTAGCTCAGTATTATCTGAAAATATCCGTTTTGTTCCCGCAGGTGTCCTGCTACCACAAATGTACCTCCTGTTCTCATAGCAGCCAATATTCACCAGCCGTTGACAATACTAATATACAGGCGGGTGAGAAAATCAGCAACTTTGTCGATCAGCTGCTCTTAATGATATTTAGGTAGGACAAAATATGGATTTTTGCGATTTTATAAATCCGCCCCATTTTGAAATGCTCAATCTCATTACTGCGAAGAATACGATAAGCAGTTTTACTACTGATTCCGAGCATTTCGCTCATTTGTTCTGCGGTAACAACATCGGGATATTCTTCAAAAATCACTTTGTAGGTCTGACAGCTTCTTGGCACAGTATCAGCTCCTTAATGCTTTTAGTTTTGAAGTTTAAGGACTGCCGCGCAAGTATCGTCATAACATCACTTTTATAATCGCCGATCTTGCGCGGCTCGCCTTATGTTCTATCTTTTAACGCTACAGACACCCCGGACTGGCAGGCGGCTTTTCTGCCCACATAGGAATCTCACCTCCCTCCATTCTAATGGCGGGCCGTTCTCATTGCCTGCGACGGTTTAATCACGCTCGGGCTGTGACTGAACGGAAGTATCATTATCGGGCGTATGAGATCATCGCCAGCAGACCGGCCATGGCCTGCCCGCAGTACAGGAAATAATCGCTCGCCTCAGTTTGAGGGTCATGGCGTACCTGCCGCTTGGCTTTTCCTCATCGGCTCATGCGCCCAACGTATCCGGGATATCTTTTATTCAGTTTTCAAGCTGCATCTGAAAGTAAAATCATCCTCTCAATAACCGTGACATTTTTAGGGTAAAACCGAAGTAGCGTCAGAAATGTTTTTTAAGTATTTTTCGATGTTTCTTAACGCTCGGTCAATTGCATCACGTACTGCTGCCTCACTGACGCCTTCAGCCTTAGCAATCGCAGTCTTACTCATTCTCACAAAATAATGAGCATAAATGCGCTTTGCCTGTTTGTCCGGCAGGGCAGCGATAGCTGTATGAAGCTGTTCGTATGTAACTTTGCGTTCGTAAATTTCACAGGGCGAGAGAGACGTGAATAGAATTTCAGACTCAATACCGTCACCCCGGTCAAGGGAGTACTGCGCATTATACCGGTACATGCGACGTTTATGAGCTTCTTCCTGCCGCTTATCTTCTAAGAGAGCAGATGCGACGTTTTCGGGTACATCAATGAACATGTCGGTGTTATAAAACGGGTAATAATCCCGAAAATTGATCTTAGCCATATAGTATGTCCTCCATTTTGTTTTTGTTGAAACCTTGAAATGGAGAACTCGTGGAGGCGAACGGCATCTTACAAGCGTGGTTTTAGGCAGCTTAACACGATAAAAAAAGCCCGCAATTTGACAATAGCAAATCACAGGCTTTTTGATAGCCGATATATCAGTTATATATCCGAAGTATTGAACGCTTCCTTTATTTCAAACCTCTTGTCAATGTCACTGACGAAACTCGCATTTAGCAACCCTTTCTTTTTGGGCGCAAGAAGCAAAGACAAGCAGACAAAAGGTCCTTTATATAGCTTTAAATACAGAATTTGCCATCAAAAATACTCCACCCTTAAAAGCAGAGTTACTAATAACCGATTTATGACTCGTTCGGTAACCAGGCTGTCATAGCACTACTATAAGTAACACCTTAGATCCTTTGGCTTTGCGTCGCTGTCTTTAGACAGTTTTGCCCTTATCGTCGATATTTAGTTTATTGCTCAGAGTTAAACGCAGCCCTCCCATATTTATTATTTATTGTCATTTTTGTCATATTTTTCTATTTGTATAATAAGGCTTTTCCTTATCGAATAATGTCGAATTTTGTCGAATAATAAATTTTTATAAGGTCCTCTTTGTCTCCCATATGCAAATTTGAGAATAAAAAAAGCCGCCGGCAATCACGGCAGCTTGGGATGTTAATGCAGATTTGATTTTGCAGATTTGGGGGTGCGGACATTATTTTGGACAAACTTAAGCCGCTAACCCGATGCTATGCCTGTAATCAACTGGGCTAAGAGCACCTAGCGATATTTTAATGCGTTTCTCATTATACCAACGAATGTATGTATCAAGTTCATCGATAAATTGCTGAATCGACACGTCTTGCCAAGACCGGCCATAAAACATTTCATTCTTTAAGCGTCCGAAGAATCCCTCGCAAGCAGAATTATCCGGGGAGCAGCCTTTCTTAGACATAGACCTTGTTAAGCCGGAATTGTCCATTCTAGCAATCCAGCCAGGCCTGCGGTAATGCCAGCCTCTATCAGAGTGGATGATTGGGTGCTCGTTGTCTCCAAGACATGATATTGCTTCATCAAGCATTGTGTTGACCAGTTCGGCGTTCGGGCTAACTCCAATTGACCAGCTTACGACCATGCCGTCAAAGCAGTCCAAAATTGGAGAAAGATATACTTTGCCGGCGGGGATGTGGAATTCGGTAATATCGGTCAGCCATTTGGTATTCGGCGTATCCGCCTGAAAATTCCGTGCAATCACATTGTCCACCGCAGGGGTGATCTCACCCATATATGACTTGTATTTACGCTTTACCCTGCACTTCACGACAAGTTTCTCTTCGCTCATGAGCCGGCGTATAACCTTTTCAGAGACTGTATTCCCGCCTCCTTTAACGACAGCATGGATGCGCCGGTATCCATAACGACTCGAATTTTCAGCAAAGACCAACTTTACATGGTCGCGAAGGTCAGCATATTTGTCAGGTTTTATTGAAGCTGATTTTTGATAGTAATAACTGCTTTTTGATAGTTCCAACATCGTTAACAATTCATTGAGAGGGTACATATTTCGCAGGGCATCAATCAGCCTAGCCTTCTCCTTGTTTGCCAGTTCCCTCAGATTGATGCCCTGGCCTTTTTTTAAGATTTCGGCCGCCTTTTCAAGAAGGTCGCGTTCCATCTGAAGCCGATATATTTGTTTTTTTAGTGACTTGATTTCAGATTCGAGAGCATCTTTGTCATCGGGCATAGTTGGTTTACCTTTTCTTTTCATGTTACTGATGCCCTCCGTGCCGAACAGTTCTTTCTTCCACTTATACAAGCCACCTCTGCTGACGCCGTAGGTCTCGGCGACTTTGGCGGCGGCGCCGTCTCTGGAGCACAGCTCCACAACAGCTTCCTTTTTCTGCTCATACGTGTACTTTATCATGGCATGGTTCTTGACGCAAACATTGCGCTCATTCGGAGCTATCTCGTCGATCCATTCGCGTAGCGTCTCTCGATGGGGATATCCCAGCGCCTTGATTGTTCGGGCAATGCTGCGCCCGTGCTCAAGAAAGTGTTCAACTGCTGCTTTTTTCTGCATAGATGTATACTTTGACTGCCTACCCTGCTTCTCGTGTAGCCCGCCAGTATCAACGTATTCCTTATGCCAATGTCGAAGCATATTCCGTGACGGATATCCGAGCTCACGCACGACAGCTGCCGCAATAAGGCCGTATTTTATGTAGAGCTCTACTGCTTTTTTACGATCTGCGTACGAATACATGGACTTCCTCCTGTTTCTTTTTTAAGTCCAGGTTTTCGTCCGCACCCCCTTGCGAACAAGACAATAGCATCTTTGACAGAAACAACATTAGTCAAAAGTGATAGACCTAAGTTAAGACCCAAAATAATAGGGAACCATGATCTTTACAAATCCCATTTTGACATTGTTAACAAAAGATCGGTTAGGGTTAAAACACAATCCACTGACAAAAAACATCAACGGAACATGGTAGGTCCAGACAAAGGCATAAAGCCTGCCAGTACACAAGCCGAGATGCCCAATATATATTGCAAGGATGCCCAAGAATCGAAATGCGTCAATCCATGCAACTCTTTCCGCCTTCATGTTTGCCCCCCTTTCCACCTTGCAGCAATTATATGTTCTTATCAAAGAACGGTGTAGAGGCTAGTTCTTTATCTGAATCTTGTTTAACCCTAATTCGTCTGCAATTTCATGTCTCGTTTTTCCTGCTGCTCGCATTTCTAATATTTTCGGTTCATACGCTTTTATATTTGTCCAACTTCTTTTCATAAAAATTACCTCCCATCGTAGTTTTATTATCCTACGATGGGAGGCTTTCTTGCAATGTCCGTTTTGTCTGGTGCGGTACATTGCAATCACAGGGTTTTATTTTTTCTTTGTGCAATTTTACATATAGTGTATATATATTTTTTCCGACGGTGCGGGTTGTTTTCATGTTT
>CAZVLO010000058.1:0-9445 GCA_964628265.1 uncultured Papillibacter sp.
CTTTTGCGCCTTCAGTTCGGTCTCCGCGATGTTTTTTTCGCTGCCCAGAATGACCGGGTCGCCGACGGCGCGAATCTCTCCCAGCGCCATGTTGTAACGGTTAATCAGATCTTCCAGACGTGACGCGGCTTGAGCCAGATCCGCCATGATCTCCTCTCTGCTTCGTGAGGGAACTGTAATTTCGCTGGAGTCGGCGCTGTTATCAGGAGCGGATGATTCCAGAACACCCACATAGCTTTCGGCCGCCTGAACCTCGGCTTTGGCGGCGGCGAGCTTCATAAGGAGCGCTTCAACACCGCTGAGCGCCTCTTCAATACTCTCGGGAGCGGCGTCGGGAGAAACCGTACTCAGCTTTCCCCGGAGGTTTTCAAAGATAATATCGCACATGGCGGAAGCTGAGGAAACGGATTTCTCAGCTGCGTTGACCTCTCTGTCGGCTATCGCCAGTTCATTGGCGTACCGGACGCCGTCCTTGAACAAATCTTCCAGATCGGCCACCGAGTCGGCCTGATAACGGGACAGGAGTTCAGACAGCTCCTTTTTAAAAACCCGGTGTTTGATAAAACGCCATACAAAGCTGACAATACAGAAAACAGATACCGCTATCGCTGCTGGCCGGACAGCCGTGAGCTGCGGCGCGATGAGACCGTAGAAAACGGAAATGAGAGCGGCGACGACGGCAAGCAGTATCCACATGAAAGCCCATATATTCCCGATGGATGTTTTCCTGACGTTATCTTCCAGAGAAGCCGCCTTTTGAATGGCCAGCGTCATTTCGGCGCCGTCATACTCCGAAGCCTTGCCGGCACCGCGCATTTTTGCGTAATGCGCCTCAGCGTCACTTAAACGCTGCTGCTCGACAGAGAGCATCGTCTTGAGGGGCTCCAGCGCTTTCAGATCACCCCGGACAGCGGCTATGTCAGCCTCCGTCGGAGCGGGACCGCTTTTTGTCAGCTCGCTGTAAATATTGTCATAAGCGGCTTTTGCCCGGGCGGCCTTTTCCTGCGCTTCCTGCAGGGACAGCAGCGCGTCATACCGGTCCCATGCTGCCATTTCGCTGTTGAGCTCCGTCTGTTGTTCTCTTATGCGTTCCGCTTCAAGCCGCATCGATGTTGTTTCATCCAGCGCGGATTCGATATGAGCGAGGCTGTGATTGATTGCGGCCAGCTTCTCCTCCAGTGCCGGGATTGTCCCGGATTTATTGTATCGTCGCCGGCGGAGCCACATGCGCAGCCGTTCGTCGGCTTCGGTATAGGATGAGGCTTCGTCGCCGGTGGTGACAAGGGAGGAGATGCGTTTTTCCAGCTCGGGCGTCTGGCTGATTTTAATGCCGGCCTGGGAGATAAACGCGCTGCGCTCATATACGTCTTCACCGATGCCGAAAAGCGTTTCGCCGGCTGTCTCCGGGTGCAGGCCGTTATACGGTTCGGATGTTCCCGTATGTACCGCCGAGAAATCCCGCATGGGGAGCTTCCCGTCGGATTTTCTCTCGATGGTCAGCAAAACACCGTCGGTTTCGATTTCCATCGAGCCTTCCATGACGGCACCGCTCCAGGGCCGGTAGCGGGTCTTGTCGGAGAGATACCCGATTTTGTCCCGGTCGGATGTGCGCACGCCGTAAAACATCGCCTTGATAAAAGCACACCAGGTGGATTTACCCGATTCGTTCGGGGCCTCGATGATATTCAGCCCGCCGCTGAGTGCCAGGGATTCGCTGTTAAGCTTACCGAAGGAGGCGGTGAGGCGCTTGATGATCATACCGCATACTCCTCTCCGTTATCCAGAGCAGCCAGGCCGTATTGGACGGCGCTTACAATGAGGTGTTTCTCATCCTCGTCCGCAGCATCGTATTTTTCCTTCAGGCTGCGGAGGAAAATACCGCGCAGCGTATCGTCTCCGGACTGAGCCCAGATATCCCGGGGCGGCTGCGTCATGTCCTGAACTGTCAGGTGGAAGAAGTGCCCGGAAAGGCTGTCTTTAATAAGCCGGACGTCCACGGTACTGCGGACGGTTCCGCTGAGTCAGGTCCACCGTCAGTGTTTTGTATTGCCTGCCGCCCAGCGGTACAAAGCGCAGGTCACAGCCGGTCTTTGAGACAGTGCCAACGATGACGCCTTTTTCACCCGTCTCGTCGAAGCCGCGCCCCTCGGGACAGCCGGGGTAAGCGTAAGTTGTTTTCCCGGCCTGCCGGATACCACTGAAGGAATGGATATGACCCAACGCCAGATAATCAAGGTTTGACGCGGCAATTTCAGTCTCACGTATTTGATTGTAGACCTCGCCGGCCATATCGCCGTGCATGACCATGATGTTGATCATATCGTCTCCGGTCACGGTAAAGCCGCTGAGGAGAGACCGGCTGTGCCGGTCGTTGAAGCCCGCGCCCCAGATCTGACAGCCCAGTGTGGGAAGCGGAACACTGCTAACGAGGGGCGCTGTGAAGATATGGACGTTATCCGGGAAATCCACATAGGCATACGGCGATTTTGGGGAATAGAAATCGTGATTGCCGGGTGATATGAAAACTTCGGCTTTCATGCGGGAAAACGCGCGGTAAAGGACATCGCGTGTTTCGTAATATGATGTTCCGCTATCTAAAAGGTCACCTGAGAGCAGCACCAGCTGCACGCTTTCCTGCTCCGCCAATTCTGCAATTCTGTCAAGGAGATCCCGCTGCTCACGGCGCCGGACGACAGCAAGTTCCTCCGGGAGTGCTTCGAACGGGGAATCCAGATGGAAGTCCGCAGCATGCAGAATTTTTACTCGCATATCATCACCCCACAATAGTAACAACAAGTTACAATATGTTAATATATCTGTTTATTATAATGCGTTAGATGGCGAATTGAAACGATGATGCCTAAAGTTTGGTAATTATGACATAATAGAAAAGTAAAATTGCACGATTAAACGTCTGATATTTGTGAAATGTGCCAAAATAATGACATATTATTCTGTAAACACTGCTCTGAGCGATGCGCTTTCACGGCTGCCGAAACGGTCGAAATCAAGTGTGAACCCACCGCAATTATGGAGGACAAGACAAAAAAATAACATAAAAAACCGTCGACAATAAAAAACGGCGGAATTTGCTCCGCCGCTACAAACGCAATTGTTACCGAAATATAAAATTGGATACAAACCGATTACGGCTTGCTCAGTCCGGCCTGTATTCCTCCAGCCAGGGGATTTCAAGACGGAGCTTGCCGTCCTGATCGTAGACGATATATTTACGCAGTCCGAAGAAAAGGGACAGCGTCAGGATGACTGCGGCAATGACAAGTGATACAAGAATGGCCAGTATGATCTTGAGCGGCCGGCGGCTTCTGTAAGTTCTGGGGCGTTTTCGTTTCATGACTGCCTGCACTTGTCAAGCTCGCTGAGCATTTCGACACGCCTGGCATGACGCCCGCCGTCAAAGGGGGTTTTCAGGAAATTATCAAGGATATAAAGCGCGAGTCCCGGTCCGGTGACCCGGGCGCCAAGGACAAGAATATTTGCGTCGTTATGGCGGCGCGTCATCTCGGCGGAAAATGTGTCGGAGCAGAGGGCTGCTCTGATGCCGGATATTTTGTTGGCGGCGATCGACATGCCGATGCCGGTGCCGCAGATCAAAATACCCCTGTCACATTCACCCGCCGCGACAGCCCGCGACACGGGCTCGGCTATGGCGGGATAATCGCAGCTATCCTCCGAATATGTGCCGAAATTCTTATAAGCAATGCTTTGCTCGTCGAGATACTTAATCACCTCGCGCATCAGAGCAAAACCGCCGTGGTCGCATCCAAGAGCTATCATGCAATTACCTCCGGTGTTAAAAAAATACGAATTGTGCCGTCATCTTTTTAGAAGGGCCACGCTGATGGGATCCAGCATAGAAAATTCTTTGCATATGACGGTGAAACAGGTATACCGTTTAGAACGGGGAAGAAAACGGCGAATAGGAAAACAGCGGCGCCCGTAAAGCCGAGAACGGCTAGCTTATACCGTCCCTGCGCTCTCTCCCAGATTGTGTTAAGGACATGAGCCAGAGCCATGGTCATGAACAAAACGCATGGGAAGTAGTGGTATATAAAGACGACCCGGGAGATGATCAGCCACGGCACAAGCTGCGCCAGATAGCCGATGAGGATAAACAGCGCCTTGCTGTCTTTGTATTTAATAGTCCGGTACACCATTGAAATCATAGCCAGGAAACCGCCCCACCATACGATGGGGTTTCCAAAAGCGGCGAAGGCAGATTTTTGGCCGCCCGACACATCCAGGTAATACAGGATCGGACGCGCATCTGTGATCCACTGCCACCAGACGGAGGAGTAGGAATGCGTTGCTACCAGGTCGGCGTGATAGCTGAACATGAACGTCTGGTTTTTCCAGATAAGCTGATAATATTCGGGATCCCAGAGCATGCCCTCCGATATCCTCATGCCGGCGGCTCGCCCATTTTGAATATAACTGAGGCAGTAGACGACGGCGGGAATGATGATAAAGAATACGAACGTACAAAGAAGGGTGCAGATCAGGTATTTTCCATAGCCCGAAAGTTCGTTGTCTTTGTAGTATTTCCAGCACCAGATCAGCCGCAGGATATAAAGTGCCAGCAACCCCGCGCCGGCATAAATGACAATCCATTTGCTGGCACAGCCGATTCCGAAAAACAGGCCGGACAATGCCAGGGACGGCAGGGCTTTACGGAAGGGTTCCCCGGGGTCCCGGATAATATAACGGTACATGAAGAAATAGGACAGCAGAATGAAGAAGACGCCGTAGGTGTCGATCGTCGCGATGCGCGTCTGGACATAGTGCATGAAATCAAAGGCGAATAGAATTGTACCACAGGCGGCGATGACGGTCTTCCCGAACATGTTCTTGAGAAAAACATATAGAATCGGAAGCATCATCACGCCGAAGAGTGTGCCCATGAAGCGCCAGCCGAAGGGCACCATCCCAAAGATGCTGATGCCTATGGAGATAATCAGTTTGCCCAGGGGCGGGTGTGTCGTTTCATATGGTACTATGTTATTCAGATGCTCGTACGCTGTCCGCCCGTGGTATATCTCGTCGAAGTACATATTGGTCATATAGGTCGGTGCTTCGGGGATCTCATGCTGCTCATCAAAAAGCTGGGGCGCATCGTCACTGGATATCATTTGCGGCGACAGGAGGCGGCCCTGCTTGTCGTAAAGCGCTATTTCACCGAGCTCCATCGGCTTTTTTGAAGAGGTAATGCGGATATATCGGGTGGGGACGTTTTCGGTGTTGATATTTGCTTTCAGCCATTTGAACAGGTCGGAATGGGGCTGGTTCATGGCGTGCTCTTTACCCTCGGCCGGGTACTGCTCCTGCCAGTACACGCCATCCCCGGAGAACTCAAGCGTGTAGCTGCCGACCCACAGGCAGGTATAATACATGACTCCGCCGATATCAGTCGGTTCCGCGAGCGTCACGACGACGGAGGCCTTGTCGTTGGCAAACCGGAAAAAGCTCTGAGGCGCCGACATATTGCCGAGCTTGAAGAAGGCAACGGCGGCGTATACAAGCGTTATGATCAGAATCGGCAGTATATCGCGGCGTTCCATGGGATGCCTGCTGTGCAGGAGGGTAAACTTCGGTCTGTTGACAATTCTCGCAATCCATTCGGTCGTACCTTTAAGGGGCTGCGAAACCTTCAGATAGTATCTGAAGAAAAGCAACAGGCAAAATACAGTAACGACCGGGAAAATGAGCATCAGATATTGCGTCAACGTTGTAAACAAAACAGTTACCTCCGCTGCTTGCCGTTTTATGAGTCTTTTTGAAGATAAACGTTATAAAACATGATAACAAGAAATACAAAAAAAGTACAGAGAAAATTTAACAATGGGTGCCCGGGAGTGGAGATAGATAACGGATTATTTTAATAGGAAATTGTAGAATATATGGTATAATAAGGTTAAAACCCGGTGCGGAGGATAAGATTTTGCTTGCTTTGATAATGATGATTGAAAGCGATGGCGACAGGCAAAAGGCGGCCGAACTCTACAGGCGCTACGGACGGACGATGCTGTATATAACCCACGGCATTTTGCGGGATGCCGGACTTGCCGAGGATGCCGTATCCGAGGCGTTTGTCCGAATTATCGAAAATCTTGAAAAAATAGATATGAACGACTGTTACAAAACAAGGGGCTTCGTTGTTGTTATAGCGAGGCACACGGCGCTCAATATCCTGAAGCTGCAAAAGCGGGACACCGTCGTACCCTTTGAAGACTACACAGACTACTCCAACGGCGCGGAACCTGTCTTTGAGCATGTCACGGTCCGTGAAGCCTGTACGAAAATAGCGAACGCCATTGCGGAGCTCCATAAGAGTTATGCCGATATACTGTATTTGAAATATGTCATGGACTACTCCGGCGATGAGATTTCAAAAATCCTCGGTATCAGCCCTGAAAACGTCCGGGTGCGCCTGGGGAGGGCGCGTCAGGCGCTAAAAAATCAGCTAAGGAAGGAGGAGATTTTACCATGACTGCCTGTGAGAGGAACGGCATGCTGTTTGACGCGCTGCTGAAGGCGGCTGCCTGTGAAGCATATGAAAAAGAGATCGACAGATTGGCTGACAAGACGGAACAAAGCGGGCTCGCGATTGCTCCGGCTCTTGACAAACGTATTGAAGGCCTGATTAAGAAAAGCTGTCGTAGAGTTGAAATAAAACGTTTTGCAAAAGGCCTCGGCAAGGCTGCCGCCTGCCTGAGTATGCTGCTGGCCGTCTCAGCAGTTGTTTTGATAAGCGTTGAGGCGACCAGAAACGCGATATTCAACGCTGTGCTGATCCAGCGCGAGAAGTATACGGAGATTAAGTATGAAGCCACGTCCGATAAGGGCGGTAATAATATCTATCGTCCGACATATCTTCCGGAAGGGTTTTATGAAAGCATAGTCAAATCCACAGGCAACTCCACAACAATCATCTATGAAAATGAAACGGGCGACCTGATATTTTTCATACAGCAGGAGGCTCAAAACGCCTCCACGCTGATTGACAGTGAAAACACAGATTATTCCGCAATAGATCTATCGGGTAAAACAGGACACTTATTCAAAGCAAGGACCGAAGACGATTCCAGCATACTTACCTGGGAAGAAGACGGGATTGCTTTTAGCATGACTTCTGTAATAGACAGCGGTGAGCTTATTAAAGCAGGAGAGAGTGTAAGAAAGTAATAATTATATAGCGTGACACCTCATCGCTGCTCATATTTCTGAGGTTCATATCTTCAAATAACAAATCAAATAAGGAGGTATACGCATGCATATAAAGAAGAGTATCGCTGTTATTCTTATGCTGATTATTCTCGTTGCGCTGAGCGGGCAGGCACTTGCGGCCGGAAACGCAGAAGCGCCGGCTTTCGGCGCCGTCGCACCTTTATGGGTCGACGTTAATCAGGCGGGGGCGAACCTGAAATGTACCGGAAATCTGGCCAGCTGCAGCGCTTATGTTATCGGCAAGACGGGAACGAACCGGATAACGGGAAAAGCGGTATTGGCACGCCGCAATTCAAACGGCAGCTATACAACAGTGCGTACTTGGAGCAATCTTGTTTCAAGCAGCTGTTACCTGGATTTCAGCGGGTCTCATTATGTGACAACAGGCTATACCTACAGGCTGGCCTTTACAGCTACCGTATACAGAAACGGCTCATCGGAAACTATCGCAGTCTACTCCTCGGCCTACTGCGGATAAAGATAATCAAAAAACCGCGCCGGGTGCTTCGGGGCAGCCCAGACGCGGTTTTTATCATGATAACTTCCTTACTCCGGCGTTTTGAAATATTCCCTTATGACATCCAGGAAAATTTTTGAGCAGGGATTTTTGCTCTGTTTGGGCCACGCGCAGACATATTCGATTTCGTGGCCTTCATTACCAAGTGATATGACCTCGACGGCGTCGGACAGAAAAGCCTGCGTCAAGCCCATCGGCAATATGGAAACGCCGAGCCCCGAACCAACCGAGAGCAGAACAGATTCCGCCTTGTCATAACGGTGAATGATCCGCGGTATCGCTTTGTGGGCAGCACAGATGTCCATGACCTTGCTGTAAAGCTGGGGGCTTTCAGGCGGAGAGATCATAATGAACTTCTCCTGAAACAGCTTGTCGAAATCCAGCTCGCCCTGTGTGAGTCTGTGGCCTTTAGGCACGACAAGCACGAGCTTGTCACGGTGCGTTACTATATAGTCAAGGCGCCCATCCTTGGGAAGCATTGAGAGATGGGTAAAGTGAAAATCGTATCTGTTTTCCATCATTGCCATTGCCTGCGTCTTGCCGGTATTCTGAGTTATGTCAATCATGATATCGGGATATTGCATTGAGAATACGGACAGGAACGACGCCAAAGTACGGCTTGTGGTGGAAACAGTTGCGATTGAGAGATATCCTTTCCAGCCGCTGTGGACCTGGTCAACCATATCGGAAGCCTTGGCCGCCATATCCACGATATCTATCGCATAGGGCAAAAATGTCTCGCCCTCAAGCGTCAGGGAGACGTCCCTGTTCGTCCTGAGAAAAAGCTTTGCATTGAGCTGCGTTTCCAGTTCAAGTATGCTCCGGCTGATTTTCGGTTGGGGCACATTGTTTTGTCGAGCTGCCTCCGAGAAGTTCAGAAACTGCGCCACTGATATAAAATATTTCAAATTCTCAATATCCAATACGGTCCCCCCGAGCTTCCGATTTTTTATAAGGAGGATTATAGCATCAGTTACTATCACGGTCAAGCGAGGGGAAACGACCGAAAACCCGGCAAACACCTGAAGCGATTCGCATTTTGAATAGCATTATTCACTTTGTACAAACTTGTGCCCGATAATTTGATTATTGTGTGCTACACATCGCGATTGATTTATCGGATGCATGGTGTTAGTATTTAAGAATAGAATAGAGTAAATCATTTTTGATATATAGTGGATAGTACAATACAAATATACGGATTTTGTCGGAATTCCCATTGCTAGTTTCATTGTTGGTTCATTGTACGAGAGTGCAGTCTAAACATAAACCACGAAGGGAGAGAATCACGTGTCAGAGATCAAAAGCTCAAAGGCAACCCCAAGCCTCAAAGCAAACCCCGGCACAGCACCTCCACCAGTAGGAGCCGATAAGACTGTTGTAAAGGCTATCAACCTGAGCGGCGGAATTTTCGGAGCCTGCCCCGCGCACGTAGACGTAAAGGACGGGAAAGTCGTCCGCATCCGGCCGCTTCATTATGATTCGAAGTACGATTATGAGAGCTTCAATCCATGGGAAATGGAGCGCAACGGCGTGAAATTAAGGCCGCTGAGCAAGTCGGTACCGCCCCCCTGGGGCCTGGCGTACAAGAAGAGGACATACTCCCCGAACCGCGTGCCGTACCCGATGAAGCGCGTCGACTGGGATCCGAACGGCGAACGCAATCCCCAGAACCGCGGCTCA
>CAZVLO010000058.1:9455-14845 GCA_964628265.1 uncultured Papillibacter sp.
GTCCGCATCTCCTGGGATGAGGCGACTGACATCATCGCGTCCGAAATCAAGCGTATACACAAGGAATACGGCCCCTTGGCGATCCTGGTTCAGGCCGATGGGCACGCAGAACCCAAACTGATCCACGCGCCGCACGGCTGTTCCACACTGCTCCTCGACAAGATGGGCGGCTTCACACAGCAGGTCCGGAACCCTGACAGCTGGGAAGGCTGGTACTGGGGTGCCAAACACGTCTGGGGCAAGGGCTTTATCGGCAATATGGGCCCCGCCGAAAACCTCGTCAATGACATGACCGAGAACCCAGATATGATCGTCCTCCGCGGACAGTTTGCCAGCCGCCTTATGTTCTTCTGGAATCAATGCGGCATCGAGCAGGTCTATATCTGTCCCGATCTGAACTATTCAGCAGCCATTCACGCCGACAAGTGGATTCCGATCCTGCCCAACACCGACGCGGCGATGCAGCTCGCCATCATCTATACGTGGGTCGTCGAAGGTACATATGACAAGGAGTATGTCGCCACCCATGCAGTCGGTATGGATAAGATCGAAGCCTACGTGCTCGGTAAGGTGGACGGCGTCCCGAAGACGCCGAAATGGGCCTCGGAGAAGTGCGGCGTACCCTCCTACACAATCAAGGCTATGGCCAGGCACTGGGCCAAGGTGACAACGTCCACCGGTCACTACTTCGGCGGCGGCTTTATCCGTGGGCCGTACGCAACCGAGCCGGCGCGTCTGGAGTGCATGCAGCTGGGTATGCAGGGACTGGGCAAGCCGGGCGTTCACCATGCTCAGATCGCTTACATGGGCATGCCGAAGAACATAACCTGGGACCAGCTCAACTACGATATTGCCAACTCCGACACCGCGAAAGGCTTCCAGGAGTACTCCGGAACCTTTGAAACGATCAAGCAGAAGGATCCCGAGCTCTATGAAAGGATCTTCAACCCGCACCGCGGCACGCCGCAGGCCTGGGGCAAGCAGCTCATTCCGAAGACCCTTATCGAAGAGGCTATCAAAAAAGGCACCGACAAGTCTCTTGAATTCTGGGGTACGGGCGGACATGAGGAAGAGCCCATAGACCAGGTGATCAAATACACCTATCCGTGCAAAAAGGGTGATCTCCGCTTTACCGGTGCACCCAAGACGAATCTTTCCCATAATGACAGCGACATCGACAAGATGTACAAACCAATCGACTATGACGGCACCCCGATCCACATGGTGTGGACGGATACGCCGTGCCGTCAGACCTGCTGGGGCGACGGCTTTGATATCGGGATGACGATCCGCAGCCCGCAGATCGAGTTTGTCCTGGCCCAGCACCCGTGGCTGGAAAATGACTGCATCTACGCGGATATCGTCCTGCCGGCGAACACCACCCTCGAGGTGGACGACGTCATGCCCTGCGTCCGCGACGGTGAGCATTTCCAGACCATGCTCAACATGAGGCAAGCGGTCGAGCCGGTCGGCGATTCAAAGAGCGACTTCGAGTGCGTTGTTGAGATCGCCAAGAAGCTCGGCAAGGAAAGAGAAGTCACCATAGGCAGAACGGTTGATGAGTATGTCGAAGGTGTCTATAAAGGAATGAACTTCGATAAGATCACTTCTTGGGAGGAGTTCCAGGAGAAGGATTACATGGTCATCCCGGTCTCCAAGAACTGGAAGAAGCTCCCGGCCGGCCTCTACGAATTCTACAAGGATCCCGTGGGCCATCCGCTCCCGACACCGACAGGAAAACTGGAGTTCTGCTCAACAAATCTTGAGAAGTATTTCCCCAATGACGAGGAGCGTCCGCCATACCCGCAGTGGATAGAAAAGGGTATCACCCATGACGAGCGCCTGTCCAGCTCCAGGGCACGGACGTATCCGCTGCTTATTGTCACCAATCACCCGAGATGGCGTGTCCACGCGCAGGCCGATGATATTCCATGGACAAAGGAAGCGATGACCGGCAAGGTCAGGGGCTTCGACGGATATCTCTACGAGCCGTGCTGGATCAATCCCAAGGATGCTGAAAAGAGGGGTATAAAGAACGGCGACATCGTCAAGGTGTTCAACGAGCGCGGCATCGTGCTGTGCGGTGCTCTGGTCATCGAGCGGATCGTACCCGGAGCTGTCTCTGTCGACCACGGCGCCCGGACAGACATCATCATCCCGGGCAAGCTGGACCGCGGCGGCGCGATAAATCTCATCACGCCGAAGGGACTGACATCCAGGCATGCCGGAGGCCAGGCGACGACATCGTTCTTAGTCGATGTGCAGCTGGTCACCATGGAGGAGTATGACAAGTGGAGAAGAGCGTATCCGGAAGCTTGGAATCGCGAATATGACAGAGCTTCAGGACTTAAAGCTTCCGCTTGGGTAGAAGGGGGGCGCCAATAATGGGAAAGAAAGTATTCTTAATCGATACTAAAATCTGTAATGGCTGCTACAGCTGCCACATTGGCTGCAAGGACGAGCATGTGGCCAATGACTGGACGCCTATTGCAAAGCCGCAGCCTGAGATTGGCCACTTTTGGTTTAAGCTGCACGAGAAGGTCCGCGGCACGGTTCCGAAGGTGAAAGTTGCATACAGACCGGGATTGTGCATGCACTGCGACAACCCCACCTGTAAGGAAGCCTGCCCCATCCCGGGCGCCATCTATAAGCGGGACGACGGCCTTGTCATCATTGACCCGGTCAAGTGCACAGGCTGCAGAAAGTGCTTGGAAGCCTGCCCGTATGAGGATGTTATCCACTTCAACAAGGATCTGAACATCGCTCAGAAGTGCACGGGCTGCGCCCATCTTATTGACGAGGGCTGGAAAGAGACCAGATGCTCCGATAACTGCCCGACACTGAGTATTCGGATCGCGGAAGAAGACTCCGCGGAAGCGAAGGAATTCATAAAAGATGCCGAGTTCTACAAGCCGGAAATAGCGGACAAGATGAAGCCCCGCGTATATTATAAGGGACTGCCTAAAAAGTTCATCGCGGGAACCGTGTTCGATCCGGTGGCAGACGAAGTCATTATCGGCGCCGAATGCAAGCTCACAGAAGCGGGCGGCAAGACATACACCGCTGCCACAAACCATTTCGGCGATTTCTGGTTCGAGGACCTTCCCGACGGCAAGTTCAAACTGGATATTAAAGCAGGCGGTAAGACCAAGGCCTTCAAAGACCTTGACACGGCAGCTGCTGATATCAACCTGGGAGACATTCCACTCTAAGAGCACCGGAAAGGTCGTAGGCACAGCAAAAGCCTACGACCTTTTCTTCCGGAATATTAAACGTTTTTTAATGACATAAGCTGACATGCAAATGGAGCTGTTATGAAAAATGTTAATAGAATCCTGATTGTTATTTTTTTTGTTATTTTAGTTACGCTGATTATCGCATTTACCTCCATATACCCATTTACATTGATTGGTTTTGGATGGCAATGCGCCATAAGCGGTTTTATCGGGCTGCTTTGGATCATTTGTATCTTAATTGAAGTCCGGAAAAAAGATGTCGAGACATATGAAAAAAAGGGGAAACACTAAATGGCCAATATTATGGTCAACGAGACCTGCAACCTCCGCTGTCCCTATTGCTTTGCCGAAGAATTCGTAAACAAGGCGCCTAAGGAGATGTCGCTTGAGGATTTCCGTAAGGCCTTGAACTTTGTGCTGGGTGACAACAGCGATCGCCAGGTAGGCATTATCGGCGGAGAACCATTGCTTTACACCCATATAGATGAAGCGCTGCGCATCGCGCTGGGCGATCCTCGCACCGAGTATGTGATGATTTATACAAACGCGGTAGAACTGGACAGTCTGGCACCGGAGATCCTTGAGCATCCAAAGTTTCGTATGCTCGTTAACTGCAACTCGCCGGAGGATATGGGTGAGAAGGCTTTTGAGAAGATGCGGCAAAACATCATGCGTTTTCAAAGGGATCATTCCGGAGATGGCAGATTCAGACTCAGCATCAATATTTACAAACCAGATTTTGACTATTCCTACGTGATCCCGATTGCCCAGGAGATGGGATTTGACGTGATTCGGATGTCGGTATCGGTGCCCCAGAACGGCGACCTGAAGGGAAAGAGTCCTCTGGAGTATTTTCATGATATGAAGCTTGTGGCGATGCGGTTTGTCTGCGATATGATACGCTGCGGCGTCATTACAGGATTTGACTGCAACTTCCTGCCGAGCTGTGTGCTGACAAGAGATGAGTACGACAGCGTGATAGCCGCAAAAGATGTCTTTTACTCCGCTTTATCCAAAAGATATTCAGAAGAGTTTTGGCAGCGCTCCATCGTCTGCGAGACGCATAACTGCACGCCTGTTATCGACATCCTGCCTGACCTGCGAGCGATACGGTGTTTCGGGATGTCCGAATACACAAAACAGGATATCCGAGATTTCCGGAGCATATCAGAGCTGAGAGAGCATTATATAAAAACTGTGGACAGACCGGCGCACAGCCTGTGGACATCGGATGAATGCAAAGACTGCCTCGACCGCGAGCTCGGCACGTGCAGCTGCGGATGTCTGGTGTTTAAAGCAAAGCAATTATTTGCCTGAGGAGTTGTGATTAGGAGCAGGGCTGAACATGTTTGTAAAGGATAGACAATTTTACAAGACCTTCGTCACACTAACTGTGATGATAGCCATGCAGAACCTCTTATCCTTCGGCGTCAATTTGGCGGATAATATGATGCTCGGGCGCTATAGCGAGACCTCCATTGCCGCTGCCTCGCTAATCAACCAGATCCAATATCTGCTTCAGATGGTAAGTGTAAACGGCATAGGTACGGGTGCTCTGGCATTGATTTCCCAGTATTGGGGCAAGGGAGAGACCGAGCCGATCCGCCGTATTATCGCACTGATGGCGAAATTTGCCGTTGCGACTGGGATTTTGTTTGGCACCGTTACCTTCTTTTGGCCCCGGGAAGTTATTGGCCTGATGACCAATCAGCCCGCCGTTCTGGAGGAAGGTGTCCTGTACCTGCGCGTGATGAGCCTTACCTATATCACTTTCCCGCTGCAAAGCGCTCTGATCATGTCTCTGCGCGGCGTCCGGACCGTGAACATCGGACCGATAATCTCGGTGATCGGTCTTTTAACCAATATCACACTCAACTATATGTTCATTTACGGAAATTGGGGCGCACCCGAGATGGGCATACAGGGTGCCGCGGTGGCGACGCTCGCCGCACGCGTACTGGAACTCAACATAACGATTGTTTACATCCGTTTCTTTGACAAAAAGCTGAAAATACGGCTGCTTTCAATTTTCCGGCCGGACGGATTCTACCTCGGCGATTTCGCAAAAGCTGCCTTCCCTGTGATCGGAAGCGCCACATCCTGGGGGTTAGGAACGATTATGCAGACGGTCATCCTCGGGCACCTCTCGGGACC
>CAZVLO010000058.1:14855-19011 GCA_964628265.1 uncultured Papillibacter sp.
GCTAACAGCATCGCGGTTGTCGTCCACCAGGTGCTGGGCGTTTACGCCCTGGGCGCGAACTGGACGAGCGGCGTTATGATAGGCAACATCATCGGCGCGGGAAAAACGGAGCTTGTGCGGCCGTATACGCGAACCCTGCAGTTACTTTACATAGTAAATGGTCTGATCACCTCGCTTGTTTTGTTCCTCGTGCGCGACCTCGTTCTCGGTTTTTATATCCTCACGCCTGAAACAGAGAACATGGCTCGCACCTTTCTGACAGTACTGGGTGTAACGGTGCTGGGAACGGCGTACTTATTCCCCGTGGAGTCGGGCATAATCCTCGGCGGCGGCAACACGCGCTATGCCTTCATCGTGGATACTCTGTTCATCTGGCTGTGGGTAATCCCCGCGTCCGCGCTCAGCGCTTTTGTCTTTCGTTTTCCGCCCATTGTGACGTTCATACTGCTGAAATCCGACCAATTCCTCAAATGCATTCCCAACGCCATCGTCGTCAACCGTTATCGATGGATACGCAACCTGACCCGTGAAACGCAGTGATATCATTTTGTCAGGCAAGGCAAGCCTTACTGAATGCAGTAAATAACTCTTTGAAGGTGGAAGGAAACATCATGAGTAGAGCAACGCATCGCAGGGCCTGGGCAGTCCTGGGCACATCCTTCGGCATTAACCTGATCATCGGAATTCTCTATATCTGGAGTATTATCAGCAAGGCTTTGATAAATGATTTAGGCTGGACCAGCAAGCAGGCATCACTGCCCTATACATTTGTAACCGTCACGTTCGTCATCGCCATGACGGTGTTCGGAAAGCTGCAGGACACAAAAGGACCCCGAATTACTGCAACAATTGCCTCCGTAATGATGGGGTGCGGGATTATCCTTTCGGGGGTGTTCGTCTCTCCCGTCATGTTGGTTATCACCTTCGGCATCACTGCGAATGTGGCTACCGTACCGCCGGCCGTCAAGTGGTTTCCGCCGGAGAAAAAAGGAATGGTGACGGGGTTATCTGTTGCAGGTATAGGGATTTCAGCTGTCGTGTACTCCCCGATTTCCAATACGCTGCTGAATACTGTCGGTATTTCAAAGACCTTCATTTATCTGGGTATCGGCGCGCTGGTCATTATGCTGATACTATCCCAGTTTCTGGTCAATCCACCTCCGGGCTATGTGCCTGCCGGAAGTGGGACGCCAAAGAAGCAGGCCCGGAAGGCTTCCGGCGTACCGGCGAAGGATATGGGGCTCAAGGAAGTACTCAAAACATCCAGCTTCTACAGGTTGTGGATCATGTTTATGTTTTCTTCGTCGGCCGGCCTGATGGTCATCGCTCATGCCGCAAAAATTGCCGAGGTTCAGATTTCGTGGCAGGGCGGTTTTTACCTGGTGATTCTGCTGGCCGTCTTCAATGCCCTGGGCAGAATCATGGGTGGTGTTGTGTCCGACAAAATCGGTCGGATTAACCTGATGCGGGTCATCTTCGGGCTGCAGGCCGCCAACATGCTGCTGTTTACGTTTTACGGGAACATCGGTCTGCTGGCAGCAGGTATTGCGGTGGCAGGGTTATGTTACGGCGCCGGCTTTTCCGTCTTCCCGGCAATGGCCATTGACCTCTACGGTATGAAAAACTTCGGGGTCAATTACGGGCTAGTCATGACCGGTTGGGGCTTCGGCGGCGTTGTGGGTCCCATGATGGCGGCGGCTGTTTTCGACGCCAGCAAGAATTACGACATGGCATATATCATCTCCGGCGCCCTTCTCATCATTACACTCTTCATCACATTAACCTTCCGCAAAGAAAAAGCAAAGGGCTGATTATCCGGTTTTATATGAATGCCAATGGGCAATATGGTGCCCTTTCGCTGCCGCGGCAGCCGGATTTTTATCCGGTACCGCGGCTTTTTGATGTCCAATGATGGATGTTTGTCACATTGCACAAAAATTAATTATTATATGTAAAATATATATTTAAGATTGACAACACGGTTCTCTACGTTGTACTATGAGCTTGGAGATAGAGTATATATGGCCGCATGTTCCGACAGTTTAACTTTGCGCTCTGCTAGAATTTGGAGGATTGCTATGGTTAGACGACGAAAGCAATTGCTATTATCTGGAGGGGTTATTATGCTGTTATCAATCGCACTCGTCTATACCCTTATCAGCGGCGTACAGTCACTGCTGCTGTTAACCATTCTCACGGTACTGCTCTATATAACGGTCTGCGGTACATTACTGTATTTCTGCCGCTATAAACCGGCACCGGAACAAGACCAGTGCTGAAGTTAAATGAAAAGAAGCGGGAGGGCATGCGCCCTCCCGCTTGATGTTATATCAGTTTCTTTTTCTTTTTGGACTTTGGCGCATCGCCGGAGCCCATGGATTCTGCGAACTTCTGAAGGAGTTCCTTTTGCTCTTTGTTGAGGCCTGTCGGTATCTCGACTTTCACGGTGACGAACTGGTCGCCGCGGCCGCCGCCGCGCAGATTGGTGATGCCTTTGCCGCGCAGGCGGAAGACGGTACCGGTCTGGGTGCCTTCGGGAATGCTGTATTTGACCTTGCCGTCCAGCGTGGGTACCTCGACCTCGTCACCCAGGGTGGCCTGCACGATGGAAATGGGCATGTCGTACAGCACGGCATTACCCTCGCGGGAGAAGAGGGAGTGGTGGGAGACGCTCACAGTGATGTACAGATCGCCCGGCTCTCCGCCGTTAATGCCCGCGCTGCCTTCTCCACGCAGGGAGATGGTCTGCCCGTCATCGATGCCTGCCGGTATGGAGACCTTAATGCTTTTGTTCCGACGGATCAGGCCGGCACCCCGGCATTTCTGACAAGGCTGATGTATGATTTTGCCCTTGCCCTCGCATTTGGGGCAATCGGATGTGCTCTGCATAATACCAAAGGCCGTGCGATTCTGCGTTGTGACGGTGCCGGTTCCGTGGCAGTTTGCACAGCGCTCCGCCGTCGTGCCCTCTTTGCAGCCGCTGCCGGAGCAGGTGTCACACGTCTCAATGCGGGAGACGGTGACCTCCTTGTCGACGCCGAAAGCGGCCTCCTCAAATGTAATTGTGACTTCCGCGTGGATACGTTCGCCCCTGCGTGGTGTGTTCCGGCTGCGCGTGCTTGAGTTCCCGCCGCCGAAGATAGAGCCAAAGATGTCGCCAAGGTCGAAATCGAAGCCGCCAAAGCCACCGAACCCGCCGAAGCCTGATCCCGCGCCAAAATTCGGGTCGACGCCGGCATGGCCGAACTGGTCGTATTTTGCTTTTTTTTCGGGATCGGACAGAACCTCGTACGCCTCATTGACTTCTTTGAAGTGTGTCTCTGCGCTTTTATCACCCGGATTCAGGTCAGGGTGATATTGTTTAGCCAGCTGCCGGAACGCCTTTTTGATTTCATCGTCTCCGGCACCCTTTTTGAGTCCAAGCACCTCGTAATAGTCACGCTTATCTGCCATACAACTACCTCTTCAATTATCAGGGATATTAGGTATGAGCAGGCAATCGCCTGCCCTGCAGACACTTGCGGCTGCCCTCCCCGAATTCCGCGCAAACAGGGCGAACACGAGGTTCGCCCCTGCTATGCGTTACAGTATTCTATTCGAAGGTCTGTTATTTTTTGTCGTCGTCGACAACCTCATAATCAGCGTCATAGTATTCGCCGCCGCCGGGCGCGCCGCCGGCATCGCTGCCCGCGCCGCTGTCGCTGCTGGGGTCGGCCTGCTGATTTGTATTTGCGTACAGCCGCTCGCTGACGTCGTAGAAGGCCTTCTGGAGTTCATCCGTGGCGCTCTTAATCGACTCGATGTCGGTACCTGAAAGCGCTGATTTCACTTTAGCAACAGCGTCTTCGATGGTTTTCTTATCGGATTCGCTGATCTTGTCGCCCACCTCTGATAACGTCTTTTCACTCTGGTATACCATTTGGTCGGCATGGTTTCTGGTGTCGACTTCATCTTTTCGCTGGGCGTCTTCCTTGGCGTACTGCTCAGCTTCCCTGACAGCTTTGTCGATATCGTCTTTGGAAAGGTTTGTCGAGGAGGTGATTGTAATATGCTGCTCTTTGCCTGTTCCCAGGTCCTTAGCCGAGACATTGGCGATACCGTTGGCGTCGATGTCAAAGGTGACCTCGATCTGCGGAACACCACGGCGGGCCGGCGA
>CAZVLO010000059.1:0-13060 GCA_964628265.1 uncultured Papillibacter sp.
CGTAGACGACATCGCAAAACTGGCAGGTGACCTCAATAGGCTCTCCCCTCTTCTTCATGTCCTCAATTTCACTATCCTCAATACTCATTAAAGCCCTCAGCACCCGTTCTCTCGTGCAGGTGCATTTATACGCAATCGGGCTGCGCTCCAGGATTCGCGGCTCAAAGCCTTTGAGTACGCGATATATGAGCTCCTGCACGTCGGCTACCTTTAAAACGCCTGTGACTGCTCCTGTATCCGCGATGTTTTTTTCCAGAGGTTCCAGTACTTCATCCGGAGCGCCGGGCATAAGCTGTACGATGTAACCTCCCGCCGCCAGCACCGACTGATCCGTATCCACAAGCACGCCCAGCGCGCACGCCGTTTGAATCTGTTCACTTGTATAAAAGTAGGAAGTGAAGTCTTCCGCGATTTCACCGCTTACCAGCTGCGTGCTGCCCACATACGGCTCTTTCATGTTGAGATCCCGTATTACCGTCAGCATACCGTTTTTTCCAACGGCGGTACCGACGTCGAGCTTCCCATTCGGCTTCCTCGGCAGATCAACATGGGGATTTTGAACATATCCCCGGACGTTCCCCCCGTAATCCGACACGGCGAGTATGCTGCCAAGCGGTCCGCCGCCGTTAATACGAACGGTAACAGAAAACTGCGGGTCCTTTAGCGTATGCCCGATCATCGACGCGGCGGCCAGAGTCCTGCCCAGCGCCGCTGTGGCGACGGGCAGCGTTGTGTGAATCTGCCGGGCGCGCTCTGTCAGTTCCCTTGTCGAGACAGCTGATATTTGAATAAAGCCGTCACCTGAGACGGCTCTAACGATCTCATCCATTTTATCCTCCGATGTTATTTTGGCTTCAAGGCCGTAATAAATATTCTCTGTTCGTTTTCGGACGGCGCTTCGAATGTCATATCTCCGTTTATCCTGACACTCTCAAATCCGGATTCAAGGAGCATCTTTTCCAGGACTTGAGGTTCGTATACATATTCGGTATGTTCTTCCCTGCTGCGCGCCCATCTTTTTCCTTCCCGCGCGAAAATGTCCATACCGTAATGGCAGGCGTTTTTCTTCTCGTCAAACGATGCCCGCCAGACGCAGAAAACGTCCTCCGTCTCATCCAAAAACATTTCCCCGTCAAGGCTTTTAAGCTTTAACGGGGCATTTATGTCAAAAACAAATACGCCGCCGGGTTCAAGAAAAAGCCGGACGCGCCGGAACACCTCCGAAAGTCTGTCCGGTTTTATATAATTGATACCGTCCAGAGCGCAGACGGCGGCGTCTACCGTGCCGTAAAGATCCAGAAGCTCCAGCGGCTGCTGGAGCAGCAGCGGCCTGTCTGCCCTGTCGAGTGACTTTTCAACCGCGACCGCCAGCATATCGGCAGACGCGTCAACACCGATCATGTCAAAGCCGCGCTCCGCGAGCATACAGGTTAGTGTGCCTGTACCGCAGGCCATATCGAGAATTGTGCCGACCTTTACGCCTGTCTTCTTAAAAATCGTTTCATAGTAATCCGCTATCGCAGCGTACGGCACATCCCGTGTCAATACATCATAAAATCCCGCCAGCGAGGTATACGCGTTCATTTTTTCTTTTCCGCCAGTCTTTTGAATGCGATCTCGTAGCCTTCCGCCCCGTACATAAGACTCCTGTTGACACGGCTGATGGTGGCGGAGGACGCGCCCGTCTGCTCCAGGATACTGTTATAAATGTGCCCCTGATTGAGCAGCGTGGCCACATGATAGCGCTGCTCCATCGCCCGGAGCTCCGTAATTGAACACAGATCGTCAAAAAACCTGATGCATTCGTCCACTGTTTCCAGCGTCAGTATCGCCTCATACATCTCAATGTTTCTGTCTTTTTTGCTGCTCTTTAAACTCTTGTTCATATGTGTCCCTCCAGGAAAATGACATTTCTGTATTTCTATTTTACAGCACTAAAGTGCTGAAGTAAAGACAAATTTATTTAACCCTTTCGACCCCGCCGACATATTGTATGAACGAAGGGGCGTGATATTAAATGTTGGGTATTTCAGAAGGACGGTTATTTGAAGAGTTTAAGTATGAAGAGCTTACTATGGTCACCGCCGATTTTCGTTATCCTGTTGTCTCAGGTGGAGACAACAAGGCCGAAAAGCGCATCAATCACTATTACAGGCACATTGCAAAAACTCTGATGCGGAAAGCTCGGAATGAGCTTTTGCCAGACGCTGTTGAGGAGTTCCGTTATGCCACGGAAAGCGGTTTTCCGTTCCGCCCGTTTGAGACGGTGATGAAGTATGATGTGACTTATAACACAGCGGAGATACTCAGCCTTTTTTATGATATATATGAATACACCGGCGGCGCGCACGGGATAACAAAGCGTTATGGTGACACATGGCGTTCTCCGTCAGGCTGGTTTCTGGAGCTCGCTGATTTCTTCCCTCGCGGCACGAACTATAAACGGCTGCTGATCGACAATGCAATAACGATTGCGGCTAAACAAACGGCAGAAGGAACTCACAGCTATTTTGACAATTACAGGAAGCTGATTCGTAAGTATTTCAGCCCCACAAAATATTACATATTTTCAGACGGCATCGCGGTATTTTACGATCAGTACTCGATTGCGCCCGGTTACGAAGGTACGCCGGTGTTCGAATACACGACAGAAATAACAGCGTATGCCTAACAAGACCATCAGCTCATCAGCGCGTCCTGCATAAGGTACGCATCCTCGTCGAGGCCTTTTGTTATATCAAGCGCCTCCGCAATGTCATAATGCGTACATTTTTCCCCATTCATGCAGATAACCCTGTTGAAAACACCGTCTGCCAAAAGGCTGACAGCCTTATACCCCATACGGGACGCGGTCACACGGTCACGAACAAGCGGCGTACCACCGCGCTGGATATGCCCCAAAGTTGTAACGCGCGTATCAATTCCTGTGGATTTATTGATTTTATCGGCGACTTGGTGAGCCGACGCTGCACCTTCCGCCACAATGACTGTAAAATGTGTATGCCCTTTCAAACGCGCGGAACGCAGTTTGTCGGTAACATCTTTTTCAAAGTCAATCTCCATTTCCGGGATGATCGTTACAGCCGCGCCGGTGGATATGCCGACATTAAGGGCGAGATGCCCGGTCTTGTGTCCCATGACCTCCACCACTGAGCAGCGCTCGTGTGCCTGCATCGTGTCTTCCAGCTTGTCCACAGCGTCAATGGCCGTATTGCAGGCAGTGTCAAAACCAATCGTGTACGTCGTACATCCGATATCGTTGTCAATCGTGGCCGGTATGCAGACCACGGGGATACCCAGACGGGAAAGGTCCAATGCTCCCTTGAAGGAACCTTCACCTCCGATGATAACAAGTCCATCCAAACCCCGGAACCTGCAATTGTCGGCTGCGCGCTGTAGTCCCTTCTCCGTATGAAATTCCGGGCTGCGCGCAGTATACAGTATTGTTCCGCCCCGGCTCTCGATTCCGCTCACATTATCAGCTGACATCGGCGACATATCTCCGTTGATCAGACCGTTATAACCTCTGCGAACACCGATACATTCGATACCGAGGTGTATTGCTGTCAAAACAACGGCTCTTATCGCCGCATTCATTCCCGGCGCGTCACCGCCGGAGGTCAGCACGCCAATTCTCTTAACCTTGCTCAATATCCTCCGCCCCCATTCTATCTGAAGGTGCCCTGACTGCTGTCGAACACCTCAACGCGCTTGAATTCCACAAAATCAGGCGTATATGACGGCAGGTATTTTTTTACCGCCGCTATCAGGTACTCAGGATTCAGCGACGGATTCTGTGCGGCTATAATCGCGTCCATCGTCAGCTCCTCGCCGTTTTTTAATTCGAAGCCGACGTGATGAATAAGCGGGCTAATATCCGTGTCTGTGCAACCTTTTTTAGATTTCTTCGCAATTATGAGCTCTTTACTCTTAAACAGTGACATCAGCTTGTCGACGGCGTGTTCCTGAACACCTCTGTCATACACAAGTCGGCCTTCGACCCGAAGCCATGCGATTTCCGCAAATTTTCTCGTGGGCTGATACGCTTTCACCGCCTCGATGCCTTCCGGCATCGTTTTGTTGAGCAAGGCCGGCAGCACGCCGAGCTCAGTATCGTCCAGCAAATCAAAATCCAGCAGCTCGCATACGCTTTCAACACCCACCGACAGGGGCAGCGCGAAGTTCATGTATGGATGCGGATTAAACCCCTCCGTATGACGCAGCCTTACGCCTGCGCGCAGGAACACACGCTGAAAAGTCCGCATCAGGTCCAGATGAGATAAATACTTTGCTTTGCCTGTTTTTAAAAACAATAACCTCACTCTACGCATCGCATTTACCCCCGTCCAAGAGTTCTGAAGCGCCGCAGCCCGTACATGCCGTACGGCAATCGGGGGTTATTTCGTTATTGTACGCAGCGTTTCGCTCCCGCCAGAGATAAGCTTCATCGACACCGGCCGACACGACGCTCCAGGGGAACACTTCTCCGAATGGCCGTTCCCGATGAGCATATAAATCCGGGGTAAGCCCGCAGGTTTCAAAGGCGTTTTTCCATCTTCCAAAGGAGAAGTATTCGTCCCAAGCATCCAGTTTCCCGCCGCTTTTCACAACCTCCTCCAGCACGCTGCCGATACGTCTGTCGCCTCTGGCCAGAACGGCTTCGATCAGGCTGGTCTCTGGTGCATGCCAGTTGTAGGTAATCGCCTTGGTGCGTATCGCACTTCGCAGCAGGTCAACGCGCCGCTGGTATTCCTCCGGTGTAATCTGCCCGACCCACTGAAACGGTGTCAGCGGTTTCGGAATAAAGCAGGAGGTGCTGACCGTAATCCTGACGCCGCGTGTCTTGTTTTTGGCGTACTGCTTCCATGTGTATAAAACCTTTTCCGCAAGAGCTGCGATTTCCAGGACATCCTCCTCCGTCTCTGTCGGCAGTCCCAGCATAAAATAGAGCTTCACGCTGTTCCAGCCGCCCTCGAAAGCAATACGGCACGTTTCAAGCAAGTCATCCTGCGTCACATTTTTATTAATCGCATCCCTGAGACGCTGACTGCCGGCTTCCGGCGCGAAGGTCAATCCCGCTTTCCGGACCTTTTGAACCTTGTGCATAAGCTCCATTGAGAAATTGTCTGCCCGCAGCGACGGCAGGGACAGACTGATGTTCCGGGGTTCGCACCATTCCAGCAGGCCGTCACACAGGCCGAACAGCTCCTTATAGTCACTGGTGCTCAGCGAGGACAGTGTGACTTCCTCATAACCGGCGTTTTCGAGGGCATTGATACTGTAATCAACCAGCTTGTCCTTTGACCGCGCCCGAACCGGCCGGTAGGTGTACCCAGCCTGACAGAAGCGGCAGGCGCGCATACAGCCGCGGAAGAGCTCCACCGCGACCCTGTCATGCACAATTTCAGTGGACGGTACAATGGTTTCAATTGGATAATACGCGTTTTCAAAATCCACGATTCTCTTCATTACAGGCATTTGGGCGCCGTCTCCCGGTTTAATGGCCTCAATTGTTCCGTCCGGCTTATAACTTATTTCATAAAGGCTTGGCACATAGACACCTTTGATTCGCGCAGCGTTTTTCAGGAAGGCTTCTTTAGTCAGCCCGCTTTTCTTTGCCCTTCTGTATTCCTCGATGACCTCACCATTGACCTCCTCACCCTCGCCGATAATAAACAGATCGATAAAATCTGCCATTGGCTCCGGATTGTAGGCACATGCCCCCCCTGCGATGACGAGGGGCGTTAATTGCTCCCTGTCCGCTGAGCGCATCGGTATGCCTGCCAGATTGAGCATATTGAGGACACTCGTATAGGCCATCTCATATCCCAGTGAAAAGGCGACAATATCAAATTCCTTAATGGCATCACCGCTCTCAAGCCCATACAGAGGAATATTCGCCTGCCGCATCTCCTCCTCCATATCACCCCACGGGGCGAAAACACGCTCGCACCAGACGCCTTCCATCCGATTCGCCAGACCGTATAAAATTCTGATGCCCAGGTTTGACATACCAATTTCATAAGTGTCTGGAAAGCACAGGGCTAGCCTGGTATCCACTTCCGACTTGTTCTTGATGATTTGCCCGTATTCTCCGCCAACGTATCTGGCAGGCTTCTGAACCCTGGGCAGAATTCTCTCCATATCTTTATCCATGTTTCACTTCCATAATTTTTCGCTTAGATTTTATACTAACACCGCATCTTTTACAATAGCTGATTAACAGCCACAGGGCTGCCAACAGCAGCGTAAAGTTGAACTTTGTATGCAAAAGAAGCACCGTTCCGGTAACCAAAAGAATCAACACAATAGCGCAGCTCATGACACAGGCGATGCGCTCAGCCTGATCAAGGCCGCGTTTCGGGGCCACTAAAGCATAAACAATCTTTCCGCCGTCCAAAGGCAGGGCCGGCAGCATGTTGAATATGCAAAAAATGAGGCTGATCCCTCCCAGTATATAGGCTTCCTGGCTTTGAAATTGACGTCCTGCCCAGGCTGCTGTCAGGGCAAAAAATAAACTCGCCAGCGGACCTGCCGCCGCCACAATTGCTTCGGTTTTATAAGATAACCGGGAATCACAGCGTATTGTCAAGCCCCAGAGCTCAAGCTTCAGTTCTGCAATCCGGCCCCGGCATATTTTTAATGCGGCGAAATGCCCGACTTCGTGCACGGCCGCAGCCGTGAGAGCCGCCGAAAACATACCCCCTGTATCAAAAAAATACGCGGCTGCCAGCGCAATGAGCGCCGCGCCGCAAACCTTAAATTTTCCGATCACTATTTCCATTGGACATAATACTCCGGATTGACATATTGTCCGTTGACCTTCAGCTCAAAATGCAAACACGCATTCGTCGCGTTACCCGAATCGCCGACGCAAGCGATTTTTTCCCCCTTTTTAACATTTTGTCCGCTCTTTACAGATATGCTATCACAATGGGCGTACTGCGATTCAATGTCACCGTGGTGCAGAATGACGTATTTACCGTAAGTCGAGCTCTCACCGGCAGCAACGACCTTTCCATCGGCGAACGCTTTTATCTGCGTCCCCTTTTTTGCGGCGATATCGGTACCGTAATGAAACTTGACACTTTTATCTGCCGGATGAATCCTATACCCAAAGGGAGATGAAACTTCACCTTCCGCCGGCTTATTATAATCTATACCGATTCTGGGCATTTCGTACGTTACCCCGGCCGGTATGGCATAATCGGAGAACTCGTCCTGACTTTGTATAAATGCGGCAATTACGGCATCTGAAAACTCATTTTCTTTTTCGTCGGGATCGGCCTTGACATCTCTGCCCTGTACTTCGTCCGGTTTATTCTCCGCGAACACCTCTGTCGTTTCCTCTCCGGTTTCAACTATCTTTTTTTCCGCTTCAACGGTTGCATCTGCCGATTCCCCGAATCCGGTTTCATCAGAAGTTTCACTTTCAGCTGATTGCGGCTGCCCGCCATCATCAGGAGTTTCAACTGAATCTCCCGTAAAAGCGTAAGTGAACGCCTCACCAAGAGCCGTTGTGAATTTTTTTTCACCGCTGATGCCCTGACCGAGTGCAGTCAGCGCCGCTTTGTAGTTGACGACGGAATTGATTTTATCCCCCACGGCTTCCAGTGCCGACGGGAACAGCAGCTTTGTGACAGCAGCGATGGCAAACAGGCCGGCACAGATAAAAAGCTTTATTGCCCTGGGTGAAGACTTATCGCTGGTATAACTGGTATCATATGTTGAAGCGGAGCGGTGGCGATGGGAAACGCTCCTCCTTCTGTTATACGGCCTGTATCTTTCCAAAACCAATTCACCTCACTGTGTAGATTATATTCACTTTTGTACGAGCATATGCAATTTATGGTAATTATTGCCCCTGAACGTATGTTTATGGATAAAAAAAGAGGCCGAAGCCTCTCTTTGATTTATCGAATTACTTATATGCTTTCATGTATCCTGATAATTGATTCCGTTATCAGCTTCTTAAATTCAGGCGCTACCCTGTTGGCTGTTTCCTGTACTTCCGCGTGGGTCAGAGGCGTTTTCGATATACCCGCCGCCATGTTGGCAATACATGACACACCGCAGATCTTCATCCCCATGTGATTGGCCGCTATCGCCTCGACCGCCGTGCTCATACCTACCACATCGGCACCCAATACCCCGTATGCCCTGATTTCTGCAGGTGTCTCGAAATTTGGCCCCGGGACCTGAAGATAAACGCCTGCCTGAAGCTTCAGGCGCAGGTTGTCCGCGGCACTGCGGATCGCTTCGAGCAGTGTCGCATTATATACATGGCTCATATCCGGGAATCTTGTACCAAGTTCATCAATGTTCGCCCCGATCAGCGGTGACGGTATGCCGAGCATAATATGGTCGCGGATCAGCATGAAATCACCCGCGGAAAAGGATGTATTGATTGCACCGGAGGCGTTGGTGAGAAACAGACACTCCGCTCCCAGCATACCCATCAGACGGATCGGCATGACAACATCGTTCACAGCATACCCTTCATAATAATGTACCCGCCCCTGCATGATGACGACAGGTACGTTCTTGACGTAACCGAAGACGAAGCGGCCTCGGTGGCCGGGGACGGTGCTGACCGGAAAATTGTCGATTTCACTGTAGTCGATATGCGCCGCTGCTGTGATGCTCTCCGCATAGTCGCCGAGCCCCGACCCCAGGACGAGTGCAATTTTCGGTACGAAATCTGTTTTTCTCCGTATGGCTTTCATACCTTTTTCAAGCTTTTCATAAGCGCTGCTCATAATACTCCGTTCCGCCGTCGGCACTGTAACCGATTGTCCGGCATATCTTTAATGTTATTTTAATACTAATTTTAGCATTTCTATATTTCATTATCAACCGCCGCACTATATAATAACGCATAGGAGTATCGATATACAGAATGGAGTGGGATTAATATGTATGACAGACCTGTATCGCCAAAGAGCCGCCTTGCGGCCTTACTGTTATGCTTCTTTTTCGGTTATCTCGGCATACACAGATTTTATGTCGGAAAAGTCGGCACAGGACTCATATTGCTTTTCACCGGAGGCTTTTTCGGTATCGGTTTGATTGTTGATTTTATAATGATCATCGTTGGTTCTTTCACCGATCAGTCAGGACTATTCGTCATGAACTGGTGATTGTAGCTGAATACGCCCGCCTTTAAGAGAGGAATTTTGAAAAAACATCGAATAACGAAAAAACTCTTGACAGTATGCAAAAAGTGTTTTATGCTACATCTCACGGGTTAAAACGGGGTGTGGCGAAGTTTGGTATCGCGCATGGTTCGGGACCATGAGGCCGCGGGTTCAAGTCCCGCCACTCCGACCAGAAAAAAGCTGCCATTGATTGGCAGCTTTTTGTTGCTATTAGTCAGCATAAAATTTGGTATAATTTTGTGTAACCGCACAAATTTTTCTTGAATTTCAACGCTTAAAAGTGTATATTATATATAACTCAAGAAAAAAGGAGGCTATACCATGCTGACACCAAAGCAAAATATGCAGGAAACCATTAGAGGCGGTAAACCGGATAGGTTTGTGAATCAGTACGAAGCAATTTATCTGATGTTTCACCCTTACATTATGCATTCCAATGCCCTTTTATCAAAAGGTCAGACGAATGTTGTTAATGCTTGGGGCATAACAAACTCGTTTCCGGATAATACACCGGGCGCATTTCCCGTTCATACGCCGGACAAAATCGTTGTCAAAGACATTGAGAACTGGCGCGACTATGTGAAGGCACCTCCCTTGAAATTTTCCGACGAGGAATGGGCTCAGTTTAAAGCGCAGTATGACGCCGTCGACGGTTCCCTCGCTTATAAGGCCACATTCATTGCGCCCGGGCTTTTCGAGCAGTCTCACCACCTGTGTGAAATCAGCAGAGCGCTGGAATACTACGCGCTTTATCCCGATGAGATGCATGAACTCCTTAAATATTATGTCGATTGGGAGCTTGAGATGCTTGAGGGTATTTTAACGCACCTTAAGCCCGATGCCATCCTGCATCACGATGACTGGGGCGGCGGGACAAGCACATTTATGAGCCCGAACATGTTCGCTGATTTCTTTGTAGAGCCGTACAAGAAGATCTACAAATACTGCCACGATCACGGTGTGGAGCTTGTGATCCACCATGGCGACAGCTATGCTGCCACGCTGGTGCCTTATATGATCGAAATGGGTATCGACGTTTGGCAGGGCTGCCTGGAGTCAAACAATGTACCTGAACTCATTAAAAAATACGGAGGGCAGATTACGTTCATGGGCGATATCGATAACAAGTCCGTTGACTACCCGGGCTGGACGCAGGAAAACTGCAGAAACATCGTGCGGAGAACGATTGACAGATGTGGCAATAAATACTTTATCCCCAGCATCGTGCAGGGCGGCCCCGGTTCGGTTTATCCGGGTGTTTATCAGGCCCTCACCGAAGAGATCGACAAGTATAGTGAAGAAGTATTCGGCATCAACGCCGCAGAAATTAATCGTCTGCCGCTTCAGCTCATTTTCTAAGCATCCTGCAGCAACACATCATACAGACACCATACGCTATATAATAACGCATAAAGCCCGGCCAAGCCGGGCTTTACAGTTTTACTGAAACATGATATATTTCGTTTATATATTTAGTCAGGAGTGCTTGAACGATGAGTAAAACGGAAACAGCCCTTGAACTTTTTAAAAGCAACTATAACTGCGCTCAGTCCGTTTTTGCAGCTTTCAGCGAGGATTACGGGATGCCACGCGAGCTTGCCCTAAAAGTCGCCAGCGGGCTTGGCGGCGGCGTCCGCTGCGGCGAGGTCTGCGGCGCTGCGTCGGGAGCTGTACTCGTCATCGGTCTCAGCTGCGGTCACCATGTCCTTGGTGATACGGAATCGAAAGAGTTCAACAGCAAGGAAACAGCGGAGTTTATGAAACGTTTTCGGGAAAAGAACGGCGGATTGGTCTGCCGTGATCTCCTTGGTATTGATACCTCCGTCGGCGATAACCGGCTGAAAGCGAAAGAAGCAGGCCTTTTTGTCACCGTCTGTCCGAATCTTGTCAAAAACGCAGTTGAAATTCTGGAAGACATGGGGTATTGAAAAAAACCATATAAAAAACCACCCGGATCATAATCCGGATGGTTTTTTTATATCGCTTACACCCAACCGCGCAGCTTCACTGCATTGGCTACTCTGTTTACCGCGATAACATAAGCGGCATCACGCATATACATATTCTTTTCGACTGAAAGCTTGTATACATCCCGGAAGGCTTTTGTCATGCTGTACTCCAGCTTATCAAGCACCTCTGCTTTATCCCAGAAATAGTTCATATTACACTGCACCTGCTCAAAATAGCTGCAGGTAACTCCACCGGCATTACTCAGGAAATCGGGCAATAATGTTATGCCGCGTTCACGAATCAACGCATCGCAGTCAGGCGTGGTCGGACCGTTTGCCGCCTCGCATATAATCCTGACCTTAGAGGATATGTCAGGGAACACTGTTGGTGTGATTTGGTTTTCCAGTGCAGCCGGTATGAGGATATCAACTTCCTGCTTAATCCAATCGTCCCCAGGAAGCAGCTCGTAGCCCATATCTAACGCCTTTTCCTTATCAATGCTGCCGAAAGAATCCTTAATTTTTACAAGCTGCTCAATGTCGCATCCTGATTCTTTTTTAAATGTATAGGACTTAGCGTCAGCCTGATTCCAGCAAGATACCGCAATAATCTTGCCGCCCAGCTGGGTATATTTGCGTGCGGCATATTCCGCAACATTTCCAAAGCCCTGAATGCTGGCTGTTGTGGACTCAATCGGAATATTCATCTCACGCAATAAGTCTTTCAGTACAAATATAACGCCATAACCGGTAGCTTCTGTACGGCCGAGAGAGCCACCCATACCCACAGGCTTACCCGTAATCATACTGGGAAACCTGCCGCCGGCAATTGTTTCATATTCATCCAGCATCCACAGCATATGCTGGCCGTTTGTCATAACATCAGGCGCGGGCACATCCAGATTTGGGCCAAGCTGAGTGTACAGCTGGCGTATGTACCCCCGGCACAGTCTTTCCTGTTCCGCATTGGAAAGGTTATGCGGGTCACAGATAACGCCGCCCTTTCCGCCTCCGAGGGGAATATCGACAACAGCGCATTTCCAGGTCATCCACATAGAAAGCGCCCGCACCGTATCGGCCGTCTCGTGCGGATGGAAACGGATTCCTCCTTTTGCGGGTCCCCTGGCATCATTATGCTTGATCCTGAAAGCCTTAAAGATTTTTGTTGAACCATCATCCATCTTAACAGGAATGGTAAAATGGATTTCTTTCATCGGTTCACGCAATAGCTCTCTAAGACCACTGCCAAGTTCGAGGGTATCCGCTACCTTATCAAACTGCATCTGAGCGTTTTCAAACGGATTATAGTTTACTGCTGTCATTCCACGGCCTCCTAATTTTTAGGCATTCCAAAAATGCAAATTCTATATATATATCTCATGATTGATCTGCTCAGCAAAACAAGTAAGATTCTATGTATTCGCATCCTTATCAATCAGTAGATTCAAAGTTATTAAAGAAAACCTCTATGTATACCCTACCTCTGGTTTTCCCAAATATTATATAATGTATGTTTATTAAACACAATAGAAAAGTGTGAACCCCCGGTATTTACTCATTTCCGGCCGACGATTGCATCATCAAGTCCCCGTCAATACTGCTGCGATAATGGGTAATGAAACCAAGGATATCACTGTCGAAACAAAAATCAGCTTTGAAGCGAAAGCCGAATCGCCTCCGTATTTGTGCGACAGCATAGCCGATACGGTTGCAGCCGGCATCGCCGAAGAAAGTACCGATACCCCGGCGACAATTGGATCAACACCGATGATACTCAAAACCGCAAAAATAAAGGCAGGTATCGCCAATAGACGAATGAAGGAATAATAATAATACGCTTTTTCAAATATTGTTTTGAAGTCCACGTCACTTAATATCGCCCCGACGACAATCATTGATAAAGGTGTCGTACATCTGCCGATGATGCCGATTGTATCACTGATAAACACCGGC
>CAZVLO010000059.1:13104-18568 GCA_964628265.1 uncultured Papillibacter sp.
GACAGCCCAGATGCACGGATGCGTTGCCAGATTCTTAAACTGCTTCTTTTTGTCCGTTTTAGTGAACAAAGAAAGCCCCGATGTCCACATAAACAGGCGCATCGGTATCAGTACGATGGAGCCGTACAATATGCCTGTCGCTCCGTAGACCGACTCAATTACTGGCAAACCCATGAAGCCCGCGTTATTGCAAATTGTGGCGTACTGCAGGATAACCCGGCGCTCTTTGGGGAAACGATTGTACAGCACGCGGTTGAGAAGCATATAAAGCAGCTGGGCCGCCATGGCTATCGCAAATACAATCGCACATTCGCGTAGCATGTCCAGGGACAGCTGCGTCTCAAAAGAGCGAAAGATACTGCATGGTAAGATCACATAAATGACGAGATTTGTCATATCCCGCCTGGCGTCAGGACCCAGTAAGCCTCTCTTCCCAACAATAAAACCAACTGCGGCAAGGATAAGAATCTGTAACTGTATCTGAATTATTGTACTCACCGGCTCATTTTCAAACTGTTCGTATTATAACGGATGCCTGTAAAAGAAACAATGCGTAAACCGACAAAATATCCTGTCGATTTACGCATTGTTTATGTTTACCTAAATATTCGGTTCTCAGTCTGGCATTATTGGTAATTTTAACGCTTCAGCGCGTTGACTGCCTCGCGGATATCGCCGGAAAAGTAGAGCGAGCCGAGCGCAGCCACGACGCCTTCCGGGCCAGCCTGGCAAATCGATTCTTCGACAGCGTCCGGGATTGACCCGCATGCTGCGACAGGCAGACTGGAAGCAGACAGCATTTCCTTCAGCTTTTCCGCTTTCATCGCACGGGGATTATGCGGCGCTACGGTGACAAACGATTTCGCCAGGGGTGTAATCAAATTTAACATGCCGTCGACATCCTTGTCCGCCATGACTCCGATAAGGAACACGATTTTTCGGTCGCCGAAATACTGCTTGAGGCTATCGGTAGTAGCTTTGAGGCCGTGCGGGTTGTGTGCGCCGTCCACTATGAATACGGGATGATTCATCAGGACCTCAAACCTTCCCGGCCAGGAGACATGGGCCAGGCCGGTGATGATGTCATTTTGGCTGATCTTCCAGCCTTTTTCTCTCATGATTTCGAGCGCTGAGATCGCCAAAGCCGCATTATTTGGCTGATATGTGCCGGCAAGCGGCAGCCTGATGTCTTTAAATGTTTTATAATCAAATCGCACAACATCAAGTTCATACGCGTGTACAGTCAGCTTTGAAAAGTCGGTCCGGTGCAGCACAGCGTTTTTCTCATGGCAGGTGCGTTCAAAAACCTCATCAGCATCCTTTTCTCCACCGTAGATGACGATGTCGCCGCCCTCCTTGATGATACCGGCCTTCGCCCTTGCTATATCTTTGAGCGTCGGTCCGAGTTCCGCCGTATGGTCCAGTCCGATGGCGGTAATAACACCCACCTCCGGCACATCGATGACATTCGTGGAGTCCAGTTCCCCGCCCATTCCGACTTCTAAAACGACAATATCACATTTCTTGTAAAGGAAATATTTCATCGCCAGCGCTGTGATCAGTTCAAACTCCGTCGGGGCGTCCTTCATGATGTCGGCAAACGGACGGATCTCGTTCGTCATATCCTCAAGCTCTGTGTCTGAAATATGAACTCCGTTAACCTGCATACGCTCATTGAACCGAAGGATATACGGGGAGGTATATAACCCGGTGCGATATCCGGCCGTCTGCAGGACCGAAGCGATGCAGGCAGCTGTTGAGCCTTTTCCGTTCGTCCCGGCGATGTGTACAAACTTCAGTGATTTCTCAGGGTTGCCGAGCGCTTTCAGCAGCTCTCTTGTCCGCTCAAGCCCGGGCTTGCTTCCCTGCCACTTAACGTTGTGGATGTATTGCAGCGTCTCCTCGTAACTCATACTTTTTGCCTCCAAACCTGTCTAGACCCAGCACGTTGAATAAACCGCTCTTATACAGAAGGAAAATGAGCGTAATATCTACTACTGCTATTGCAACCTTTACCGGCGCTCTCAACGGGAGGTTAACAATAAATGGTACCCCGTTCAGCATCTGAAGCGATATATTACTCCATAGAATCGGGCCGAGTATCTCCGCCGGTAGAATCATCGCAACAAACGTCACAATCCTTGTTCTCTTCCTGAGCATCATGCCAACCAGAGGCGGCACAACACCCATAAAAACCGGTGTAAGCGCCATTGGTGCAAACCATGGAAACGGTGAAAACAACGTCGTACCGAGGAAATCAGCCACAAGTCCGACAATACCGCCGGCAATCGGCCCAAATAGTAGGCCTGCCAGTATGATCGGCAGGTTTCCGAAGGCGATTCTAATATTCGGCGTCGGCATAAAGCCTAGAATGCGCTCTAAGATGATGCTCATTGCCATGAGCAAACCCAGTGTGACAATCATCTTTGTTGTCAGCAGTTTTTTCTTTTTAGACACAAAAATACCTCCTTTAAATGTGTGCACAAGCCGCATACAGCTAAAAAACCATATACTAAGCCATATACAGCAAGCACTTGCTGTGCGCCACATAGAGGAGGTTTTTTCTCCGGTATGTAGCAGCGGGATGCGGACACCGAACCGTGGATTACTTCCTTCGTCCAACTGACAACTCCCCGTCCAGTCGGCACTTTACGCAGGGCGTCCTACTCTGCTTAGACCGCGGAATGCTCCGCAGCCAAGTTTGATTTATTTTACCACGCTTACATTATCTTGTCCATACAGAGTTTTACAAATTCATTTGACAAATTGTATTATTATCCTGTTATATTTTGCGTTCTCGGCAAAAATAGTGCGCAGCCTGAAGCTGCGCACTTTGTATTGCATTTTTCTTAATTTACCAGTTTTGAAATCTCGTCTGCGAAGCATTCCTGTTTCTTCTCAATACCTTCACCCTTTTCAAAGCGTGTGAAGCCCTTGACGGTGATGGTGCCGCCCAGATCCTTGGCAACCTGCTTGACATGCTGCTCGACTGTGACCTTGTTTTCTTTGACGAACGGCTGTTTCAGAAGACAAATTTCCTCGTAGTACTTATTAATGCGGCCTTTGACCATGTTCTCGGCGATCTGGCGGGCTTTATCGTCCGGCAGATTCTTTGCCTTATTCTCTTCAATGGCCTTGTTGAGCTGGATTTCTCTTTCCTTTTCGATATCGTCCGCAGCTACAGACGACGGATCCAGATACAGTGGCCGCATTGCCGCAATCTGCATGGCGATGTCCTTACCGAGTGTTGTGACAGTGTCCATATCAGATATGTCTGCAACCTCCAAATTGACCATAACGCCAATCTTGCCGCCTGCGTGGACATACGGTACATTTAAGCCCGTTGTATAACGGACAAAACGCCTGACATTGATGTTCTCACCGATGACGAGGATCATATCCTGCTGCGCCTCTTGAACAGTCTTGCCATTTCCGATATCACTCGCCATTAATGCGTCTACATCAGCAGGTGCATTTTTAGCAACGGCTGCAGCGATGCGATTGACAAAATCAACGAACTTTTCGTTCTGTGCTACGAAGTCTGTTTCAGCGTTGACTTCAACGACAACGCCGACGTTATCGATTACAGCTGCGTAAGCCATGCCTTCCGCGGCAATGCGCCCGGCCTTCTTCTGCGCGGCTGCAAGTCCCTTTTCGCGAAGCCAGTCGATGGCTTTCTCCATGTCGCCGTCTGTCGCGGTCAATGCTTTTTTACAGTCCATCATGCCGACGCCAGTTATTTCACGGAGCTCCTTAACATCTTGTGCTGTAAATGCCATTCTTATTTTGCCTCCTCATCTGCCGACGATTCCGAAACCAGCACTTCCGCTGATTCTTCCGGGTTTTCAGCCACAGCAGAATCATAACCTTCAGCGTCAGCACCCTGGCGGCCTTCCTGAACAGCGTTTGCCATTGCCGAAGAAATCAGGCGGATGGCGCGGATGGCGTCGTCATTACCGGGTATGATATAGTCAATTTCATCCGGATCGCAGTTTGTGTCAACGATAGCGACAATCGGAATACCAAGCTTGCGGGCTTCGGCGATTGCGTTTCTCTCCTTGCGCGGGTCGATAATAAATAGAGCGCTGGGAAGCTTTTTCATGTCTTTAACGCCGCCGAGATACTTCTCAAGCTTTTCAATCTCATTTGTCAGTCTGATCACTTCCTTTTTCGGAAGCATATCAAACGTTCCGTCCTCCTGCATCTTGCGAAGCTGCGCCAGACGGTCAATGCGTGTGCGCATCGTTTTGAAGTTTGTGAGCATACCGCCGAGCCATCTGGCATTGACATAGAACATGCCCGAGCGTTCGGCTTCTTCCTTTACGGAGTCCTGTGCCTGCTTCTTCGTACCGACGAAGAGAATTGAGCCGCCGTTTTCGCTGACAGACCTGACAAAGTTATACGCTTCCTCAAGCTTCTTGACGGTTTTTTGAAGATCGATAATGTAGATACCGTTGCGCTCCATATAAATATATGGTGCCATTTTGGGATTCCAGCGCCTTGTCTGGTGGCCAAAGTGCACCCCGGCCTCCAGAAGCTGTTTCATAGAAACAATTGCCATGATTTTTTCCTCCTGTTTTTTGTTTTTCCTCCAGCTCCGTCATCTTTTATACCAACCTTATGGCAGTTTGCCGATAAACGCACTGCTTTAAGGCACACCGGCATAAAATCAGGAACTGTGCGTTTTACAAAGCAAAAGACATTTTACCAAATAAGTCCGCTAAAATCAAGTAATTTTCAAGTAATTTTATTATATGCAGATTATTTAAAAACAAAACATTGCCGAAGTATGAAATCTTCGGCAACGCTTTTTACGTTATTTGTTCTACACCCAGACAATTTTGCGTCTTTTTTCCCGCCTGAAATCCCCATCCACGTCAATGAGTATAATGTCGTCACCGATGCGCCGGATACACTCCCACGGGATAATAAAATCATCCTCTCTCCAAAAAAGACCTAAAAAGCGGCAAGGGCCAGGTACGACAATCGCAAGCAGACAGCCCGTAAGCGTGTCGACAATCACATCACAGACGAACCCCATGCGAAAGCCGTTATGAATGTTTATGACCTCCTTGCACCGGAGATCGGCAATCCTGCATTGCATAGCACTACCTCCAACAGGTTCAGCACTCCCCTGTACCCTATTCTATTCACCCTTGTCAAAATACATGACTGTGCTCCGCCTTGCCACCAACACCTGCCAGCTAAGGCTGGCACCGATTAAATCAGCAGAATAGCTTGTAATTTCCCTGCCGCTATAATATAATCAGTTTATTAGAAAATCTCAGTCAGGCGAATCAAGTGAGGCTAATAAACGGATATAAGCTTCTGCCCCGAAACATCGAATGATGGGTTCAGCTAGTCATCCGCCATTCGTTTATGGCGGATTTTTATAGCACTATTACATTGATAGGGATGAGCAAAACACCTGAGTACAGATCGACTGTAACAAGAAGAATGTGAC
>CAZVLO010000060.1:0-16641 GCA_964628265.1 uncultured Papillibacter sp.
TCGTGCCGACAATACTTGGCTGGCGACGGCCCGGGACGATAGGTAGATGCCAACACAAAAAGACGAACTCGAAAGAGTTCGTCTTTTTCGTTATCTGTGCTATAATATCACCATTCAATAAATGAAAGCTGTTGGCGATGAAGAAAAAAAAGTCTATATCAAATATCGTCCTCCTGGGACTCGTCAGCTTATTCGCCGACATGAGCACCGAGATGGTATACCCGCTGATCCCGTTGTTTTTGACCTCTGTCCTGGGGGCGACGCCGGCGATCCTCGGTGTCATCGAAGGTATCGCAGAGAGTATCGCGTCGCTCCTGAAGGTCTTCAGCGGCTATATCGGAGACGTCTATCACAACAAAAAGCGCCTGGCTTCCATCGGTTACTCTACGGGGATAATATACAAGCTTCTCCTGATCTTCGCCGCTTCCTGGCCCGGCGTTTTAGCGGCAAGGATCATCGACCGAACGGGCAAAGGGCTCCGCACTGCCCCGCGTGATGCTCTCGTGGCGCTTTCTAGCGATGGGAAAAAACTTGGCGGTGCGTTTGGCCTGCACAAGACGCTCGACATGGCAGGCTCGGCGCTGGGGGTGATGCTGGCCTATGTTTTCGTCGCTACCGGCTTCAAGTATCGTCAGGCTTTTCTCATTTCCATCATTCCGGCGGTGATCGGTATACTGATCATTATTGCTGTCAGGGAGAAGAAAAACGACGATAAGCCCGCTGAAAAACTGAATTTCCGGGGGCTGCGGCTGAGCGCGTCGCTGAAGCTGTATCTGGCCGTTATCTTTTTATTCTGTATCGGTAACTCCTCTAACACGTTTCTGCTGCTGAAGGCACAGGAAAACGGTTTCACAGCCGCCCAAGTAATTCTCCTGTATCTCGTATTCAACGTCGCGACCTCCGCTCTGGCGATCCCCGCGGGTAAGCTGTCCGACAAATACGGGAGGAGCAGGGTACTGATCCCCGGATATCTGCTCTACGGTATTGTATATCTCGGTTTTGCGCTGCTGTCGGCAAAACCGGCTATCTGGGTCCTGTTCGCTGCATACGGCGCGTACAATGCGCTCATCAGCGGTGCAGAACGGGCGTTCATCACTGAAAATGCTCCTACCGGCTTTAAGGGGACTGTTTTGGGACTTTACGGGATGCTCCAGGGTATCGGGCTTCTTCTGTCCTCCGTCATCGCCGGGCTTTTGTGGGACAAGATAGGCTCGAGCGCGCCGTTTTATTTCGGCGGTGCGATTGGGATCGTCTCAGCAGCCTTCATCTGGCTCATCCTCGGCCCCGGCCGAAATACGAAAAGGCAGGCTGTCATCTGATCAACCGTCAGCAGAAAACGGCGCGAGCCCCGCATCAAGCGCAGCCCGCATTGTTATTAATCATACAGTATAATAGTCGCAAAACAGCGAATCACTACAAGCCGATGTTTATCGCAGGTCGTCAAAGTGCGTGACGTTTTGAATACGCTGGGCAATGGGATACAGAATTGCGGCAATAGCAACGCTGGCGCTCCATTGAATCAGATTACCGGGTGCGTTGACAACGGTTGTTCCCCAGCCGAAGATACAGAGATCATATAAGCCGTATCCGGCCACCATAATCGCGCCGGCGACGACGCATGCAAGAACGTACATTCCGAATGTCTTATTCCGCATGAGGAGGCCGGCTGTGAGGCCCATCAGGCCCTTAACAATAAGGGTCGCGGGTGCATAAATAGGGAAGGATGTCAAATCGGCCATGGCGCTCCCGATGGCAGCCGCCGGGGCTGCAAGGGGGCCGCCGATCAGATAAGCAATGATATAGATCGACATATCGCCGAAATTGATATATGATCCTGACGATGAGTACGTGATGACGATCATACGTGTTACCGCGAAGACGATAGCCGCGGCGATGGCGGCATAAGATATTCTTCTGACATTCTTACTCATAATGACCTCACATAAATATTCAGGACGACGCTTTTACAACGTCGTCTTTATCCCGTCGTAGCCAACGGCTGTATTCTTGAATATTGCCATCGCGTTATCAATGTATTTCTCGGGATCTTTCAAAGCGGGCGAAAAATGAGTGAGCCAAAGCGCCTTGACGCCGGCTTTTTGAGCAACTCGGGCGCTGTCGGAAAAGACCATGTGGCCTTTCTCCTCCATCTTTTCATGCATGTCTTCGTCCCCGTACATGCCCTCGCAGATCAGCAGGTCGGCGCCGCGGGCAAAATCGGCCATCGAGTCTTTTGGCTGAGAATCGGTGATATAACAGACAGAGATCGGTTCCCGGGCGCTGTCGATAACCATATCGGGCAGGATCTGCCGCCCGTCGTCCAACTGAATCGTTTTACCTGAGTGCAGCGCCCTGTAGAGCCGTTTCGGGATGCGGAGTGCTTCGGCCTTATACGGGTTGAAAACGGGCATTCGTTTGAGAGACATACGGTAGCCAAAGCAGGGAATGGCGTGTTCAAGGGGTAGATACGTTATCGTGATACCGCCGCAGTCAAAATGCCCTTCAACGCCGTGCTGAAGCTCGATCAGTTCCACCTGATACGGCAGCGCCGGTGCGATGATCATCAGCGCGGAGACGACGGTCTTCAGTCCCCTGGGGCCGATGGTCGGCATGGAAATGGGTGATCAGCAGGATTTCAAGACGGCTTATTTTACAGCCGGACGCCCTCAAGGCGATCTGTGTGCCCTCGCCGCAATCAATCAGAAGGGCTTTTCCCTGATGCTCGAGCCAGCAGCAGGCCAGCCAGCGCTCAGGTAGAGGGATCATCCCGCTTGTTCCGGGCAGACAGACATCCAGCATAAAAGCCTCCTTCTTACGAAAATATCATTGTCAATATTTTCATATCATCACAAAATCATCATAATTTTATACGCAATTGCAGCAGGCGTCAACTGGCAGTCCGTTGAAGCATGAGTAAATCAGGCAACTATTTATGTTGGATTTTGCGCATACGGATGATAAATGATATAATTTACTACTCAACAAGTGTCGTTTGTAATATAAAATAAGTATTGGAATGTTATGTAACTGGTGGAGGAGAATCGATTTTGAATACGGTAGAGAGAGTCGATGATTTTTTGTTTCACAATGGCATACACCCGGACAATATCGATTTTGAAGAATGTGAAAAAGCGTTTATCTCAGATATGCAGGCCGGACTTGATGGAAAACCTTCGTCTCTTTTGATGATACCCGCGTATTTGTCGACGGACGGACGGGCATCCGAGGGAGAGACAGCCATTGCCGTCGATGTCGGGGGTACCAACCTCCGCATCGCCCTGACGCGGTATCATAACGGCGTCGTTGAGATCCTCGAGGCCAGCGAATCATCAGTGCCCGGCCTTAAAAACGAGATTACAAAAGACGAATTCTTCACCGAAATAGCCGACCGGCTACAACCTGTGATTCATGAGAGCAGCCGGATCGGCGTCTGCTTTTCTCATGCGGCGGAGATCCTTCCCAACAGGGATGGGCGGCTCCGCTCATTCAGCAAGGAGATCAAAGTCACCGGCGCCGAGGGAATGGAAATTACGAAGGAATTATCAAAGGCGCTTCATCGCCGTGGGTTTCGGGATAGAAAAAGCTATGTCGTCGTAAATGACACGACGGCCGTCCTTCTGGGCGGCACCGCTGTCACGGCCGGCCAGACTTGTGACGGCTGTATCGGGTTCGTACTTGGTACTGGCAAGAATCTCTGCTATAACGAGAAAACGCAGGAGATAAAAAAGTTGAAAGGCGGGTATGCGGGCAGCGGAATGATCGTTAATATCGAGTCAGGTTACTTCACCCGCGTTCCGACCGGAGTGATTGACCGGGAGTTGGACAGCCTGACAGCCAATCCGGGCACGCACACTCTGGAGAAGATGACAAGTGGAAGATATCTGGGGCAGCTGATCCTGCTGACGCTAAAAAAAGCAGCGGCTGTCGGACTTCTGTCAGCCGCCGGGTGCACAGCGGTTCGGACGTTAAATGATCTGCCCTTGCCTGCCCTTAGCGAGTTTCTGTCTGACATCCACAGAAGCGGTCCGCTTTCATTTTTGTTTGAAAATGAAGACGACAGAATGGTGATTTCCGTTGCGGCCGACAGGCTTATTGAGCGCAGCGCGAAGCTGTCTGTCATGTCGATAGCCGCTGTCATGAAAAAAACCGATACGGGTCGCCGCCGGGACGAGCCTGTCGTCATCGTCGCTGAGGGGTCCACGTTTCACAAGCTTTATTCATTTAGGGAAAGGTTCGGCGACTATGTCAGGTTTTTTATCAATGAGAAGGAGAAAAGGTACTGCCGTGTTGAAAAGGTCGGGAACGCCACGCTCCTGGGCAGCGCTTTCGCCGCACTGATCAATTAGAGGGTCATTTTGAACAACAGAGAAAATGTCATTCTGCGCCGCAATCAGCGCAGAATGACATTTTAGCTTAAACACAGGCAATTATTTCTTGTTTTTCGCAATTATCTCAGCGATAGCCCGGGCGGCGATGACACCGCTGGAGGCAGCCTGGGCGAGGCCTCTTGTGACGCCGGCACCGTCACCGATGGCGTAAAAGTCCTTCATCTCAGTCTCCAGCTCCGCTGTGAGCTGCGGGCGTGAGGAGTAGAATTTAACCTCCACGCCGTACAGCAGTGTATCGTAATTGGCGGTGCCCGGGGCGATTTTATCTAGAGCGTAAATCATCTCGATGATGTTGTCCATGTGGCGTTTGGGCAGCACCAGGCTCAAATCACCGGGCGTTGCCTTCAGCGTCGGCTTGACGAAGCTTTTCGACAGACGGTGCTCGTTGGTGCGCGAACCCCGGAGAAGATCGCCGAACCGCTGTATGAGTACACCGCCGCCCAGCATGTTGGAGAGCGATGCGATGTGTTTACCGTATCTATATGTCTCCTTAAAGGGCTCTGTGAAGCGGTTGGACACCAGAAGGGCGAAATTCGTGTTTTCGCTGCGGAGCTCGGGGTCGGAATAGCTGTGCCCATTGACGGTCATCAAGCCGTCCACGTTTTCCGTGACCACATGACCATACGGGTTCATGCAGAAGGTCCGCACATTGTCGCCGTACTGTTTTGTTCTGTAAACAAGCTTCGATTCATAGACCACATCCGTGATATGCTCGAAGACCTTTGCGGGCAGTTCCACACGGACGCCGATGTCCACCTGATTGTTGAAGAGACCGAGACCCAGTTCCCCGCATTGCTCGGCAAACCATTCGGCACCGGACCGCCCGGGCGCGGCAATGAGATAGCGGCACAGGACATCGCCGCCAGAGGTTTCGAGCCGGTAACCTTCAATTTCGGGTTTGATACTGTTGACCGCGGTGCCGAACCGAAAAGTGACCCTGCTTTTCATAAATTCATAAATAGTTTTTAAAATCCGGAGATTGTTCTCAGTCCCGAGATGCTTGACCTTTGCCTGAAGCAGGTGAAGGTCGTTTTCAAGCGCCTTCTTCTCCAGCTTCAGCGCCTCCGTACTCTCCGTGGAATAGATGACCTCTGTGGCACCAAAGGAGACATTGACGGAATCAACATAGTGGATAAGTTCCATAACTGTGTCCTCTGGCAGATAATCTATCAGCCAGCCGCCAAATTCCGTTGTGATGTTATACTTGCCGTCCGAATAGGCTCCCGCGCCGCCGAAGCCGCGCATGATGGCGCAGGTGTCGCAGGAAATGCACTCTTTCGTCTTTTTCGCAACGATCGGGCAGCTCCTTGTGTGAATATCCTCACCCTGCTCAATAATAACGACCCTCAGCCCGGGATTTAGCTTAATAAGCTCATACCCGGCGTAAATCCCTGCGATTCCGCAGCCGATGATGGCGACGTCCCATTTTGTATTATTATTCATTGTGAGATCTCCTTTTTCTCAGCCCGCACTTTAATGAGTTCGGCGGTGATGCTTATGGCAATCTCCTCCGGGGTCTCGGCACCGATTGGGATTCCGATGGGGGAATAGACCCTGTCAATGTCGACCTGGGTGAAGCCTTCGTCCAGAAGATGGCGGTAGATGGTCTCTCGCTTTTTTTTGCTGCCGATCATGCCGATATATCCAGCGTTCGTTTGAAGCGCCCGGCGGAGGACGACCTCGTCGTGCATATGGCCCCGGGTGACGATAACAATATAGCTGTCCGGCCCAAAAGCAATGGTATCGAAGGGCTCTTCAAGATTTTTCGGAACGATGATATCATCGGCCTCGGGGATACGGGAGGTGTTGGCGAATTCAATCCTGTCGTCGATGACAACCGTACCGAAGCCGACGGTGTGGACGATGTGCGCCAGCTTCTCACCGCAGTGGCCGGCACCGAAGATGTAGACGGTACCGTCCGAGCCTATGGGGAAGAGATACGCCGCGTATTTCTCCAGTCTCGTAAAGATATCATAGCCGCGGCCTTTCCGCAGATATGACTGGATGTCGGGATCGAAAACCTCAGTGCCTACGAGCGTCCCGTCGGCAAGGATCAAGCAAGTGTTGCGCCGCGCCAGTTTTTCCGAAGCGGGTATCAGTGCCGCTATATGCGAACGCTGGCTGGTGGATGCGGCTTTGAGCAGCTGTTCAAAGAATTCGGTATTGCCCGGGTCTTCCGCATCGATGTAGTCTATGAGTACTCTCGCCCGGCCGCCACAGACAGCGCCGATAGCCGCCGCGCCCTCGTTTTCCAAAACATACAGCGTAAAAGTGGCCTTTTTTTCAGCGATGACCTTCTGCGCCGCGCTGATAGTGTTCGCCTCCAGCACGCCTCCGCCGACGGAACCGACGATTGATTTGTCCGGCTTGATCAGCATGGCTGAACCGGCCTCCCGAGGCGTGGAGCCGCTGCTTTCCAGAACGGTGGCAAGTGCAAAGCCGGTACCGGCTTTGAGCAAAGAAATAGCAGCTTCAGCAATTAGTTTCATATACGGACCTGACTTTCTGTTAATTATTTCGGTGATCGGTGATGCGTCGTTTTAACGTTCCCGTGGTGTGGAAATCAACGCCGCCGCCGAGAATCTCCAGTTGGAGCCGGCCGTCCCGGATGAGATGTCCCAGTAGTGGATCCAGCCTGCGCGCCAGAGTGTATTTGTCAAATGACGAGTCGGCGCTTCCGACAGTTATAGTTAATAAGTCGACACCGTTCTGCCGGGCTATTTCCGCATTGAATGCCAGCACGGAAGGCTCGCAAAAAATCAGTTCGTCCAGCTGCGCCACGGACAGTGTGAGGCTACCGGCGAGGGGTACGGCTTCTCTGAGACGGCCGGAAACCCGGCCGAGCCGCCGGAGTACGGTGCCGCACGGGCAGGCTGTCGTCAGAAAACGCGATCGGTCTCCCGTCCTGTACCGGATAAGCGGCATACCGCGCCGCGTCAGAGTGGAAAATACAATTTCACCCCATTCTCCGTCCGGGACAGGCAGACAGCTGGTCGGATCGATAATCTCAAACAACAGATCTGCTTCGCGCAGATGATAACCGTCTCGTGCCCGGCACTCGACGCCACCGCCGAGCCCGGTCTCCGTCATGCCGTAATGGCCGTAAACCTCCGCGCCCCAAGCGTTGTCAATTGCTTCTGACGCCGCAGTCGGGACATAATCGGCACTCAAAAGAACGCTTTTCAGTTTGACTTGGTCGGCGCCGGCCGATCTCGACAGTTTCAGAATTTGGGATGGGATGCCGACAATACAGGTAATATTTTCATCTGTAAGAGCCTTGAGGGCATCGTCATAATCCCTGATCGGCCCGTAGACAACGGAGCGGCACGGGATGCGGCTGAGCCCTTTTGTCAGGAGGTCGCCGACACTGCCCTCCGTACTGCCGGGCATGAAAATCATCACGCTGTCCGAGGAGTCTGTAAAGGTCGACATGCCATGGTGAAAGAAATCGGTGGTGAGTTCCTGGTCGGCTTTTGTAAAGTATACCCGTTTCGGGTTTCCTGTTGTGCCTGTGGTGGAGAGTGTGACGATCCTGTTAATATCGCGGGGGGAGACGCAGAGGAAATCGGCGCCCCGTGCCGCGATATCTTCCGGCCAGGTGAAGGGCAGATTCGTCACATCTGCCATACTTTGTATAGAATCGGGGGAAATGCCCGCGAAGCGTTCTTTATAAAAGCGGCTGCCCGCCAGGACGAGCCGGAGCGTTTCCCGCAATCTCGCCAGCTGGTATTCCCGCAGCTTCGGCAAATCAGGCCTGCCCGCTATCCTTGTTTTTTCACTTATCCAGTTTTCAAGGGGTGTCATATTCATGGTGATATCTGATATCCGGCTTCACGGCATCCCCTTTTTCAGATTTTTCGCGCGATGATCAGCATATATCCGAGCTCGGACAGACGGATATTTTCCAGATTACCGGATGTTCTGAAAAATGAACAGGTGTCAAGGCTGTTTCTGTTATTTTCCCGCAGTCCGGCAATATACGTCCGCAGCGCCGCTGTATGGTCTTCCTGAACGATGATATCGAATCCCGCATCGGTGAGGGCGCCCTTATATTCTTCAACAGTGAGCAGCGGTTTGCTGTCGGTGTTCAGGCGCTCTTTGGCATAGACATCGGAGATAATGACAGTACCTGTGCTCTTTAGCGCTTTTGCGCAGGAAGCCAGCATTTGATTGATGCCGCCAATGACCGACAGCGTACATTCAAAGAAAACCGCGTCCAGGCAATTCTGCTCAAAGGGGAGGGTCTCTCCGCTCCACCGTATGAGGTTCAGTCCCGGCCAGGACGTCAGACCAATATGGATGAGCTTGTCCGATCGATCCAGGCCAATCATGTTGAGCTTGAACTTATCTCTGAGAAACGCCGCCGTCACGCCTGTGCCGCAGCCGATGTCGGCAACGCACATACCCTCTTTCAGTTTGGCCAGCCGGGCAGCGCGGGCACTCAGGCGCAAGCCGCCCGGGTGCATGGAGCCGTGGTGTGTTTTAACAAGCAGTTCGCTTTCATATATCGTTCCCATTTTACACAATCCGGTCATATGGTGTTATGTAATTGGCGCAGAACGGTATAATCCTGTCGTCGTTATAAACGTGCAGGCTGCACATCCGAAGCCGCTCGATATCGAGGGTATAAGCATCCTGAAAGGCCATTGCGGTGATTGTAAAGCCGTGGGATTTCACTCTCTTCAGGAAAACCCCCATATCGGTATAGTCCCCACTGGAGGATGAGGGCGCGCCGGTATTTATATTATCATCATCCGCGGAGCGTTTCCAGCGCCGCGCCACGAAATTCCTGTTTTTCAGGTGTGATGTGCCGTCACAGCAGGAGGATTTATTGCTTTTTGCTGTCAGACGGAGCAGATTATTTTTCGGCAGGACAACGAAGTCGCCGTGAAAGCCGCACCGGGGATGGTCGCAGCAGGAAGGCGCGAAATCAGTGATTTTGACTTTACCGCCTGTCTGCCGCTCTAAGGCGTTGAGGATCTCCGGCAGTGTGATCCTGTCTTTATTATCCGGTGCTTTGGGGTAACGGCCGAAATAGCTGACAGGTTGAAAGTGAACGCCTCTGACAGCCGGAGAATGTGATATGCCGAAATTCACAATATCACCGAGGTTATGATCATTGACCCCCGGTACGACCGTGGGTACAAGTGTAATGCCCAGTCTGTTGCCGGCGCAGACATCGATGGCTGCCTTTTTTTGCTCCAGCAGCGGCCGGCCTCGGAGTTTTTCGAAAATTGCGTCCTCGGTGCCGTCAAACTGCATGAAGACAAAGGAAAGACCTGCATCGGAGAGCGACTTTGTGTAAGCCGGATCCTCGCCCAACCGGAGGCCATTCGTATTGAGCTGAATATTTTCGCAGCCGGCTTTTTTTGCTGATGCAATAATCTCCGGGAGATCGTCCCGGACCGTTGGTTCGCCGCCTGAGAGCTGAACAAAAGTTCTGCCGCTGTCCGCGAGCTTTTTGAAGATTGAATAGAGCACATCAACAGACGGCTCCTCCGGTGAAGTCCCACCGGACACAGCGTCTCCTGCAGAGGCGAAGCACACGGGGCACCTCAGGTTGCATCGCCCGGTCACTTCCACGAGGATGCAGCATGTTTTCTGGAGATGATGATCGCATAGGCCGCAGCTGCCGGGGCAATCGGGCGCGTCATTATCCGGTGGCGGCGAATAAACGCCCCACGTCTCGAACGCCGGGTTTTCACCGCGCCATAAAACAGCGGAACAAGCGCCGTGTTCAGGACAGTTTCTTTCGATAAAATACTCGCGTCCTGATTTAACGATGTGGGCGGGTAGCCGCTTCAGGCAGACGGGGCAGATACTCCATGTGCCCCGAATGATCTCTTTCATGTTATCTCCTTACCAATTAATTGCGCAGTAAGCCTGTACCTATCGGCTGACAGCCCAATCCGGCAGGGCGAGCCTATCGGCTGCGCCCTGCCTTCTCATGCTGTTTCAGCTGTGTTTTATAGGGGATTTGCCTTGATATATTCCAGCTCTTCCTCAAAGGTGGGCCCGAGGAAGTACTTGGGCGGCGTGAGATCCTCGCCCCGAAGCTTTTTCTCATAGGCGGCCTTGACCTTGTCGGGTGTGGCCGGCAGGTCGTAGACGCGCGCGCCGCAGGCATCCACGATGGCGTTGATGACGGCCATATGACCGGAGCACTGGAAGTTCTCGGAGCAGCCGGCGGAGCCCTGCGGCCCGTTGGGTCGCGGCGTCTCCTGGTAGATGATATTAAAATCGTCCGGAATCATGTCGATCGTCGGGACGCCGCAGCCGACCATATTGCCGTGCTTTTTCTCGGCGTTATAATCCTCGCTGAGGGCGAAGCCGATGGAGTGGGACAGACCGCCGTAGGCCTGGCCGTCGACGGCCAGCTTGTTGCCGATGACGCCAACGTCCGCTGCTGTCGTATACCGCAGTACCCGCGTCTTTCCCGTTGCGACGTCAACCTCGACGAGAGCGCAGTTGACAGCGTACATGAACTCCGAGTTTTTCTCACCTTCACCGGTATTCGGATTCAGGCCCGGGTCGGCCATACCCAGCTGGTCGTAATGGCCCAGGTATTTTGTGGGAATACCCTCTTTCACCATCTCGTCGCGGGTGCGGAACGTTCCGTCCGGCTTCGTCATCGCAGCGAGGAGCTTGTTGGCCGCGTCGATGGTGGCTTTTCCGGCCATAAAGTGGGAGCGGCTGGCGGCGGAGAGACCCGTCTTCGGGCAGGTTGCCGTGTCATTCATAACGAGTTTGACCTTGTCGGGCGTCAGCTTAAGCGGCGCAAGCGCCCGGAGGGTGTGCGTCAGTGTGCCGATATCGCCGCCCTGTCCCACATCCTGCCAGGTGTTGTAATGGGTGACGGTGCCATCCGCGTTGAGCTCCAGCGCGACCTCAGCGGCGTCAAAATTACCGGTCGTACAGAGGAAACCGCCGATGCTCAGGCCGACGCCCAGATGACGGCCTTCTTTTTTTGCCGCCTCAGCCTCCGCCTTGTATTTGTCGTAAACGGGCTTGATCTTTTTCATCAGTGCGGGATAAATATCATAATTCATATACGGCCGGCTGTTGATGGTGGTGTCGCCCGGCTTTGCGAGGTTTTTATAACGGAATTCCCAGGAGTCGATGCCCGCCTTGTCGATGAGAGCCTCTGTCGTGGTATAAATCTGCGGCGCGCCGAAGCCGCGATAAGCGGTCTGAAAGCCGTTGTTGGACATGCCGGCCCGGGCCAGCGCCTTGATGTTGGGGATGTTATAACCGTGGAAGCCGATGGAGATAAAATTGCTGAAGATGATGCTGGCGACAACGGTATACGCGCCGTGATCCAGTGCCACATCATACTCGGCGGCGGTGATTTTTCCGTCCTTGTCGCAGGCCAGACGGCCGTTGGAGAAGGAGGCGCCGCGCTTGCCGGTTGTATGGCTGGACTCCTCCCAGCTGAGCGTCAGCGTGCAGGGGATGCCCAGGTTCTGAACGGCGGTGGCCACCAGCGAGTAGGTGTTGGAGGTGATGGAGTTGCCGAAGGAGCCGCCGGTCGGGTTTTGAATTAGGCGCAGCTTGTCCACCGGCTGACCGGTGGCGACGGCAACCTCCCCGCGCGAATCGTGGAGCGCCTGCGCCCGGCACTGGATGACAAGCATGCCATCGGCGTCGTAATACCCCTGTACGGTATCCGGCTCGATGGGCAGATGCGGCTCGCGGGAGGAGTAGAAGCTGCCTTCCACAACGATGGGCGCGTCCTCAAAGAGCTCGGCCGTATCCTGGCCCTTGAAAAGGGGTTGCTCCATATAGAAGTTGGGGAGCTGTTCCTGGAGCTGTATGGCGTTGGGCATAACGGCTTCAGGATACGTCATATACTCGGGCAGGAGCTCCAGGTTCTGCTTGACCTTCTTGGCGGCCTCACGCGCATGCTCCTCCGTATCGGCGGCAACCAACGCCACCACATCGCCGCGGCGGTTGATCTTCTTGCCGCAGATAACCGGGAATTCCAGAATCCCGCGGGATTTCATACGGGGATGGATCTGGGGGATAGGCAGGCTGTTGGTGCCTTTGACATCCTTGGCAGTCATGACCTTGTAGACGCCAGGCATTTTTTCGGCTTCGCTGGTATCAATGCTAACAATCTTCGCATGGCGAACCTCTGAGAGTACAACGGCCAGGTGCGCTGTACCTTCAGGCATTTTCAGCTTCAGGTCATCGCCGTAATCAGACAGACCGCAGACTTTGGGCAGTGCCGCAGGCCTGGGGAGCGCTGAGCCGTAATAGTCCTTATGGGCGGCGGGATCAAAGGTGATATCGGCCATCCCGGCTTCACCGCGCATGACTTTGGCGGCGGCCATGACGGCGTCAACCAGGGGCTTATAACCCGTGCAGCGGCAGATGTCGCGGTGGTCCTTGAACCAGGTACGGACTTCTTCGCGTGTGGGGCTCTGGTTCTTCAGCAGCAGACCGTACGCCGAGACGATAAAGCCGGGTGTGCAGAAACCGCATTGGACGCCGCCGTACGTGATCCAGGCCTGCTGCAGGGGGTGGAGGTGCTGCGGTGTGCCGATACCCTCGATGGTGATGATTTCACTAAATTCATCGACATTTTTCATCCTTTTCGTACAGGCGCGGATGACATCACCGTTAAGGAGAACGGAGCAGGCTCCGCAGACGCCGGTACCGCATCCTATTTTCGTGCCGGTCAGCCCCATTCTGCGTAAAGTGACTGCCAGCGTATCCTTTTCAGGGTTTATGATGACAGGTCTCGATACACCGTTGATGGTAAGATTTAAACGTGTATAGTTCATATGATCTCCCTTTCTCATCGTGTTGAGGCTTATTGCCACATTTATGTCGATTATACACTGGAACCGATCAGAAATAAAGCGGTGAATCCAATTCTCGCTCATATTATGAGCACGGGCGGAATATAAATCTGCCCGCGTGTCTTATTTATCTTCCAGTTGGATTTCGACCTCGGCCATTTTACCCTCCGCCAGCTCCTTCGGTATAAAAACATTACCGCATTTTGCGCAGCGGAGGACCTCATGTGAAAACGTATGACCCAGATAGGAAAAAGTCGATTTTTTCTTGGCGAGCTCAAGGCCGCATTTGCCGCATTTCCAGGCTTTGTCTAAAGCATCCGTAGCATCCATGGCTCAGGCCTCCTTGTTGATATGCATGCGATGGGTGAACGCATCAATGATTTCAAAGGTCCCCGGCGCTGATATCATATACTGCACCCAATAGGTCAGCGCGGACTTTTCCATACTGCACTGGATGATGCCGTCGGCTTCACTTATGAATCTATTACCTGTTGTCTCCGCCAGCCAAATTGCCTCCTTGAGATCTTCCTCCATGATGAGCTTGCTGTCCAGCTCCTCCAGGAGTGACTCGCTGATGATGAGCTTCAGGTCGTCCCATTCCTGTTTTTGCGGCTCGAATTCCATATCGAAGCACTCCTTCATAAGCGTCTTTTTAACCTCCAGGCTGTTGTGCCGCTTTTGCTGCAGGCCGGGTGCCCGCTTTTTTGTCTCCGGTGCGAATACCATATCCAGAATATGGGCACATTCCTTATCGCGTCGGTCAAAGACCTCGCGGCAATTGGCGCAGTAGGCTATATACGGCCTGCTACTGGCCTCTGCCCGATTTTTTGTTATTTCTTCGTATAAATCGGGGTTTGCCAGTTGGATATGGCCGCCGTAGCCGCAGCAACGGTTTGGCTCCGGGAGCTCCTCCAGTGTTGTTCCGGCTCTTTCCGCCAGGATTCTGACGCTCTTCTGCATGGCGTCGTTGTCTCCGGCGGCGCAGGGGTCAAAGACCGCTGCCTCTCCAAAGGCTTTGGCTGGCTTAACTGACGTGTCGGATGCCAAAAGCTCATATAAGGATACCCCTTTTATTTCAGGCATAACCGATTTAAAGATGCGTATGCAGTAAGCGCAGGCAAAGATGAGAGTTGGTTTGCCCATACCCTCCCAGGCATTTATGAGCTTATCCGTATTTTCGGCAAGGCGTTTTTCTTCGCCGGCCCAGTAAGCCGGTGCCCCGCAGCACCCGAGGATGAGCCCGGTGCTGTACTTGCTGTTAAGATAAGCGTACGATTTAATTACGTGATCTCTGTTAAACGCGCCCAGCTGGCAGCCGGGGAAGAATGCGTAATCACAGGTTTCTTTTCCCCGCGGCGCATGCGCGAAAAAGCCCTCTGTCGTATTGAAGTCCATTTCCCGCAGCCAGTAGTCATGGAAGGCGGGGATATCCTTGCCGGCGTTTGCCCGGTCGGCCCGGGAAAAATGAAGCAGCGCGCCGATGTCGACGCTTTCCGGGCAGACGGCCTTGCATTTTCCGCACATGTTGCAGGAATATGCCTCCCTGGTGAGCGTGCGCGCCGAGATCGTCGAGGTCGCCTGAGAGTCGGTATACACCTCAACGGCGATCCGGTGCGGCTTTTTTTTGAACCATTTGAGCATTTCGCAGGATTTTTCACAGTAGTCACAGTCACACTTCAAGCACCTGAGCGCCTCTGCTTTAGCCTCCTCCTCAGTATACCCGCCTTCACCGGAGGCTTTTACAATCGGCACAGAGGCTTCTCCGTCGTGTTTAAGATAGTGTCCGCAGTCGTTTTTATTGTAAGTGCCGTGAGTATCCGACGCTTTGCCCGTCATTAAGAAGACCTCCATGATCTTCGAAAGCGCGGGCCCCTGGGCGATGCTCTCCATCAAGGACCCACCGCACAGGGCGCCCCCCATAAATACCTTTGGAATCGACGTGGTCAACAGCTCCGGGTCCCAGCTATCCAAAAGACCGAACGCGTCGCCGCCGCTGCCGGTGGCAATATAAACCGCGTCGTAATCCTTCAGCTCGTCCAGCGACCTTATTTCGGTGCCGTATCTGAATTCCACGTCAACGGCTGAAAATTGAAGGGCAAAATCCTCGTCGAAGTCTTTAAAGCGCGGATGGCTTCTGAGACTGCCGCCCCAGCCGTCCAAGCTTTCGTAAACCGTAACGGGATACTTCTTCTGCGCCAGGTTCAACGCGCAGGACAAGCCCGCCGCGCCTGCACCGACGACCGCCACCGTCTGGGTTTTCGGCGGGATAAAATACGCCTCTGGTTTGCGGCTTTTAGTGTATCTGATGACCGCCGTTTCGATGTCCCGCAGGGCGATGGGCTCGTCGCTGGTCACCGTCCGCTGGCAGCGCCCGCGGCATGGCTGGTCGCACATCGTGCTGACAAGCACCGGGAATACCACCGCGTTGCGCAGCTCCTTGTATGCCGGCTGCCATCTGCCTTTTCCGGCCTTTTCGAGAAAGGAACGAATGTCCAGATGAAAAGGGCAGGCATAGGAACACGATGCGGGTTCTCCGTTGAAACACTTGGTGGTAAATGCCGTTGCATCCTCCATTTTCATCGTTTCTCATTCCTTTCCTGTTATTGCTGATATCCGATGCAGGGCGCGCCATTAAGACGCGCCCTGCCATGTGATTATAAATGCTTATCCTGATGCATTACATTGGATTATTCTTGATATATTCCAGCTCGTCCTCGAAATCGGAGCCCAGGAAGTACTTCGGCGGAGTGAGGTCCTCGCCCCGCTGCTTCTTCTCGTAAGCGGCCTTGATCTTGTCTGGTGTGGCCGGCAGGTCGTATACGCGGGCGCCGCAGGCGTTGTTGATGGCATTGATGACAGCCATGTGGCCCGAGGACTGGTAGCACTCGGAGCAGCCGCAGGAGCCGTGAGGTCCGTTGGGACGCGGCGTCTCCACAAAGACCAGGTTGATATCGTCCGGGACCACATCGATCGTCGGGATACCGCAGCCGGCCATATTGCCGTGCTTGTTCTCGGCGTTGTAATCCTCGCTCAGCGCGAAGCCGATGCTGTGGGAGAGTCCGCCGTAAGCCTGGCCTTCGACGGAGAGCTTGTTGCCGATGACGCCGACGTCGGAGACGCAGGTATACTTGAGGACCTTCGCCTTGCCGGTATTGACGTCAACCTCCGTCAACGCAACGTTGACGCAGTACATGTAAGTCGGGTTCTTTTCGCCGTGGCCCATATTCGGGTCCGGTCCGGGAGGCAGACCGAGGCCGAACTGGTCATAGTGGCCGATGTATTTGGTAGGGATGCCTTCCTTGACCATTTCGTCATACGTCCTGTAGGTGCCGTCCAGCTTCCGCATGGCGTCCATGAGCTTGTTGGCCGCGTCAATGGTGGCGTTGCCCGCCATATAGTGGGAACGGCTGGCGGCGGCAAGGCCCGTGTCGGGGCACAGCTTGCTGTCG
>CAZVLO010000060.1:16664-18221 GCA_964628265.1 uncultured Papillibacter sp.
CAGCGCCTTTACGGTATGGACGAGCGTGCCGATATCGCCGCCCTGTCCAACATCTTCCCAAGTGTTAAAGTGCGTGATGGTACCGTCGGGATTGAGCTCCAGAGCAACCTCGGCCTGATCGATGAAGCCGATGGTGATGAGGAAGCCGCCCATGCTCATGCCGACGCCCACATGCTTGCCGGCTTTTTTGGCCGCCTCGGCCTCAGCCTTGTACGCGTCGTAGAACGGTTTGGCCTTCTCAAGGAGCAGGGGATAGATGTAATCGTGATACGGGCTGCTGTTGATTGTCAGATCTCCCGGCCGGGCGGCGTTCTTGTAACGGAACTCCCAGGGATCCATGCCGATTTTCTCGGCGGCCATATCGATGAGCGCTTCGGTGGCTGTGTAAGCCTGTGGGCCGCCGAAGCCGCGGTAAGCGGCACAGAAGGCATTGTTCGTGGACGCGCCGCGGGCGAGTCCCTTAAAGTTGGGGATGTTGTATCCGTGGAAGCCAACGGTGATCAGGTTGTTGAAGATCTTGCTGCCCATGCTGCCGTAAGCGCCGTGGTCGAGGCCGATATCATACTCGGCGGCAATGATCTTGCCGTCCTTTGTGGCGGCGATGCGGCCGTTGGTGAACGTGGCGGACCGCTTGCCGGTCATGTGGTTGAAATCTTCGTAGCTCAGAGTCATCGTACAGGGCATGTTCAGGTTCTGAACCGCGGTGGCGACGACGGCATACGTATTCGCGCTGACGGAGTAGCCGAAGGAGCCGCCGACGGGGTTCATAATGAATCGGAGCTGTTCCATCGGGATGCCGCAGGCCATGGAGACAGCCTCCCGGCCTTCGGTGATCGCCTGGGATTTGCACTGGATCGTGATCATCCCGTCAGCGCCGACATAGCCCTGGACCACGTCCGGCTCGATGGGCAGGTGAGGCTCGTGCTGGGAGTGGAAGCTGCCTTCCGCCACGTATTCGGCGGTCTCAAAGATTTCGGCCGTATCCTGTCCCTTGTAGACCGGCTGCTCCATATAGAAGTTTGGAAGTGTCTCGTGCAGCTGAATGGCATTGGGCATCACGGCCTCGGGGAAGGTCATATAGCCGGGTAGAATCTCAAGGTTCTGCTTGACTTTCTTGGCGGCCTCGCGGGCGTGTTCCTCGGTGTCGGCAGCCACAACCGCGACGCAGTCGCCGCGCTTGCAGATCTTTTTGCCGGCGATGACGGGGAACTCCGTGATACCCTTACCCTTGACACGCGGCACGACAGGGGGGCCTTCCAGATTGTTGGTGCCTTTAACGTCCTTGGCGGTCAGGACCTTGATAACGCCGGGCATCTTTTCGGCTTCGCTGGTATCAATGCTGATGATCTTCGCGTGTGGGACCTGAGACAGCACCACGGCAAGATGAGCGGTGCCTTCCGGCATCTTCAGCTTGAGATCGTCGCCGTAATCAGCCAGGCCGCAGACCTTTGCCAGCGCCGAGGGCCTCGGGTGGCGGGAGCCGTAAATGTCCTTCTCCTTTGAGAAGTCATAAGTAATATCTTTCATGGTTGCTTCGCCGCACATAACCTTGGCGGC
>CAZVLO010000061.1:0-15567 GCA_964628265.1 uncultured Papillibacter sp.
AACGCAACAGCCTCATCAGGCACCAACGACATCCGTCAACTATAAGCCCGGCATGGTCGAAATTGGCGCGGCAGCGGCGCAGCAAATCATGGAAAAACGCAATAAGGAGTTGCAGGAATGGGGAAGGCTCGCTGCTATTGCACCCGCATTAGGTCTCCCGGTTCCGCCGGCGCCGAACTGGTCCGGCAAGCAGTCAAGCGGGCTTCAGCAGGATCAGCAAGCAACTCAGCCTACGAACAACACAATGGGTATTAATACCGATGAATTGGCAGCTCTTGCTTTGGATCAGGTTGGTAAATCTTAAACAACGCAAAACACATCGGAATCGTTGTTGCATATGATCCAAAAACAAAAACAGTTTATACTGTTGAGGGGAATTCCGGTCAATATGTTAAATTAAACGACTATCATCTTGATAATCCGTATATAGTGGGATTTTGCTTAAACGGCAGCACATCATACGGCAGAATTCCCGATAATGCATCGTCCGGCATAGGGAAAACGATAACCTAGAGAATCATCTGAATAGAGCTAACCCGCACCAGCGAATGGTGCGGGTTATTGTACTTGAAAGTAAAATGATTTCCCGTTATAATGGTATTTACATATAGTTACTTATTTATAATAATTTGGGTGATTGGATATGAGCGAAAAACGTCTGACAGTCATATTAGTAATAATAATGGCATTTCTGCTCCTAGCAGGATGCTCTATTAATCAGGACGTTGGAAAAGAATATGACGCAATAGGCGCACAACTCACTGAAAGTACGGTAAATGCGGTGATCGGTGGTTTTACAATGGATGATGTCAGGATGTTTTTGGGAAGCCCGGATGACACTGAGAATATTAACGGTACAATAAGATGGCAATATAAGCAGGGGATTGAAATGGATTTTGTCTCCGTTAATGACGAGGACGTACTACTGTATAACTATATTTATCTCGATCCTTCCAGCAGCGTGAAAACAGACAGAGACATCGGTATTGGCAGTTCGCGGGATGAAGTAATGAGCGCGTATTCGGAGGAAATAAACCCAGATAATAACGCGGATCATAAAATCATCGCGGGTGAAAGCGGCATGGGTATTATCTTCATTTTAGACAACAACAAGGTTACATCGATTTATGTTGCGACGGGTGCGTATACTGAAGAAGCAAGAGAAATACACCAATAACAGGATGCAAGACAAGGGGACGGTTCTCCTGTCTTACCGTAGCAGCATAAAACAGGGCCTTTCGGCCCTGTTTTTTACTATATGTTTATTTTTCCAGCGTCTCGGCGACGCGTTTTAATTCGTCGATGATCTGGATCTTCTGGGGGCAAACGGCTTCGCAGGCGCCGCAGGCGATGCACTCCGAGGCTTTTTTGCTGCCGAACATCTGCTCGAGCCCACAGGCGAATTTTGCCGCGTCCAGATCGTCGTAGACAAGATACCGGTTCATGGCGTCGAAGTACTGGGGGATGTGGATGCCCTGGGGACAACCCTCGACACAGTAGGCGCAGGAGGTGCAGGGTACCTGCGGAATATCCATCAGAACCTGGCGCGCCTTCTCAACGACAGCCTTCTCCGCCGCATTGAGGGGCTTGAAGCCTTCCATGTAAGACAGGTTGTCTTTCATTTGTTCCAATGTGGACATGCCGCTCAGAACGGTGATGACGTTATCAAGCGACGCGGCGAACCGAATGGCCCAGGAGGCGTGGGAGGCCTCTGGGTCGGCATCCTTCAGGATGCTGCCCACCCTATCCGGGAGATTGGCAAGCGAGCCGCCCTTGACGGGCTCCATAATGACGATGGGCTTGTTGTGCTTTAAAGCAACCTCATAGCATTTCCGCGACTGTACGGAGCCGCTCTCCCAGTCGCCGTAGTTTAATTGCAGCTGGACGAATTCCATATCGGGGTGCGCCGTCAATATTCTGTCCAATTCGTCAGCCGTGTCGTGGAAGGAGAAGCCCATATGCCTGATAAGTCCTTTATCCTTCAGCTCACGGACAAAATCCCATATCCCGAATTTATCGAATACTGCTGTCCGCCCGCTGCCGCAGTTATGCAGCAGATAGAAGTCGAAGTACCCTGCGCCGGTGCGCTCCAGCGATGTCCAGAACATCCGCTTGGCTTCCTCGGCGGTCTTTGGGCCCGCCCAGGCGGGGAGCTTTGTCGCCAGCTGAAAGCTCTCGCGGGGGTAGCGGTCCACCAGCGCTGTTTTTGCGGCCGCCTCCGACTTGCCGTTTCCATAACCGTAAGCTGTGTCAAAATAGGTAAAGCCCTTCGCCATGAACAGGTCCACCATTTTCTTGAACTGCGCGATATCGACCTCGCCCTCCGGACCGCCGATCATCGGCAGCCGCATCAGGCCGAAACCCAGCTTCTTGATATTCTCTCCCAAATATGCCATATCTGACCTCCAAATATAGGACTGCTGTGCCCTGCTTTGATGCTCCGGCAACAGGGCAGGCGTCTGATTGTTTATAGGATATAGCAGGCTGGCGCGTCAGTCAACAGCCGCGTCAAAAAACAGATCCGGCGGCAGCTGCTGTTTTTGAAAAAGTTTATTGCAGCTCGGCATCGGAAATGCTATATTGTATGCTATCGTCTACAATTTAGATTTTGCGGAGGGACCGGAGTGCGGACACATTTCAGGCTATCAACAATGCAGGTTCTTGTCATTGGCTTTGCCCTGGTGATTGTGATCGGCGGTGCGCTGTTGTCGCTGCCCTTTTCGAACAGGGACGGGCAGGGCATCCCTTTTATCAACGGCTTGTTTACGGCGACCTCGGCCACCTGCGTGACGGGGCTCATCGTCTATGATACGTATACGCAGTTCAACCTGCTTGGGCAGGCCATCATACTTACTTTAATCCAAGTCGGCGGGCTGGGCTTTATGTTTGTGGCTATTACCTTTTCGCTGTTTCTCGGCAGCCGCATCAGCCTGAGGCAGCGCTCCATCCTGATGGAGTCGGTCAGCGCGCTGAAGCTCGGCGGCATCGTCCGGCTCACAAAAAAAGCACTCATCATTACCCTGATCCTGGAGTTCCTGGGCGCCGTCATTCTGGCGTCCCGGTTCATCCCGCAATTCGGCTTCTGGCCCGGCCTCTGGTGCGGGGTTTTTCACTCCGTATCCGCCTTCTGCAACGCGGGGTTTGATATCCTGGGCAGGATTGAGCCCTTCATCTCATTGACGCATTTCTCAGGAGACGCAGCCGTAAATATCACGATTGCGCTGCTGATCGCAATCGGCGGCCTCGGCTTCTTCGTCTGGGACGACATCACCGTGTACAAATGGCATGTTAAAAAGTACCATCTGCATTCTAAAATCATCCTGACGGGTACTTTTGTTTTGATCGTCGGCGGAGCATTGCTGTTTTACTTTCTGGAAGCGGGCTACACATTTAAGGACATGACCACAGGCGAGCGGGTTCTGGCATCGTTTTTTGCCTCAGTGACGCCGAGAACGGCGGGTTACAATACCGTGCCGATCGCCGAAATGAGCGAGGGCGGCACATTCCTGTCGATGCTGCTGATGCTGATCGGCGCGGGACCCGGGTCTACCGGCGGCGGTATGAAGGTTTCGACGGTTGTTGTGATTCTGCTGGCAGTCTACGCGCGCATACGGAACAGGGAAGACATAAATATTTACAGCCGCCGTCTTGAGGACGGCGCACTCCGAACGGCTTCCACCAGCGCGGGGATATACCTGACGCTTGCTGTCGTCGGAACCTTTATCCTGTGCGGTCAGGGCTTTGATGTAACAAGCTCGATGTACGAGGTGCTTTCCGGCATCGGTACGGTGGGGCTGACGAGAGGCATCACCCCGTCGCTGCCCTTCCTTTCCAAGCTGACGATCCTTCTTTTAATGTACGCCGGCCGTGTCGGCAGTCTGTCGGTGGCGGCGGCCATGTCCGTCAGAAGGACGAAGAACCCCTCGGCCCTGAGGCATATACCGGAAAAAATCATTATCGGCTGATAAAAGCCCTGCGTCCTGTCCGAATCCGGCTGCGCGGGACGGGCGCTTCAATCAACATAAGCCGTGCGCAGCGGCGGAACGGACGACTATTATGAAATCAATACTTGTCATCGGTCTCGGGCGGTTCGGGCGCCACCTGTCCCTTAAGCTGATGGAGCTGGGCAACGAAGTTATGGCAATTGACGAGGACGAGGAGGCCGTCGAAGCGGTCGCGCCCTTTTTGACAACCTCGCGCATCGGGGACTGTCGGGACTCGGAGGTCCTGAAGGAACTGGGCGTCAGTAATTTCGATATCTGCTTTGTCTGCATTTCGGAAGATTTTCAAAGCTCCCTGGAGGTGACCTACGCCCTGAAGGAGCTGGGAGCGAAATATGTCGTCGCCAGGGCGGACAGGGAGGCCCAGACAAAATTCCTTGAGAAGATCGGCGCCGACGAGGTCATCCATCCCGAAAAGGAGATGGCGCTGCGGACGGCAGTCAAGTACAGCGCCCGCAATTCCTTCGATTACATCGAGCTCACGGCCGACTATGCCATATTTGAAATCCAGACGCCGGAGGAGTGGCTGGGGAAAACAGTGATCGAGGCCGGTATCCGGGCTAAGCACCATGTCAATATTATCGGGATTAAAATTGACGGGTTTATCACGCCCATGGTTAGGGCCGATCACGTCTTCACGAAGGATGAACACCTGATCATTGCCGGCCTTAAAAAAGACATGCTCCGCCTGGGCGGTATTTAGTGGTTGTATCGATTGGAGATAATTATTTAAACGTTCGTTAGAATTATTTTGGAGCATAAGCTTAAAAGCCTTCCCCCTGGGGAAGGCTTTTGTCTGTATCGATATACGCCTTACACTACCACCCGGCGGGGTAATCATAATTCAGATTCGCTAATTCGATGACGGCATAAGGCAGCCCGCTTTGCGGGGAGTATTCGGTGCTGACATGATAACGACTGACGCTGTCGCTGAGCTGCAGGGTGAAAATGGTGTTGGTACCGTCGAATTCGCTGGAGACTATCCTGCAGTAGGCGTTCTCTTTGACGGCCGGTATCCCGGCACCTTTGGAGAGCGTCGTTTTGTACAGTGTGACGGTCATTACGCCGTCCTCGTGTTTAAAATCCATCTTTGGAATCGTCGCGTAAGCGGCGTAAAACTCGCTCTCAAATCCGGGCTCCGGACCGAAGCCGAAGGAGACAAAACCGGGCGTGACGTTGATGTCGGTCACGCTGGCGTGCCGGTCAGGTCCGATTGTATAGCTGTTACCAAGTGGCGCGTAGTATTTTTCCGCCGCTCCTGTGGATCTCACCGCGCCGTCAATGCTCTCGCAGCGCGCCCGGTAGACGCAGGGGAAAGACTGCATACCATCAATGTGCGAAAGGCCGGTTGTCAGTACAGCGAAGGACTTGTCAGGCTTAATGTCGAACGAGTCCGTATAAGCCCAGCCGTAGACAAGCTCGCGTGCGCCCGTGGATCTGTCAAACCAGTCGAAGCGGGAGATGATTTCGCCCGCAACACCCGTCGGCTTATAATAATGCACCATCGTCACATCGCCCGCATCCCGGATCTCGGCAACGGACAGCTCAAGGCTCTCGTAAATGGCCTTGATCTCAGCGCCGCTGTAGGGCGGTTTCGGACTGGCTTTAACGCTTCCGCCGCCGGATGGGGCTGCCGTTTGGGACATATCGGCCGGCGGACTCTCCGAAGTATCGGCGGACGGCGTTGTTTTTGTGTCCGGCGAGCAGGATGAGAGGCGAAAGACCAATGCCGCCAGCAGCACGACGATGACAAGCGCGGACAATATGGCGCGTCTGAATGTATCCAAGGAATTTCCCCCCGTTATCTGGAAGTATCAGCGTTCTTGTCCGCCAAGTGGCGGTAAAACATACTCTTGTCGGTCCATTCGATGAAATCCAGCTCAAAGCCGTCAGGATCCTTCATAAAAAACTGCCGTGAAAAGGCCTTGACAATGATCTGTGTTTCATTAGGGACATAGCCCTGTTCTTTCAGTGACGCCAGCAGCGCGTCGGCACTGTCAACACTGAAGCCGATATGCCTCATATTCGTCCCGTCGTCAAATTCAAAGCCCTCTTTTTCCGATATGAAGAGCTCCAGCCCGCCGCCCTGCAGGATAGCGTAATTAGTACCGTCCTTCTTGACGCCGCTATCCAAAAGAATAAAGCCGAGTGCGTCCGTGTAAAAGGAGATAAACGCGTCGACGCTGGAGACGTACCTGTTGATATGGTCGATAGTCATTCGTGCTTTCCTCCTGACTCCAATATATTAGTACAAGCAATGGTAATGGAAAAAGGCAGTATGCTCGTGCCGTGAAATTACCGTAATACCAGTTTATACAGCTCCTGCGTCGTTTGTGACCGCGAAAGGCGCGTATACATATCATACCAATTCATCGCGCCGTAATCAATCATTGTTAAGAAATAAATGGTAGAAATCGGACATTTATCCATGAGCTGAAATGTCATGCTTATGCATATGGTGGTACAAAAACTGTTGAACTGAACACTTTCGCCATGCTATGATATATTTACCCAAATACATTGACGGAGGGATAACGATGAAAAAGATACTCGTTCCTGTTGACGGTTCTGTCGAATCAAAAAAAGCTGTGGCCCAGGCTGTGTCTCTTGCTAAAAAATTCGGCTCGGCAGTGACGCTGATTACTGTCATCGAAATTGAACATGAGATGGTCATTACCGAGTTTAGCATTGCCGCCTCGGGTGAATATGCCGGTGTGCGCGACAAGCTGATTCAAATCAAGCAGGAAAGCAGCGGCATAATGCTCGACGCCATCATCGGCGAGCTGGACTGCGCCGATATAACCATCAATAAGATCATCAAGGGCGGCAGCGCCCATCCGGTCATCGCGGAGGAGGCCGCTAACGGCAAATACGACCTGATCGTCATGGGTCACCGGGGACTCAACCCCGTCAAGCGCTTCTTTATGGGCTCCGTCGCCAAGCGCGTCATCGAGGACGCCCCCTGCTCCGTACTGATCGTCAAGGAATAAATTGTCTTTTTGGACCCCCGCCGCTGCGAGCTGGACAGCCCCGAGCCGGTGCATTTCGGTCCGTACGCCGCAAACCATTTGATTACGGTTCATTGGAACGGCTTTGATGTCAAAGTGCCGCCCATTGAGCTGTATATCAAAACGTTGACAAGATGGGGAAGGCACAGCGACGCGGACTTTATTCGAAACGCGCTGAAACAGGGGATATAAGACTTTTTGTTCTTAGGAAGACAGGCGAACACAGTTCGCCCCTACGTAGCGAACAAACCGTAGCGGCGAACTGTGTTCGCCTGTTGACTTTGACATCGTTTTTTACTCCAGACTTACAAGCCTTGTATATCGCCGCAGCGGATATTCCCCGTCGTGGGGCATGCCGCAGTAGGTGGCGGACATTTTGTCACCCGGGCAGACCCGTACGACACCTGTTTTGAACAGCTGGCCTGACAGAAATTCGTGTTCACTTTCGCCGCATAAAAGAGCGGCTGTCTGCAGGTAGTTTTTATATGGCCGCAAAACGCCCATGATTTCGCTTCGGGGGAGCGGCCTGACCCAGGCGTTTCCGAACTGGATTGAGGTGTCAAGCACTTTGTCGGGATAAGCGATCAGACTGCCATATAAGCCCCTGAAAACTTTGCTGCCCTTATAGATCTCCTCCAGCTCCTCGTTGTAAAGCCGCAGCGTCACCTGGGCTTTGACGCCGATGCCGATATTGTGCGCCCGGCGGGCGAGCGCTTCATCCAGAACAGGCAGGAAGCGTGCGCAGAAATCCCGAACCTCGCCCATATCCTCCGTGTCGATAAAAACGCCCTGCAGGGAACTGCACAGCAGCTGGCCTGTTTCAGCGATATTTGCGGCAAGCCCGGAGAGACCGCTGTCAGTAATACCCTGTGGGATCACATAAGCGAAGCTGATTTTATGCCCCCACTCGATCAGCCTGACATTCGACGGCACGAGCTTGCGCAGTGCGGATGCTGCTTCAGCGCCGCCCCAGACGACCACGGCATCGGCGCATGAGATAAGCTTTTCAATATGCAGGATGTCCTTCGACGAATAATCAAAAACATAGATATACTCGGCCAATGCCGGTTCGGCCTTAATAAGCTCCTGAAGCAGCCGGACGGAGACGCCGCCCTCCTCGGCGGGGAGCTTGAGGATATTGATATTTCCTGTCAGAAGGCCTTCAAAGACGCTGAAGGCCGGCAGGCCGTCGGCATTTCCGGCGGCCACATGCAGCAGCACGCCCAGCGGCAGGAGCTGCTCGGTGACGGTGTTCTCCTTGAATAACGGCATATATGTATGCGCCTTGCTGCCGAAACCGCCCAGCTCAATAAGCAGCCGCCGGCGCAGATAAACCGGGTCGAACATTTGCCGTGCCTCCTGGATATACCGCCGGCCCAGCCCTTCGTCAATGCCCAGCGCAGCCATTGATTCTATGTAAAAGTCCTCGTCCAGATTCGCAAGGAGCCTGCCGCAGGCTGAAATCACCGTTTCAGGCTCCAACCGGCTTTTTGACAGGGTGCTTTGTATGCGCTGCTCCAGATTTTCAAGCACGGCGCCGTACTGCCTTGTATCAAGGATTTCACCGTTTATGAGATTCATGTGGCCGTACCTGCTCTCTGCCGGATGTTCAGAAGCTCGGAGGCGCCCGCCGCGCAGGTTTTGAGATCGGCAAGCCCTGCCCGCCCCAACACCTCAAAGTAGGGGGATTTATTGCCGCACGGGCACTCGTCGCCGTGGTGCAGTACGGCCACGTCGTCGGTCATCACACTCGTAAAAGGCATACTCGTCATCATTGGCGTAATGAGGTTTAAAAGCCCGGGCGCACCGTATGCTACCGGTTGCAGATTTGTATCCCGGATGATAACTCTGGAGTAGACCGGTACGTGAAAGTGATGCTGCGGGCAGTCGATATAGGCGATGGGGTGCTCCACGGCGCCGAAAAACTCCCGTATTCTGTCCTCGCCCAGGCCAAGCGTTTCCCGGGACATGGCGTAAAGCTCCGGCTTGTCAACCCGTTCCGAAAAAAACTGCTTCCAGCCGCCGGCCAGGATAACAAGCGATTTCGGGTGCAGCTTCAGCCTGATGCCGGCCTCGAGAAGCTCCCTCAGAAGGAACATGAAATAGGCCGGAAAGCCCATAAAGCGGACGGGCAGCCCCTGCTTTTCGTACCGGAGCAGGGCGTTTTTAATGCCGCCGATATTGAGAATGTATTCAGTTCCCTTGTCCTTCAGGGCGTATTCCCGATGCAGGGCGGGTGCGGTAAATGTAACGGCGTAGGCTGTTTTAACCGCGCCGATTTTATTCCGCTTTGACGGCTGGTAGCCGAGAACGACGTAATTCGTCGGACGAATCGACAGGAGCCTGTTCGTCAGCACCGTTCCCAGAACCATGCCCAGGCCACGAAAACACGACGGCCAGTCCAGCCCCATTTCACTGACCTTCCCGCTTGTACCAGAGGTCGTCGATTTGAACATCAGCCGTTCCCGCGGCGCTGAGTACAGCGGATGGTTTTTCAAAAACAGTGTCGGAATGGGAGGGATTTTATGCAGATCGCTGCTCGTCTTGATATCATAGGGAGAAAACGACCGACGTTCAAGTATATTGGCATATTCAGGGCAGCGTGCCTGATGATGGCGTAAGTTTTCGACGATTGCCCTTATAAACAGAGCGTCTGTCTTCTCACCGTCATATATCTTTCTTTGATAAAACAGCCTGCCGCCATAATTCATTCCGTAATCACCGCCTGCCTCCTGGTATCTTTATACAGTTATGATAATACAATCCGCAGAAAAGAACAATGATAATATGGAAGACTCGGCACACGCGAGAACTACGGCCGTCATATAATGGGCTGGAGTTGATATTGATGTTTTTTTATATTGTGCGTCCGGGAGACACACTTTACAGTATCTCGGTGCGCTTCGGTGTGCAAATCGCGTCGATCTTAGCGGTAAATCCCGGGTTAAATCCATTTAACCTTTACACCGGCTTGGCGATACTTATACCTGCCCGGGCTTTTCGCCCGCCGTTTCCCATTTTTCCGAGGCCCCCTTTTTTCCCGCCGCGTGACCGCGACAGGGACCGCGACCGCGACAGGGACCGCGACCGCGACAGAGACCGCGACCGAGACGGGGACCGTGACCGCGACGGGGGCCGTGAACGTTTTGACGAAAGGTTCGCCCGCTAACCAAGCTATACCCGGGCTCCGCCTAACGAGCCGCGGTATGACACGCCAAAAATGACAGCATCCCCGCCCATTCATAAGAAGAAATGAAAGGGCGGGGATGAGTTTTAAGCTGATATTGTCCTGACTTAATGACAGTGCTTCTTTTTAAATTTAGTATTAAGTGTTTGTCAGTCGGCCCATAGCCTTGACGGCGTCGTATTCCTCCTGAATTTCCTGTGACGGCTTTTTGGTAAGCAGTGACACGACCACGATCAGCAGGCAGGAGAAGATAAAGGCCGGCAGCAGCTCGTAGATGTCGAGAACGCCGCCCAGAGGCCGCACGACAAGCTTCCAAAAGAACACCATACCGCCGCCGCCCAGCATTCCGGCAACAGCGCCGGCACGGGTTGTCCGTTTCCAGAACAGGCTGAAGAGCATTATCGGCCCGAACGTAGCGCCAAAGCCCGCCCACGCAAAGCTGACGACCTTGAAGATAATGCTGTTTTCATCCAGAGCGATGACAATGCCGACAAGGGCGACCACCAGGAGCGTGATGCGGCTGACGCGCATGATGAGCTTGTCGTCCGCGTCTTTTTTAATGACGCCCTGGAAAATGTTCCGTGCGAAGGCTGATGCGGCGATGAGGAGATATGAGTCAGACGAGCTCATGGTCGCCGCCAGAATGCCGGCCATCATGATACCGGCCACCAGGGGATGCATCAATGTCTGGGAAAGCAGGATAAAGATGTTTTCCGAAAGTGTCGCCGTTGTCAGCGCTGCCGGATAAACAGCACGCCCGAGGATACCGATTAAGACGGCGGCAGCCATAGCGATGACGGCCCAGACCGTTGCGATCCGGCGCGCTTTTTTCAGCTCGCTAGCTTTCCGAATACCCATGAAGCGCAGCAGCACCTGCGGCATGCCGAAGTACCCGAGACCCCATGCCAGCGTGGATATAATCGTCAAAAAGCCGTAAGAGCCCTTGTCGCCAAAGACCGGCATGCCGTTGACAATCTGCTGGGCGCCGCCGGCGTCAAGTGTTGGCTTGGCTATGCCGAAGAATTCAAAGAAGCCGGGGATGCTCTTCGCGTTGTCAACGACAGAGCCGACCCCGCCGGCGGCACTGACGCCGACGACAAGGACTGCCACAAGGGAGAAAATCATAACGAGGCCCTGGACAAAATCGGAGGTGCTTTCAGCCAGGAATCCCCCAAGGAACGTATAAGCAAGAACGATAACAGCGCCGATGAGCATCATCAGCGTGTAATCAAGCCCAAAAAGCTGGTTGAACAGCTTGCCGCAGGTTAAAAAGCAGCTGGCCGTATAGACGGCGAAGAAGACGAGAATAAAAAGCGCGCCGATTGTCTGGATGATCTTTTTTTTCTCTCTGAAGCGGTTGCTGAGGAATTCCGGGATGGTGATGGCATTGCCGGCCCGGAGGGAATAATTATGCAGTCTCTTTGAGACAAAAAGCCAGTTGAGATATGTACCGATCGCAAGGCCGATAGCCGTCCAAAACGCGTCGGCAAGGCCGCACCAGTATGCAACACCCGGCAGGCCCATCAGGAGCCAGCCGCTCATATCGGAGGCCTCGGCGCTCATCGCCGCCACCCACGGCCCCAGCCTGCGCCCGCCGATAAAGAAGTTTTCCGAGTCCTTGTTTGCGATTTTCGCGAAGAAAACGCCAATGACAATCATTGCGACCATGTACAATACCATTGTTGCCAATGTCTGTATGGATGCACTCATGTTTTCCACCCTCTCCTACATTCGATTAATTTCCGGATTATAATACCACATTACTGTGTAAAAGAACATAATAATTCACTGTTTCCGGAAAATTTGTATAAACCGTATAAATACGCGCGGTAACTATATAAATTTAAAACGATGCTTTAACAGTCAGCGCAGCCCGGCATATAATAGTACGGAGCAGGGTGGAGAGCCGCCTGTCACATTTCTGCATAAGAATTGACATCCTGTATGAACTGTCTGTTTATGTTTATTCCTATCGACATGATTACCCTCCTCAAATAAAGCATACCTCCTGCAGCAACCTTCCGGCGCAGGAGGTCTTTTTATGTCGTGCTGTGATTCTTGCCACGCATCTATTCATATGGTATAGTTAAGCCGCTTTATAAAACAGCTGAATTGGAAGGATATGTGGGATGAAGTCTGATAAACGAAACGTCATACTTTATCTGGCCAGCCAGATTGTGTCACTGCTGGGTTCGTCGCTGGCCCAGTGTGTGATATTCTGGTACATCACGCTGGAAACAAAAAGCGGTACGATGATGACGATTGCCATAATCGTAGGATTCTTGCCAACTTTTCTTATTTCACCCTTTGCCGGCGTCTGGGCGGATCGGCATGACCGCAAAAAAATCATCATTCTGTCTGACGCGCTTGTGGCGATTGCAACGCTGGCACTCTTCGCCGCGTTCCGCCTCGGGTATGGGAGCGTCTGGGTGATCATTGCGGCCATGGGAGTCCGCGGCATCGGCCAGGGCCTGCAGCAGCCGGCCGTCAGCGCTTTTCTGCCCCAGCTGGTTCCGCAGGAGCATTTAATGCGCCTCAACAGCATCAACGGCTCCGCTCAGAGCGCGATGATGCTGATTTCACCGGCGGTCGGCGGGGTTCTGATTACGATGTTCCCGATTGAGATCACATTTGCGGTCGATGTCGTCACTGCCGCCATCGCGATTGTCATTTTGTGCTTCTTTGTCAAATCGGAGAAACAGGCAGCCCCGCAGACCCAAGGGAAGGTCGGCTACTTCAAAGACCTCAGGCTGGGGCTCGGTTATATCCGGAGACATACCTTTGTCGGGCGGTTCTTCGCCTACATGATCCCGCTGTCGGTGCTGATCGCACCCGTGGCGATTTTGTTCTCCCTTCAGATCACGCAAAAGTTCGGTGCCGACGCCTGGCGCCTCAGCGTCAACGACGCGGTGTTTGCTGTAGGGATGCTGCTCGGGAGCCTTATGATGATGACGTGGGGCGGGTTCAAAAACCGCTCAAAGACGATCGCGGTCGGCTGCGCCGTTATGAGTGCCGGTACGATCGCCTACGGGCTCGTGCCGAATTTCTGGCTGTTTGTTGCGTTCAGCGCGGTGATCGGGCTGTCGATGCCGCTGTTTTCAACGCCGTCCACGGTCATATTGCAGGAGAAGGTGGAAAACGAGTACCTGGGGCGTGTGATGAGCCTCATGTCCATGACGATGACCCTCGGTATGCCCGTGGGCATTCTCATCTTCGGCCCCCTGGCTGACGTGATCGGCCTCAGTGTCGAATTTATCCTGACAGGCGCCGTTATGCTGCTGATTACCCTCACATTCACCCTTGATAGAAAAATGCGCGATGCGGGTATGCGGCTGACAACAGATACGCCGCCCGAATCTATTCCGGAATCGGCCGAATAAAATCCGAACCGCCCGAAAGGGCGGTTTTTTGTAATGGCCTCTGTGTCTGCAGAATGGGCATTGTATTTATTACCGGTGCTTTCTCATGCTCCGGTCCATAAAGCTGTTTTTCATTTTTCTCAGCTGCTTGATAAAAATAAACCAGAGGATAATGAGCACCTGCAGGACGCCGGCGATGGCGAAAACCAGATCGACATTGGCAAGCGGTATGAGTAGGTAGACGGTGACGGCGATAGACCAGACCAGGGCGCTCACAGCAACGAAGCGGTATTTCAATCCCCACCAGAGTGATGTAAAGACAACGGCGATAATGCAGGTGACAGGAATGGCAAAAACGAAGCTGTACCACGCCCACCCGATGGACGGAGCGAAAATCTGCAGCGCGGCGTATGTCACGGTGGCCACCAGCCAGGCCAGACCGATAAACAGCAGAAGGAGAAGGAAGCGATTTTTGCTGATGTTCACCGCCACCGGCGGCGGCAGCGGCGCGTTCTCGCTGATCAGGTCGTTGACGGATACGGAGAACAGGTCTGCCATAAGCGTCAGCACATAGATATCCGGCACGCCCTCGGCGCGCTCCCATTTGGATACGGATTTATCCGAATAGGAGATGCGCTCGGCAAGTTCGGACTGTGTCATATTATTCAGTTTGCGGTAATGGGCTATGTTGGCGGCGATCCTCTGCCGAAGGAGCATCTCGTTGGGATTCGTGTTGCTCATCGTTCACCTCGCGGGTATTCTACTAAGAGTAGAATACCACTTTTTTAACTCTACTGAAAGACCTTTTGATAATAGAGAGCAAAATCCGCAGAGTAGGTTGGTTTTTTATGCGCATCCGGTTATAATGACTCTGCAGCATGTGGACGCACATGCTGTGGCAGGCTGGACTTTTTAACCCTACATACGTTCAGCCGGTCGTGAACTGTTGACAGAATACGAAAAATGCAGGAGGACTCGTTTTGACAAACTATATGCTCACGTGCAGCTCGACGGCGGACAGGCCGGAATCGTTCTTTACGGAAAAGGATATTCCGTATGTCTGCTACCATTTTGAAATGGACGACAAGGTATACCCCGATGATCTTGGTAAATCTATCTCCTTCAGGGAATTCTACGACAGGATTGACGCGGGTTCCATGCCCAAAACCTCAATGATCAACGTCGACGAATTTACGAAGTTCTTTGAGCCGTTTTTATCAGCCGGCCAGGATGTGCTGCATATAGAAATGTCTTCCGGCATATCGGGGACCTACAACTGCTCCCGGATCGCCCGGGATGAGCTCCTGGCGAAGTATCCCGAACGCAAGCTTTATGTTGTGGATTCTCTGGGCGCATCCGCGGGGTTCGGCCTGCTTGTGGATACGGCATGGGAGATGAAGAATTCAGGCGCGTCCATCGACGAAGTGCATCAATGGCTCGAGGAAAACAAACTGAACCTGCACCACTGGTTTTTCTCCACCGACCTGAAGCATTATAAAAGAGGCGGCAGGATATCGGCTGCCTCGGCCGCTTTAGGCACGCTCCTCGGCATCTGCCCCCTGATGAACATGGACCATGAGGGGCACCTCATCCCGAGAGCGAAGATCAGGGGCAAAAAACATGTCATCCGGGAAATCGTCGCGAAGATGCGCGAACACGCCGGGGACGGCGTCGGTTATTCGGGGAAATGTTTTATATCGCATTCCGCGTGTCCTGAAGACGCCCACCAGGTTGCCGAACTCGTTGAAGCCGAGTTTAAGAAGCTGAACGGGAATGTCTCCATCAGCAGTATCGGCACAGTGATCGGCGCCCATACGGGGCCGGGGACCGTCGCGCTGTTTTTCTGGGGAGACAAACGAATCGATTAATGACCACGGAGGTTAAACTTGAAAAAGCAGCACCATATGAAACAGCACCTTGCGCAATTTATTCGCGTCGTCACAATACCGCCTGTCATGGCGCTGTTGCTCCTCATGACGCTCTATTTTGCAAAAGAGGAATTCTTCGGCACG
>CAZVLO010000061.1:15577-17494 GCA_964628265.1 uncultured Papillibacter sp.
TAATCTTGTTCTCGCGGTTCTTTTTCTCGTCGTCCTGCCGATACTGGCGTATCCGCTTCAGCCGCTCATCCCGGGCTTCCGCGGCAAAGGGCGGGAAGGGCAGAGGAATCTCGCCCTGCTCATGGCGAGCCTCGGTTATATGAGCGGCATTATGACGGCGCTGTTTCTGCCGGTATCCAAATACCTGCTCGTCATTTATCTGACCTACCTGATTTCCGGCATTTCACTGGTGCTGCTGAACAAGGTCTTTAAAATCAGAGCCAGCGGCCATGCCTGCGGCGTTGCCGGACCGATCTTCTCGCTCTTCTATTTCCTCGGGCCGTGGTTTCTCTTCGGCGTCCTCCTTCTGGCGGCTGTCTACTGGGCGAGCCTCCTCATGGGACGGCACGACAAATCGGAGCTTCTCATCGGGACAACCGTGCCTACGTACGCGCTGCTGCTGGCGTTTCTCATCGTCGTCGGGTACAGGAGCGTCATCGTATAACCATGAATTGGTAAAACCATTCTAACACCACAGGTCCGCTGTTGTCGAGTGGATTTTGTAAACTGCCCGGTACGCCGGTATAGGCTTACCGGGCTTTTTTACGGCGCATAGTATGCATATTTTGGATGGCTTCGGCATATAATATTATATTTAACACAATATTAACAAAAAAACATTTGCTTTTTTCAGAATTATAATGTATAGTAACAATATTAAACTAGAAAGGAGAAGTATATAATAATGGATCTTACAAGAAAATACGAAGACCTTGACGATATTATTTTCAAGGACGAAGAATATTCCACAAGCGACAGATAAGCAGCTTGATGGTACCCAGGGTGAAAGTCCCTGGTATTTTTTTTTGTCTTTTTCGGTATTTAAGAATCCTTGAAACCGATTTTGATATGCGCCATATCGCAGAACGGTTTGTTTTCGGAATGACCGCACCGGCACAGGACGACCCTGCTGCGGGGCTCGTACAGCGCGCCGCCGGATGATTCGACGGGGATATTGCCCTTCACGAATATGCCGCAGCCGACGCCCTCCTCCGGATCCTGCAGAATCTCTATGGCCGGTTCATATTCGGGCTCAATCAGTTCCCCGTCCTTTGTGACGATGGTGAGCCGCCCCGCCGGGCATTCGCCGGCGGCAATCATGGCCTCGCGCTTTGCCTCCTCGTCGTCGGACGCCTCCAGCAGCTCCCACGCGTCGCCCTTGTCCCGGTGGCAGAAGCGGGCGAAGGCGCACCGCCCGTCGTCCAGCATGTCAAGCCCCGGGCCCCGGAGCAGCTCCGCCCGTGCGGCGTAGGGCGCCATGGAGGCGGTCTCCTCGCAGGTAAAGCCGTCGCGGTAATGGGTACCGTCGCAAAAGGGCGGATTGGTGGATTTGCCGCACCGGCACAGGGTATACGTTTCCGCCTGTTTGAGCGGCCGACCGTCCCTGTAGACGTAATGGTCACCCTCCGGCGTGATGATTTTTTCCGATAGGGGAATGCCGCCTGTGACGATATACGGCCCGTTTTCCATGATTTTGATTTTTTTTTCGCTCATTCCAATTCTTCCTTGCGCTGTTTTATAACGACATAATATACGAAAATTCATCAGTCCGCAATGCCCCGCTCTTTACACTCCTCTTGGATTATGGTAAATTTATGATAACAGGATATGTAAAGGAGTGCGCAGCATGTACGAATCCGAATTCTGCAAAGTTGAATACATTGACGATCTGAACGTGGTACTTGTCACCTGGAAAAAATTCTGCAGCGGCGAGGACTACAGAAAGCCGCTTCTGTTCGCCGTTCAAAGAATGCACGAGCACCCCGCATGTAATTTCGTCACCGACACCCGGGACGGCTTTGAGGACGACCCCGCCGATCTCCAGTGGATATTCGACGTCTTCATCCCCCTGGCCCGCCGCACCGGCTGCGAGCACAT
>CAZVLO010000062.1:0-17173 GCA_964628265.1 uncultured Papillibacter sp.
TGTACCGGGTGCGCTTCATCTCTGTTTCCGACCATTTTGATTCTGTCCAGCATGACGGCGACACCGGCGGCATGGAGGTGGCGTTCAAGTTTTTAATGAGCGAATACTACAGCCGTGACCTGTCAAGGAAGATCAGCAGCGCGAAGCAGGAAAAAGCCCGCCGTGGCGAGGCGGTGAGAAAAAACTGCGCCTTTGGGTACAAGCTGGACGATAACCGCAAGATGGTGATTGATCCCGAAGCCGCCGAAACCGTGCGCATCATCTTTGAGATGTACGCCGGCAGCAAGAGCATCTCCAAAATTGAGAAGCGGCTTTACGAGGAGAATCGTCCCACACCCGCCGTGTGGAAGAAGTATCGGTGCAGGACCGCCGAAACCGAGGAGTTTCGCTGCGTGTGGCAGAAGTCAGTGATTCTCAGCATTTTGCAAGATGAACAGTATCTCGGCACCTACACGGCGCTGAGAACCAAAACGAAAGAGATCGGCAATCCCAATCGGGCGCCAAAAGTCAAGGAGGACTGGGTCAGAATACCGGGGCATCATCCGGAAGTTATCCCTCGGGAATTGTTCGAGACGGTGCAGGAGAATCTTCGCAAAAAGGGCGAACCCCTGCGCAAGCGGGAGGTGGGAACATCCCAGCGGTATCCTGCATCGGATTCACCCCTGAAGGGCAAGGTTTTCTGCGGCGTATGTGGGCATTCCATGCGACTGAGCAATACAAAAAACGCCGCGTTCCACTGCTGGTTCACCCGCTCGGCGCTGGATATTGCCTGCCACAGGCTGCGTATCCCAAGCCGGGAGCTGGAGGATGCGATACGTGAGACGGTGATTCAGCAAGCGAAAATCGTTCTGAACCTTGATCAGGACGATATGCGAAGCTATCGCTCCAAGCGGCAGTTGGATTCTGAACAAAGGCTGCGGGAACTTCAGAACGAAAAACAGCAGCTTTATGAGAACCTGGTGCTGGGCGATATCCAGCCCGAGGAATACAAGGAACAAAAGAAATCGCTGGATGCCGCCCTCAACCGGCAGCGGGATGTCCACGGGGTCATCTGTGAACAGGCAGAAAAAAACGCCCCCAGCGCGGCCGCAATCAAAGCGGCGCGGGAGGCATTGGGCGCAGATGAGCTTGGGCGGGAGCTTGCCGATCTACTGATCGACAAAGTGCTGGCTTATTCCGATAACCGCATCGAAATTCAGTGGAAGGTTTCTGGCTTCGGCTGCATTGACGCAGCGGATGTGGATGGTTTTTGTGTCGCTAATTGAGCGCACGGGCAAACGCACATAAAATATGTCAAGCCCGAGACAAATTTCTTTTTGTCTCGGGCTTGACATTTGGGTGGTTGCGGAGGCAGGATTTGAACCTACGACCTTCGGGTTATGAGCCCGACGAGCTACCGGACTGCTCCACTCCGCGATATATATGTTTCTTAGTGGATTTTAATAATAGCATACGTTTCTCGTAAAGTCAAGGGTAATTGGAGATATTGAAACGAATCGAAGATATTGCAACAAAAACGGCTGTACTCAATATTATATGTTAATGAGCGACTGCGTATACGCATATTCGGCGTAAATTTGAAAAGGAGACAGGAAATAGTGAACGGCAACGGGCTGAGTTATTTGGACAGGGTCTGGTCGGCTGGGGGGACGCGCCGACTGAAACGGACATTCAACGACCTGGCGCTGCGAGACAGGATGGAAGCGCTACGGCAGTTAAACGATGAAAAGCTCCGGTTTCCGGTATTATTCGTGTTGATATCGGATATCGGTACGCACAAAATGATTGATGGATTGAACCAAAGAAATCGAACGGCTGTAAATATATGCTCAAGGAAAATTTACAAATATGATATTGAAACAGCAGCGGAGGATTTGACGTGCAGCGGTGAACGGTTTCAGGTGCTGAAATGGATGTTTGATACCGGCAAGGGCTGGGATGGGCCGAGCGGAGGGCATGACCCGTACGATGCAGTTATTGACTATACGGTATCGCTGCTGATTGTTGAATATGATGACAAGGCGGTATTGAAGGATGTTGCCGCATTGATTTTTCGGCGCAACCGGCGTGGACTTTTCATCCATGACCTGGTCTGGAGCTTTTTCCAGTCACTGGATGGGGAGGCGCTCGCCACCCTCGCCGGCTATCTGTTGTCGAATGATCCCAGAGATGCTGCACTAGCGGCAAAACTGCTCTGCCTCGACACGCCGTCATCTAACAGAAGCGAAGCGCGGATAATTCACAGGCAATTTCTTGACTGGTGTAATGAGAACAAACCCTATCTGTATCTGACGGGTGAGCATTTTCAAATGACAAGCAAGCCAAGGCATCTGGATGCCGACAGGGAGGCCAAATATCTAGGTAAGGAAATATCGCCGCGTTATCGCGCACCTGCAGAACCCCTGACGGAATCAGAAATCGAATGCTTGCGCGGCTACAGGGAGGCGTCACCTGACGACCAGGAAGCATTGACGGAGCATTCGCACAGGCTCCGCACCCGGGATGTAGGGCTTTGGCAGGAATGGATGCGGAAACAGCCAGCGGAACAGGTGGCCGCCGTGGAAATGACACGTGAGGTGATCTTATGATTTATATTGATAATAAGCCGCTTGATGCGGCAATCCTCACAAACGAATACGCTGAAGGCAGTATTGAGAAGACGCTTATCAGGAAAATGATGTCCGGCGATGATCGGTACGCCTATGATACGCTTGACGAGCTGAGGTTCGAGCTCATGATGCGGAGGGAAATCATCCGGGCCGCAAAAGAGCTTGACAGAAGTGGGTTTGCTTTTGAGGTTTTCCGTGATTCGAGAGCCAACCCCGATTACTGGATACGCCATAATGACGGCGGATTTGAAATAAAAAGAGGTGTAAAGCCGTCGACCGCCATTCGGGATATTTTTGATAATGGATCGGAATACGGGACGGAATGTGCGACAGCCATACCGATCATCTACTATAAGGCGCTGCTGGAAATATTCACGACATCTGATTTTGACAGGCTGTTCGGCAGCATCTACCTGATGAACTGGCACAACCTGTCCCGCGCGTTGCGGAGCTCGGGCGTGATGCAGGGAGTTAAGGATATTCTGCCCGGTGACAGGCTTTACTTTGCTAATCCCGACGTGGATCCTATAACGCCCGAACTGCAGGGTGAAAACGTGATTGATTTGGGTGATGGCAGATATTACGGGCATGGCATCGGTATCCAAAGGGCGGAAACGATAATTAATATTCTCAACAGGAACCGGAGACGGGGCGCCGACAGGGAGGCCTATCTGATGGAATCTGCGGGACGGCCGGATTTCAAGTACTTATCGAGCCTGTATCATGGGGCGGTTTCCCCGGCGGCAGAGGGCAGACGATCGGCATAAAAGTTTTGGGCGACCCGTAAGGTCGCCCGATTTTTGAATTTTCCTATGTTTTTCTAATAAAACGCTCGCCGCATTTTGGGCATGTGATTTGCAGCTTACCTTTCCCGCGCGGCAGGCGAAGTAGGTTACTGCAGCTGGGGCACTTAAAAAACTTATGTGTTTTTCGGTGTTTTAGGTTTGAAAAAAACGCTTTGATTTTCTGTTTGACCGGCCAATATACACGCAGAAACTTGTCATTTTCCGCCCGGCGTTTTTTAATATTGCGCGAGAGAAAACGAAAAATCGTCATTATAAGAAGCAAATAGGACAAAAAAACAAGCAGATGCAGTATTTTAAAGCGGGATATGAAGCTAAAAAGAAGAGCAACGATAATCAACGCTGTATTCAGATGATCAGGCCCATATCTTCCAGCCATGAATTTGCGCAGAAAGTTCATGAAGTCGCGGCTTCCTCCCTGAATTGGTATATCGTAATTATATCATCAATTTTCTAAAAAAACATCCTGGTCACAGTAAGTTTACATATTACCCGTACACAAATCTGCTCCCGCCGATAAACTCGCGAAGGATGGAATCCGGGGGGACAAGCGCGGAGTCGAGTTCCTTGAAGAGTCCAAATGCGTCTAGGACATGCCGGACGATGTCATAATCTTCGGCATCCGCCGGAATTCTGTCAAAAACACCACCGGCAAATTGCTTCATGACGGATATTTCGTAAGGCAGCGCGGAATCGATGGTCATGTGCGCCGTGTCTTTATAGGGCAAAATATTCAAAACCTCGCCGCGCCGGACATTCTTCCACATTTCCAACGTAAACTGCGGAGCGGCGCCGCGGAAACTATCGTCCCGGACGATGCGCCGGACCAGGCGGAGACCGTTCCTATCGATTAAAACGCTGCCCTTATCGGCAATATCAGTCAGCGTGCTCACGTAAAGCCTGTAGGCTTCAGGATGCTCACTCGTGATGTCCTCATTGAGGGCGTGGATGCCTTCAAAAATCGCTACCCCGTTATGCCCGAGACGCATAGGCGTCGTTCTGCCGGCGGTTCTGGCCTGCTCGGTAAAGTTGAAATGCGGGATCAGGATCTCTCCGCCTTCGGCCAGAATTTTAAAATGCTCGTTTAACAGCGGCATGTCAAGACAGCCCGGAGATTCATAATCAATATCGCCCGCCGGCGTCCTGGGAGCTGTCAGCGCGTCGACAGTCATGAAATAGTGATCAAGCGATATAATCTCGGCGTTAAGGCCAAAGCTGTTCAATTCCTCCGCAAGCTTTTTCGCCGTCGTTGTTTTACCGGAACCCGACGGACCGGACAAGAGAACGATCTGGCTCCGGTCGATATGATCGAAAATCTCGCCGGCAGCTTTTCGGACACGGGAGTTAAAGTATTTCTCGCTGTCCCGGACGTAATCTCCGGGAGCTTCCGTAATCAGCTTATTAATTGTCGTAAGGTCATATATCATATATTTGTCTCCAAAAGCTGTTGATTTCCGATTTGTTCTCAATAACGCGGCCGATATTATCAATATATTCATATGGGTATTTCGGGTTAAATATCCGCTCAATCCTGCCTGTATCCCGGCCGGTCAGCTTTGTGACGCCTCCACCGCCCAGCGCCAGGATTGTCGCCAGTTCCTCCATCATAAGGATATTGTAGAGGTTTTCCATGCCGGGGCGGCACCAACCGACGTTTTCAAAACCGCCGGACATGAATTTTTGCCTGTAGAGGTAATAGGGGACATATCCGCGGCGGCGCAGAAGAAACGCTGTCTCATCGAGCATGGCGGCAACAGCGGCGGTGCCTGGAATTGCCGTGTTCTCGAGCTTGAGCGTCGCGCCCTTTTTGAGAGACAGGGTATGGACAGTAATGTTTTCCGGGTTAAGGGACATGACGGCCTCAAGAGAATTTTTATATTTTTCCGGCGTATCACCCGGCAGGCCGGCAATCAGGTCCATATTGATCTGCCTGAAACCGGTCCCGCGCGCTAAACGCATGGCTTCATAGATATCCTCCGCCGAGTGGCGGCGGCCAATGGCTTGCAGGACATCGTCCGACATGGTCTGCGGGTTGATGCTTACACGGGTGACACCGTTATCGTACAGCACCCTGAGCTTGTCACCAGTGATCGTATCAGGTCTGCCCGCCTCGACGGTATATTCTCTGACATTTTTCAAATTAAAGGCCGATGCCAGCTTCTTAAGAAGACTGTCAAGCTGGGGGGCTGAAAGTGTTGTCGGCGTACCCCCGCCGATGTAGACGGCGATGATATTCATCCCGTTGTCACGGACGATGCCCGACAGCGCGTCTATCTCCTTGTAAAGCGCTCCAAGAAAAGGCTCTATGAGTTTCATGGATTTTTCGACGCTGTGGCTGACAAAGCTGCAGTAATAACATCGTGTGGGACAGAATGGGATTCCGATATACAGGGCGATGTCACGCTCGCCCAGAGCGGACTTTATCCGCATACCCGCCCTAGCCGTATCCAGGCAGAGCGCGCCGCGCTCGGGTGACACGAAATAATCTTTTGCCAGCGTTTTGAGCACCTTATCATCCGAATATCCGCGCTCCAGGAGGCAGGAGGCTATTTTAGCCGGACGGATTCCGGTAAGCGCACCCCAGACGGGTTTTTCGCCCGTATCCTGAACAGCCGCTTTATAAAATGAGCGCTTGATGATTTTTTGGAGCAGCCTGTCCGTTGTGAGCTTGTCGGTCAGAGCTGCGCGCCTGACACGGCATGTACCGGTGAAAACACTGCCCCGGGAATGCAGACGCGTGACAGCAACGGCATATGTGCCGCCGATTTTCAGCGACACCTCCGCCGACGATGCAGCTTCTCCCTCGGAATAGACAGGCCGTTCATTCGGATACAGCATCATCAGGATCTGCTCGACAGCGTACTTGTAATCATGGCCCCTGAGTGTCAGTCTCATTGGTCGCCGGCTTCCTCCGCCGCGTATCTCACGAATTCGTTGAACCGGCGTTCGCGGTTGAGTGTCGTTGTATCCATGTGCCCGGGGTAAACCTCAAAATCGCCGTCCAGCTGCGACAGCCGGTGCAACGAGCGCAGGAGCAGCTGGATATTGCCCTCGCCCAGGTCTGTCCGGCCGGCGCTGCTCCGGAAGAGGGTGTCGCCGGTGAAGAGGGCGTTATCGCAGCGCAGCGTCACGGAGCCGGGCGAGTGACCCGGGGTCTCCATAACGGTAAAGGACAGGCCGCCTACATCGATTTTATCACCTTCGGCATAAAAACGGACACTGTCATTGGCGGTCAGTTTATATTGGTCATAACCGCCGTCCGTGACGGCATCATTCCTGTGTATCCAGACAGGCGCGCCGGTCTCCTCGCTGACCGCAAATACGGCAAGCCGGTGGTCGAAATGCCCGTGAGTCAGGAGGATGGCTTCGGCCTTCAGCTTGTTTGATTCGATATAGTCGAGAAGGACATTGGATTCGTCTCCGGGATCGATTACGGCGCATTTCAGCGTCTTTTCATCCGTGACGATATAGCAATTCGTCTCAATCTGGCCTACAGCAAAGGTCTTAATCAGCATATTTGCAACTCCTTATATAGTCAATGCGAAGGTTATATTTGATCGGTATCCAGCAGGAGCGTAACAGGCCCGTCGTTGACAGAAGCGACCTGCATATCGGCACCGAAGACACCTGTCTCAACGTGAAATCCCGCCTTTCGGCATTCCTCAATAAACAGTTCATACAGCGGAATGGCGATTTCCGGCTTCGCCGCGCCCGTAAAGCCCGGACGGCGGCTTTTCAAATCGGCGTACAGCGTGAACTGGGGAACAATCAAGAGGTGCCCGCCCACTGTGGCCAGATTCAGGTTCATTTTGCCGTTTTCATCCTCGAATATCCTGAGACCCGTCACCCTGTCGGCCAGTTTTTCAGCCTGTTGGGGCGTGTCGGTGGTTGAGATGCCGATAAGGACAAGGAGACCCTTTCCGATTTCACCGGCGACATTACCGCCGATGGTGACGGAAGCGGTGGAAACGCGGGTAACAACAGCGCGCAAATCGTATCATCCTTTCGGCATGCTGGTCGTATTTTTAAAAAATGCGGTTATATCGGAGCGTTTTTGGGAAAAAACAGGGTGTATTTATAAAAAAAGCATTGATATTTATGCGTAAAAATTCAATCTTTCCCGTGAAGATTGATATTAAACCGTTGCGATTACAGGGTTTATAATTTTCTTTGTGCAATATGACATGTGGTGTATATATATTTTTTCAGAAAAACTCCCGGCCGACACGGTGGTGTCATGCTCATTATAACACAAAGAACCGCATTTTTGCGTGAGACGATGGGTTTTGACCACCCGCTCGCAGTGGGTCGGGCGGCGGCTCGGGTTAGCATAGGAGCTCTCTTAAACTGTATATTTCGTAAGTCGGTATTATGGCGGTTTCATTTTTGATATGGGATTTATTATACCAACAGCTGTCAATACCTGCGGCAATTCCGCCGGCGATATCCGCTGACAGGGAGTCGCCGACGATTATTGTTTTTCTTTTATCAAAATCAGGTATATGTGAAAACACATATTCAAAATACATAGGATTCGGCTTTTGATAACCAATATTCTCCGAAATAAATAAATCTGAAATAAACGGCTTAATGACGGCGTTTTCGAGTCTTGCTGTTTGTGTCGCGGATATGCCGTTCGTAACGATATATGCCTTCTTATGATTTTCGCATATTGAACTGCACAATTCAAAAGCACCATTAATTAAAAAAGAACCTTTACCCAGCTCAATAAGATATTCTTCATTAAACCTCTTGGGATCGCATTCAATACGAAGCGCATCGAATAATTGCTTAAATCTTAAAACCTGCATGTCGCATTGAGTGATTTGACTTTTTTCGAAGCTGTCCCAAACTGCCTGGTTAAATTTTCTATATTTTTGCCGAGTGCTTGAACAATGGTTATTGTGTTTTAGCCGTCGCTGCGCTTGATCTCCAGGACGCCGGTGAGGGCGGACAGGCGGGTAATGGCCGTGTTCAGCTCCTCGCGGTTTTTGACTTCCATGACGATTGAAACAGTCGTAACCGTACCCAGATCCTTGGCGGAAAGCGATGTCATTTTGATTTTCAAACCGTTGAGGATGGTGGCGACATCCATGACAATACCTGTACGCTCCCGAATTGTGAGGTAAAGCGCTGTAGAATAGACATCACTGTCTGAATTTGCCCAGTTGACGCGGACCCAGCGCCCGGCTTCCCCGGGGTTATCAATAGAATTCTGATAGTTTTTGCAGTCCTTCCGGTGGACGGACACGCCGAAACCCCGTGTAATAAAGCCGATAGCCTCGTCACCCGGTACCGGTGTACAGCAGCGCGCGAATTTGACAAGGCAGTTGTCGACGCCCTCCACGAGAATACCGTGGATGGGCTTCAGCTTTTTATCAGAACGAGCTTCAAAGGAGAGAGCGTCCGGGTCGTCCTTTTTTTTGGCACGGTCTATAGCCCGCAACTCATCCCGGATGCGGTTAACGGACTTCTGGGCCGACATCCCACCGTAGCCGATGGCAGCGTAGAGCTCGTCCAGGGACGGGAACGAGAGCTTTTTTAAAATGCGGGGCAGAACATCCTCCCTCGTGATATCCGACATGGGTACAAAGGCGCGCCGGAGCTCGGCTTCAAAGGAGAGCTTGCCGGCGGCGACGTTCTCCTCGCGCTTCTCTTTTTTGAACCACAGGCGGATCTTGTTGCGGGCTTCGGGGCTTTTGACGATATTCAGCCAGTCGCGGCTGGGGCCTTTTGAGGAATTGGAGGTGATGACCTCGACGATATCGCCGTTTGTGAGCACATGGCTGTAAGGGACGATACGCCCGTTGACGATGGCGCCGGTCATCCTGTTGCCCACGGCCGAATGAATATTGTATGCAAAGTCGATGGGTGTGGCGCCGGCCGGCAGATTTATGACGTCTCCCCGGGGGGTGAAAACAAAAACCTCGTCGGAGAACATGTCGATTTTCAGGTCCTGGAAGAAATCCTGCGCATCACTGTCCTGCTGCGACTCCAGAAGGCGCCGAACCCATGCGAATTTTTCCTCGTCGGCGATACGGCCGCTGATGCCCTCTTTATATTTCCAGTGCGCCGCGATGCCGTATTCCGCCGTATGATGCATATCCCAGGAACGAATCTGGACTTCGAAGGGGATACCGTCGCTGCCGATGACCGTGGTGTGCAGGCTCTGGTACATATTCGGTTTCGGTGTTCCTATATAATCCTTGAAATGGCCCGGTATCGGGCGGAACATTTCATGAATATAACCAAGCACGTTATAACAGTCGGCGATATCATTGACAATGACGCGGAAAGCGTACAGGTCGAGGACCTCCGACAGTGTTTTATTCTGACTGTACATCTTTCTGTAAATGCTGTATATGTGCTTTACACGCCCGTAGACGTCACAGGCAATACCGTTTTCCTGCAGCCGTTCATGTATTTTTCCCTGAATGCTGTCGATAAACTTTTCGTTGCTGCTCATCACACGGCGGAGGCCTTCCTCGATCTCGGCGTAGCCGATGGGGTCGAGATAAAAAATGGAACGGTCCTCAAGCTCCCACTTGATTTTCTGCATACCGAGACGGTGGGCGATGGGCGCGTAGATTTCCATTGTTTCAAGCGCCTTTTCCGCCTGTTTTTCAGGCGTCTGGTATTCCATGGTGCGCATATTGTGCAGCCTGTCGGCGATTTTGATGATAATAACACGAATGTCCTTGGCCATTGCCAAAAGCATCTTCCGCAGATTTTCCATCTGCTCTTCTTCTTTGCTGGTGTACTGTACCCGGGACAGCTTTGTCACGCCCTCGACGATATCGGCAACGCTGTTGCCGAAGCGCTTGGCAATCTCCTCGTGGGTGATACCCGTATCCTCGATGCAGTCATGCAAAAGCGCCGCTATAAGGGATTCCTCGTCAATCCCCATTTCGGCGATGATTTCGGCTGCGGCCAGCGGATGGGTCACGTAGGGAGACCCGTCCTTGCGGCGCTGGGATGCATGGGCATTTTGGGCAAAGTCAAAGGCGGCCCGAATGCGTTTCAAATCGGCCGCTGGGTTGTTTTCTCTTATGACCGCCTCAAACCGGGCGTATTTATCCATGAGATCATCCATAGAAGCTTTACTCCAATTGCTGTCGCAGATCGCTGTTCAGTCAGAGACCGCCGTGTGCGCGAATATCAATAACGTGCAGCTGGACATTCCGCCACCCGCGGTATTCATTGACAACAGGCTCAAAAGCAAGATCGACCAGCTGGCCCTCTGTGACGCCCAGTTCCTCCACAGGGCGGCCGAAGCAGATGCAGTCAAAGGATTTGCCCGACTTTAATATGCGCAGTTTTGTGTGTTTTCCCGCGGCAACTGGGATGACGGCGTTCAGGACGGCGCCCGTGAAGCACAGAAATGGCGGTAGATGGCCGTTTCCAAAGGGTTCGGATTTCTCCAGGGCGGCGACGTTGTCCAGAGTCAGGAGATCCGGCTTGATGACCTCGAAATCAACCCGCAGCGTCGGCACCGCCGGAATCTTGATTGTCTCATGATAATAGTCAAATATTCTCCGGCTGAATTCCTCGATATTGGCTGCCGAAATCGTCAGACCGGCGGCCATTTCGTGCCCGCCGAAATTTTCAAGCAGGTCCTCGCAGTGCTCCAAAGCCGAGTACATGCGGAAGGTGCCGAAGCTCCGGCAGGAGCCCCTGCCCACGCCGTCTTCGTCGATACTTATCATGATGGCGGGGAATAAAAACTGCTCGGCGATACGGGCGGCGACGATGCCCATGACGCCCTGGTACCAGCCGCGGTTTGACATGACGACAGGACCTCTGGGCGGTTTTTTCAATAGAGAGGCATATACTTCTTCAAATATGGCAGATTCCAGCTGACGCCGCTCGCTGTTGAGGCTGCAGAGCTCCATGGTCAACTGCTCGGCCTCCTCTTCGCTTTCGGTCAGAAGCAGGTCGACGGTCAGGGAGGTGCGCCCCATTCTACCGGCAGCATTGATGCGCGGGGAAAGAACGAAGCCAATGGTGCAGGTTTCGCGCATCAGCCTTCTGAGCCCCGGGCGGCCCTTCATATTAAGCGCCGCGAGACCGCGGCGGATTAAAATCCGGTTTTCACCGATGACTGGCATCACGTCCGCAATTGTGCCGATGGCGACAAAATCGCCGTATTTCAAGAGGAGGCTGTCGATATCCAGATTGTTTTCAAGGGCGCATACAAGTTTGAAGGCGACGCCGACGCCGGCCAGACCCTTGTTGGGATAAGGACAGTCCCTGCGCTTGGGGTCGATAACGGCATGAGCGGGAGGCAGCACATCCTTGCACTCATGGTGGTCAGTAATAATTATATCGATACCGAGCTGTTTGGCATAGACAGTCTCGCTGTGCGCTGTGACGCCGCAGTCCACTGTGATGATTAAAGTAACGCCGCGTGAGGCGAGCGCGTCGAGAGCGGGTTCGTTGACGCCGTACCCTTCATCCATCCGGCCGGGTATATAAATCTCAATGTCAACGCCTTCGGATCTGAAAAAGCTGGCCAGCAGGCAGCTGGCCGTCATACCGTCCACATCATAATCGCCGTAGACGGCGATGCGTTCTCCGTTTTCAATCGCCTGACGGATTCTTTTTACCGCGATATCCATATCCATAAGGAGAAATGGATCGTTCACCCGACCAAGGTCATCGTCCAAAAAATTCCTGGCAGAATCCACTGTTGTCATACCGCGGGACGCAAGGAAGACGGAAATAAGCGGATTGATACCACTGCGGCTGAGACTCACAGCCGCCGTCCTGTCATATCCGTTTATGATCCAATCAACAAATTTCATAAGCTAACTCCGCAGTCGTGTATGGGTTCAGCCATTGATATCTTATAATTATATCAAAATTTGACACATTTCTCAATAGATAAATCTCGGTTTATGCACAAACATAAATCCAGGTTTATGCACAAACGCTCTATTGAACGGTCTTGATGACTATGTTATACTAAAAACTAACAAAAAAACCGACGGGGGAAGCGATAATGTCCGAAACAACGCCGATGATGCGGCAATATTTTGAGATAAAGGAGCGCAATTCCGACAGTATTCTCTTCTTCCGTCTGGGCGACTTTTACGAGATGTTCGGTGACGACGCACTGACAGCTTCGAAGGAGCTGGACCTCACGCTGACCTCGCGGGACAAGCGGACTGAGGATCCCGACGAGCGCATTCCCATGTGCGGCGTGCCGTACCATTCGGCGGAGGCGTATATCGGCCGGCTGATTGCCAAGGGGTATAAAATCGCCATCTGCGAGCAGCTGGAGGACCCGGCGACGGCAAAGGGGCTCGTGGACAGGGATATCGTGCGCGTTATCACACCGGGGACGCTGATAGAGACCTCCATGCTGGACGAAGACAAATCAAACTACCTCTGCGCATTATATGTGGATGCATCCCAAAATGCCGTTTGCTTTGCGGATTTATCAACAGGAGAGGTCAGCGTTTCTTTTTTTGCCGGCGGCGACGTGGGGCATCTTTTAAACGAGCTGGCCGCGTTTTCTCCGGCAGAAGCCGTACTGAACGCCGGGGCGCAGGAGCACCGCGACATCACGAGCCTGCTGGCGGATAAGCTGGGCTGTCTCATGGAAAAGGACGACGCACGATTTGACTTTACGCAGGCATCGCTGTGCATTACGGAGCAGTTCGGCGCGGAGAGCCCCGACGCGCTGGGCATCGGCGAGAGTCCGGCGGCAGTCTGCGCTGTGGGCGCGCTCCTCTCTTATCTCTCGGATACGCAGAAAACGGATCTGTCCCACTTGGGCAGCCTCCGCGTCAATACCGGCGGCAGACATATGGAGCTGGATATTCAGACCCTTCGCAATCTGGAGCTTGTGGCCTCCGCGCGGACCGGCGAAAAGAAGGGGAGCCTTCTCTGGGTGCTTGACAAAACGAAGACGCCCATGGGCAGGAGGCTGCTGCGCTCCTGGATTCTGCGCCCGCTTGTGGCGACGGCTGAAATAAAAAGACGGCAGAGCGCCGTGCACGAATTGTATTCTGAGACGGTGGTACGGTCGGAGCTCATGCTCCATATGCGCGACGTGGGCGACATGGAGCGGCTCATCGGAAAGATCGTCTACGGGAACGCCAACTGCCGCGATTTGAAGGCGCTCCAGTATTCGGTCAGGCAGCTGCCAAAGCTCCTGTCGCTCCTTGGGCCGATGAAATCAAGCCTGCTGACGGAACTGAAGAAGATCGACGACTTACAGGATATTGAGGCACTTATAGAAAAAACCATCGAGGACGACCCGCCGTTTTCCCTCCGGGAGGGCGGTTTTATCCGCAGCGGCGTCAATGAGGAAGCGGACTACCTGCGCGGGCTCTTAAAGGACAGTACCGGCGCCATGGCCGCCATCGAGGCCAGTGAGCGGGAGAGAACCGGCAAGAAGCTGAAAGTCGGTTATAATAAGGTGTTCGGATATTACATAGAGATACCCCGTTCCGCGTCGGAGGATGTGCCGGAGGATTATATCCGAAAGCAGACGCTTTCCAACTGCGAGCGGTTTATCACCCAGGAGCTCAAGGAACTGGAGACGACGCTGATGACGGCCAAGGACCGCCTGTGCGACCTGGAGTACAGGCTGTTTTCGGAGCTGCGGGAGCAGGTCGCCGCCGAAGTCGGCCGCATACAGGCAGCGTCCTATTCTGTTGCGTCCTTTGATGTCCTCTGCTCTCTGGCGGAGACGGCTGTAAAAAACAACTACTGTATGCCGGAAGTGGACCTCTCCGGCGTCATCGGCATCCGGGACGGGCGTCATCCCGTAGTCGAAAAGATGCAGACCGATGCGCTTTTTGTGCCCAACGACACGGTTATGGATATGGACGGGGCGCGCACGCTTATTATTACAGGCCCCAACATGGCCGGCAAATCCACCTACATGCGCCAGACTGCGCTCATTGTCCTCATGGCTCAAATCGGTTCATTTGTACCGGCCCGCGCCGCCCGCGTCGGCATTGTTGACCGGGTATTCACCCGTATTGGCGCGTCGGACGATCTGGCGGCCGGCAAATCGACCTTTATGGTGGAAATGACGGAAGTGGCTGAAATCCTATCACACGCCACGTCCCGAAGTCTGCTGATACTGGACGAGATTGGGCGCGGTACGTCGACCTTTGACGGTATGGCCGTTGCAAGAGCCGTTTTGGAGCATTGTACCGACAAGCGAAAACTGGGTGCCAAGACGTTGTTCTCAACCCATTACCACGAGCTGACAGCCATGGCGAGCGCGTTGCCGGGCATTAAAAACTATAACATTTCAGCAAAAAAGCGCGGCGGGGATATCATTTTTCTTCGGAAAATCGTCCCCGGCGGGGCTGACGACAGTTACGGAATCGAGGTGGCGAGCCTTGCCGGCATCCCTGACAGCGTGGTGAGGCGCGCGAAAACCGTTCTGGCAATGCTGGAAGAGGGACGCGGCGAAAGGACAACCACTGCGGCTCCGGCTGCAGACGATCAAATATCGCTTATGGATATGAGCGGCGGTGAGATTGCCGAAAGGCTCCGGCTAACCGAATTGAACACCCTGACGCCGCTGGAGGCACTGAACCTGCTGTTTGAGCTGAAGAAGAAACTTTAATGGCAATGATGCACGAAGGATGACTGTGTGAAAAATAACTTTAAGTTCCCGATGCTGAAATCGGAGCGGATACTGGGAGCCGCTTATCTCCCGATTCATATTTTTCTGCTGCCGTTGATACTCGGGCATACGGAGCTGCTGGCACGTATGCATATCGAGCTTTCGGACGCAGCGGTGAATCTCGTCTATTATATAATTAGCTTTGTTTTTATTCTGATCTTTATGCTGAGATACCTGAAAACCTCCTTTTCCGATATGCTGAGCAAGCCACTCAACGCACTGAAGGCTGTCATACTGGCGTATTTTATGAATTATTTTCTTGTGATGGCCGTATCGTTACTGCTGGCTTTCCTTCTGTCAGGCACGATAAATCCCAACACCCAGGAGATCATCAGGCAGACGAAGCTCGACACGAATGTCACGGTCTTCGTCGCGGTTTTGCTGGCACCGATTGTGGAGGAGACGCTCTTCAGAGGCGTGCTTTTCGGCACAATCCGGGGCAAAAGCCGTACGGCGGCTTATGTCATAACGACGCTGGTATTTACCGTTTATCACCTGTGGCAGTATTTTGTCATCGGCCTCGATTGGACCGTGCTGCTGTACCTCCTCCAGTACATTCCGGCATCCATTGCCCTCTGCTGGTGTTATGAGAAGAGCGGAACAATCTGGGCTTCCATCGTCCTCCACGCGGCGATCAACGTGATATCCATCAGCATCACCTTCGGGTAAGAAATATAAAAGAGATTCTTCACCGGAGCCGGATGGATGGTCGTCCGTTTGGCCCGGGGAGAATCTCTTTGTCTTTTATTTTCTATATAACAGGCTTTATCCCGTTTTTTTCTGCTTTATATGACTCTTATGCGTAGAAGTTGTGGTTTCCGATCTTCATGGCGTAGGGTCTGTTCCTGCCTGCCCAACAGCGGGTCGTCGAGGCGAAATAGAGGCTTTCGCCTGCTGTGTTGCCGCCGTCCAGGGCGATTTTCGCCGCTATGATGCAATCTTCCGAGGGTCTGTTATAGATCGCGCCGGAGTATGCGGGTGTGAATTGGACGCCGTATCGCCTGTCAAAGACGACGCTGTAAACCGTATCGGGGAATTCAGGGGATTTGATTCTGTTCATGACGACGCCGCCCACGGCGATTTTACCGTTGAGACTCTCTCCGCCCGCTTCGGCTTTGATGATGCGGGACATCCAGTAGAGGTCGGTGTCGTCATAAAATTCGCTGCCGGGTGTGATGGCTCCCGTGCCTTTTGTGATATTGATGCTGTGCGCCGCGCCGTCCCATTCAACAGACGCGTCAAAGGCTTTGCACAGGATCCGGACCGGGACCATGATGCTGTTGTCTACCAAAATGCAGGTGTCCGGGACATAGAGATATCTCCCGTTGGCTACCAGGTACATGTCGCCGATGGCGGCCTGAACAGTCAGGCCGGGGGCCAGGATCTCAGCGGTGCCGCTGCTATAGGTGACGCTTTCGGCGCCCATTGCCATAGAAAACGCACGGATGGATACATACGTTGTGGAATTAAGCAGAAGTGATGGGATGTGTTGGTCTGCCGGCTGCCCGTCGATTAAGAACGATATCTCTCTCGGCGGGGCGTCAGGGCTGTTGTCGACCGCTTCGGCAATCGGATTTGCCGATATCAGCAGGATCACGACAAGGCCTGACAGGAGTAGACGCTTTTTCATAATCTCAGTACTTTCCTTCTTAAATAAATATATGCAAACGGGATTATAAATTTCGGGCAAGCCCGAGATCCCGGTTATGCCTTAGTAATTGATGTCAGAGCTTCAGAATATTCACGTCACCGCCTTCAAAATAGGCGGCTTCTCTTTTATGGCATGTGAAGAGCAGGATCTGCCGCCCCTCGGCCAGCTCCTTCAGATAGTCGAGCGCCAGACGCGCGCGCTCATCGTCAAACCGCGTCAGTGCGTCGTCGAGAATAAGCGGGCATGGATTTTCCTTTGGCAGAATGAGCTCGCAAATGGCCAGCCGGAGTGCGAGATAGATCTGATCGGCCGTGCCGACACTCAGTGACAGGATGTTGCGGCTGACGGTCTCGGAGCCGGTCCTGGCGCTGGCGTCCAGGGTTTTGTCAAAGGTTAGCCGTTCATAACGGCCGCCTGTGAGGCGGTGAATGATGCGGCCGGCCGTTTCACTCAGAAG